>NZ_MOWM01000173.1 GCF_016082275.1 Variovorax sp. E3
CCGGGGTTGCGCGACGCCCGGAAGCGTCGCCGCCCCCTGGCCGGCCGCAGGGCGCCCCCTGGCCGGCCGCAGGGCGCCCCCTGGCCGCCACCGTGCGCCACGCCCTGGGCATGAAGACCAGCATCAGCGACGCGACGAGCGCGGCGCTGCCCAGCGTGTAGAGCCCGGCCGCCGAGCCCCCGTGGTTCTGCTCGACGTAGGTGCGCAGGTTCGGCGCGACGAAGCCGCCGAGGTTGCCGATGGAGTTCACGAGCGCAATGCCGGTCGCGATGCCGAGCCCCGACAGGCGCTCCGACAGGAACGCATAGAAGATCGGCGTGCCCGACAGGTAGGTGGACGCGCCGATCGACAGCGCCGCGATGGCGAACACCGGCGAGCCGTGCGCCGACAGGCACACGCACACGCCGAAGATGGCGTACAGCGAGGCCACCGTCGCGCGGCGGCGCTCGTGGTGCCGGTCCGACCAGCGCGTGACGAAGTAGACGACGAACAGCGCCAGCAGCCACGGAATGCTGGTGACGAAGCCCACCATCAGCCCGATCTTCTGGCCCATGATCTGCGCCACCTGGCTCGGCAGGTAGAAGATCAGGCCGTAGGCCGCGATCTGCACGATGAAGAAATTCGCCGCGAAGAACATGACCTGCGGATTGCGCAGCGTCTGCATCACCGTGTGCGGGCTGGCGACCGACTTGTCGGCGGCCTCCTGGTCGAGCACCGCCTGCAGGGCGTCCTGCTCCCGCGGCGTGAGCCACTTCGCAGTATGGGGCCGGTCGACGATCACGAAGAACGCGACGATGCCGACCACCACCGCCATCGCGCCTTCGATCAGGAACATCCACTCCCAGCCCTTCAGCCCGCCGATGCCGTGCATGTCGAGCAGCGCGCCCGACACCAGCCCGCCGATGACCAGCGCGCCCGCGAAGCCGAACAGCAGGATGCCGTTGGCCTGCGCGCGCACCTTCACCGGGAACCAGTAGGTCAGCGTCAGCAGCACGCCCGGGTAGAAGCCGGCCTCCGCGATGCCCAGCAGGAAGCGCAGCACGTAGAACGACATCTCCGACGTGGCGAACATCATGGCCGAGGCCACCAGTCCCCACGTGACCATGATCCGGCACAGCCAGATGCGCGGCCCGACACGCGAAAGAATCACGTTGCTCGGCACCTCGAAGATGGCGTAGCTGACGAAGAAGATGCCGGCGCCCAGCGCGAAGGCGCTGTCGCTGATGCCGGTGTCGACCTGCAGCGCGCTCTTGGCGAACCCGACGTTGACACGGTCCAGGATCGACATGATGTACATGACGATCAGCATCGGCAGCAGGCGCCATCGCGCCTTGCGCACGGCGCCGCTGACCAACTCGCTGTAATGACTCATTTTTTTGTCTCCTCGCAACAGAAATCGCAATGGTGGTGGCGGGCTGGCGCTAGCCCCGGGCGACCGGTCCCGCGACCGGGTTCGTCACGCTGCCCACGCCCTGGATCTCGACCGTTACCACCTCGCCCCTCTTGAGGAAGCGGGGCGGCTTCAGGCCCAGCCCCACGCCGGCCGGCGTGCCCGTCAGGATCAGGTCGCCGGGCTCGAGCGTGATGGCGCGCGACAGGTACGCGACCAGGAAGGCCACCGGGAAAATCATCTCGCGCGTGTTGGACGACTGCACGGCCTCGCCGTCGACCAAGCAGCGGATGTCCAGCGCCTGCACGTCGGCGATCTCGTCGCGCGTCACCAGCGTGGAGGCCAGCGGGCAGAAGCCGTCGAGCGACTTGCCGCGCACCCATTGCGCCTCGCCCAGCTGCACGTCGCGCGCGGACACGTCGTTGGCCGCCACGTAGCCGAACACGTGCGACAGCGCATCGGCCTCGCTCACGCCCCTGGCGCGGCGCCCGATGACCACGCCGAGCTCGGCCTCCCAGTCGACCTTGTCGGTGAAGCCCTCGGGCCAGCTCAGCGCATCGCCGTCGGCCGCGAGCGTGTTGGTGAACTTGGCGAAGATGACGGGCTTGTCGGGAATCGCGAGGCCGGTCTCGATGCAGTGGTCGCGGTAATTGGCGCCCACGCAGATGATGTTGCGCGGCACCAGCGGAATCTCGGGCCGCACGCCGGCCAGCGGCACCGGCTCGCCGGCGTCGTGCCATTCGTCTCCCTCGACGATGCGCTGCAATGTCGCCGCGTCGACGAGCTGCAGCATCTCCCCCTTGGCATATCCCACGCGCAGGCCGTCCTGCGTTTGCACTGTCATCCACTTCATGGTCGGTTCCGGTCAGTTTGAAAAAAATCGATGGGCGAAGGGCATCGCCGCGTTCAGTGATTGCGGCGCGGGATGCCGCCGGTCTGCGCCACGCGCTGGTACTTGACGGCGGGCTTGAGCACCATGCCCTCGGACAGGGTGTCGACCATCGCGCGCTGGATCTCCTGCCACGGCGTCTGGCTCTTGGGTATCGGGTAGCCGCCCTGCGCCTGGAGCTCGCGCGCCCGGGCCTGCAGCGTCTCGTCGCTCACGAGCATGTTCACGGTGCGGTTCTTCAGGTCGACGCGCACCTCGTCGCCCGTCCGCAGCAGGGCCAGGCCCGCGCCCGCGGCGGCTTCGGGCGAGGCGTTCAGGATCGACGGCGAACCCGACGTGCCCGACTGCCGCCCGTCGCCCACGCAAGGCAGCGCGGAGACACCGCTCTTGAGCAGGTGCGCCGGCGCGCGCATGTTCACCACTTCGGACGACCCGGGGTGCCCGATGGGGCCGACGCCGCGCATGAACAGGATGCAGCGCGCGTCGATGTCCAGCGACGGGTCTTCGATGCGGCGCTCGTAGTCTTCCGGGCCGTCGAACACGATGGCGCGGCCGACGAAGGCATCGGGGTCGCCGGGCGCGTCGAGGTAGCGCGCGCGGAACTCGTCGGAGATCACGCTGGTCTTCATGATCGCGCTGTCGAACAGGTTGCCCGACATCACCAGGAAGCCGGCGTTCTCGCGCAGCGGCTGCTCGAAGGGGCGGATCACGTCGACGTCTTTCACCTGCGCGTCGGCACAGTTGGCGGCCAGGGTCTTGCCGTTGACCGTGAGCGCGTCCTCGCGGATCAGGCCGTGGCGGTGCAGCTGCGCCACCACGGCCGGCACGCCGCCCGCGCGGTAGAACTCTTCGCCCAGGTACTTGCCGGCGGGCTGCATGTCCAGCAGCAGCGGCACGTCCAGCCCCACCGTTTCCCAGTCTTGAATGTCCAGCGCGACGCCCGCGTGCTTGGCGACGGCGATCAGGTGGATGGGCGCGTTGGTCGACCCGCCGATGGCCGTGTTGACCACGATCGCGTTCTCGAACGCCGAGCGCGTGAGGATGTCCGAGGGCTTGAGGTCTTCGCGCACCATGTCGACGATGCGCCGACCCGTCTCGTAGGCGATCTGCCCGCGTTCGCGGTACGGGGCGGGAATGGCCGCGCAGCCGGGCAGGCTCATGCCCAGGGCTTCCGCCAGCGCGTTCATCGTGGAGGCCGTGCCCATCACGTTGCAATGCCCGATGGACGGCACCGTGGAGCCCACCAGGTCGATGTAGCCCGGAAAGTCGATGCTGCCCTTGGCGAACAGCTCGCGTGCCTTGAAGAGCGTGGTGCCGGTGCCCGTGCGCTGCCCTTCGTGCCAGCCGTTGAGCATCGGGCCGCCTGACAGGATGATGGCGGGAATGTTGGCGGTGGCCGCGGCCATGAGCGCGGCGGGCGTTGTCTTGTCGCAGCCGGTGGTGAGCACCACGCCGTCGATCGGGTAGCCGGTCAGCACCTCGACCAGCCCCAGGTAGGCCAGGTTGCGGTCCAGCGCGGCCGTGGGGCGGCGGCCGTTCTCCTGGATCGGGTGCATCGGGAACTCCATGGCAACGCCGCCCATCTCGCGGATGCCGTCGCGCACGCGCTGCGCGAGTTCGCGGTGGTGCCGGTTGCAGGGCGTCAGGTCGGAGCCGCTTTGCGCGATGGCGATGATGGGCTTGCCGGACTGCAGCTCTTCGCGGGTGAGCCCGTAGTTCAGGTACCAGGCGAGATGGAGCACCGAGAGCTCGCTGTGCTCGGGGTTGTTGAACCACGCGGCGGAGCGAAGGGGGCGGTCGGTCATGGGGCTTTCTTTCGGAGGTTGCGGGACGGAAGGCGCGTGACGACACCGGCCGCCCGCTCGCGGCGGGAGCAAAGGCAGTCACGGTCGACGGAAGGGTCCGGATCGGCGTGGCACGGCGCGCGCTGGCCGTGTGGCGTCACCGGCGGGCTAGAAGCGGCGCGAGGGCGGCAATGGCGATGTCATGGGGTGTCTCCAACGGTTCTTTTTCTGTGGGCCCGAGCATAGGCAGGCGGGCCATCGCACGCCAATGAGATCGGTTGAGGATCGATATAAGCGGCGCAAATACCCACGGCGAAAGCCGGCTCCCGCACCCCGCTTCTAGAATGCCCCGGTGAGCGCCCTCCCCACTTCCATCCCCCCCGTCACCCAACGCCGCCCCATCCGCGAGCTGCCCGACGAGCTGATCAGCCAGATCGCCGCCGGCGAAGTGGTCGAGCGGCCGGCCTCGGTGGTGCGCGAGCTGCTGGACAACGCGCTGGACGCGGGCGCCCGGCAGATCACGGTGCGACTGGCCTCGGGCGGCGTGCGGCTGATTTCCGTCGAGGACGACGGGCTGGGCATTCCGCGCGAGGAACTCACGGTGGCGCTGCGCCGCCATGCGACCAGCAAGATCGCCAGCCTGAACGACCTCGAGACGGTGGGCACGATGGGCTTTCGCGGCGAGGCGCTCGCGGCCATCAACGCGATTGCCGAGTTCAGCATTCTTTCGCGCTTCACCGGCGCCGACACGGCCTTCTCGCTCGACGGGCGCACCGGCGAGCTGCGGCCGGTGGCGCGCGCCACCGGCACCACGGTGGAAGTGCGCGAGCTGTTCTTCGCGACGCCCGCGCGCCGCAAGTTCCTCAAGACCGACGCCACCGAGCTGGCCCACTGCATCGAGGCGGTGCGCCGCCACGCGCTGGCGCGCCCCGAGGTGGGCTTTTCGATCTGGCACGACGGCAAGCTGGTGGAGCAATGGCGCGCCGCCGACGCGCGCGAGCAGCGGCTGGCCGACGCGCTGAGCGACGACTTCGTGGCGCAGAGCGTGGCGGTCGACCGCACCGGCGGCCCGGTGCGCGTGGCCGGGCGCGTGGGCATTCCCGACGCGGCGCGCTCGCGCGGCGACCAGCAGTTCTTCTACGTCAACGGCCGCTTCGTGCGCGACAAGGTGCTGTCGCACGCCGTGCGCAGCGCCTACGAAGACGTGCTGCACGGCCACCGCCAGCCGATCTACGCGCTGTACCTGGAAATCGATCCGGCGCGCGTGGACGTGAACGTGCACCCGACCAAGATCGAGGTGCGCTTTCGCGACGGGCGAGAGATCCACCAGGCCGTGCGCCACGCCATCGAGGACGCGCTGGCCGCGCCCCGCGCCGGCGACGCCGTGGCCCCGTCGGGCGCGGCGCAGCCCTTCTTCAAGCAGACCCCGCTGCCGCCAAGCGCCAGCTGGGCGCAGCCCGCGATCAATTTCGTCGCACAAGAGCGCGGCGCCGGCGATTTCGAGGCGATGTGGCCCCGCCGCACCGAGCAACTGGGGCACGAGCCGGCTTCCGCGCCCTCGCAATGGCCGCTGAGCGGCGCGGCGCCCATGACCTTCCGCGCGCCCGTCGGCCTGCCGCCGGGCCCGAACCCGAGCCCCGACTCCGGCGAAGACGCCGCTGCCGCCCCCACGCCCCTGGCCACCAACGAAGACGCCTGGCCGCTGGGCCGCGCGCTGGCCCAGCTGCAGGGCATCTACATCCTGGCCGAGAACAGCCAGGGCCTGGTGGTGGTCGACATGCACGCGGCGCACGAGCGCATCGTCTACGAGCGGCTGAAGACGCAGCTCGACGGCGCCGCCATCAGCAGCCAGCCGCTGCTGATTCCGGCCACTTTCGCGGCCACGCCGCAGGAAGTGGCCACGGCCGAGGCCTGCGCGGCGGTGCTGCCGACGCTGGGCCTGGAAATCACCCCCTTCTCGCCGCGCACGCTCGCGGTGCGCGCCGTGCCCGGAACGCTGGCGGACGGCGACCCGGTGGAGCTGGCGCGCAGCGTTCTGGCCGAGCTGGGCCAGCACGACGCAAGCACCGTGGTGCAGCGTGCGCAGAACGAATTGCTGTCCACCATGGCCTGCCACGGGGCCGTGCGGGCCAACCGCAAGCTCACCATCGACGAGATGAACGCACTGTTACGCCAGATGGAGGCGACCGAGCGTTCGGACCAGTGCAACCACGGCCGGCCGACCTGGCGCCAGCTGTCGATTCGCGAGCTGGATTCGCTTTTCATGCGCGGCCGATAGCCCAAACGGCGGTTTTCAGCGGGTTTTCAAGGGGTTTTCACGGTCATCCGTGCGGCGGGCACGCACGTTGCATAGGTTCGTCAAAGCGCCAGCGAGCGTTGTTTCAGGGGGTTACCGGGGCGCAATGTCGGCGTGCCGCGGTAAGCGCGAGGTGAACTTTTCCGCCGACTTCGCTGTCCCTCAACCCCATGATGAAACGCTGGCCCCTCCTCGCGTCAATCTTTTCGCTTTGCGCCCTGCTGGCGGCCGGTTGCTCGACGCTCGACGAACAACAGCGCGAATGGATCTTCCAGCCCAGCGACCGCAGCTGGGGCAACACCGCGTCCATGGCCCAGGGCATGGAAGACGTGTGGATCGACTTCCAGTCATCCCTGACCGGCGAGCCCGCGCGCCTGCACGGCCTGTGGCTGGGCGGCGCGCCCGAAACCACCGACACCCCGGTCATGCTGTACCTGCACGGCGCGCGCTACAACGTGGCCGGCTCGGCGCCGCGCATCCAGCGCATGCACGAGCTGGGCTTTTCGGTGCTGGCCATCGACTACCGCGGCTTCGGGAAGAGCTCCAAGGGCCTGCCCTCCGAGGAATCGGCCCGCGAGGACGCCCGCGCCGCCTGGACCTGGCTGGCCGCGCGCCACCCCCGGCAGCACCGCTACATCTTCGGCCACTCGCTGGGCGGCGCCATCGGCATCGACCTGGCGGCGCATGTGAACGACGAAAGCGGCGTGATCGTGGAAAGCACCTTCACCTCCATCGCCGACGTGGTCAGCGGCTTCAAGTGGGGCTGGCTGCCCTTCGGCCCCCTCATCACGCAGCGTTTCGAGGCCATCAACACGGTCAAGAAGATCAGCGCGCCGCTGCTGGTGGTGCACGGCACCGCCGACAGCCTGATCAACCCCACGCTGGGCCGCAAGCTGTATGACGCGGCCACGGTGCCCAAGCTGTTCGTGCTGGTCGAGGGCGGCTCGCACCACGACACCAACTCGGTGGGCGAGGCGCAGTACCGCGCGGCGCTGTCGCAGCTGTTCCGCATGAAGCCGGAGAGCACGCTGGCCAGCAACGCCGGCCCGCAGCGCCCGACGCCCCGGCTCGCGCCGCCGGCCGGGGCGGTGCCGGCGCTGCCGCACGACGTGCGCGGCGCCGCGCCGTCAGAGGTGCCCGCGGCCATCTGACTGACCCCGCATTCGGCCCGCGCGACCTGGGGCCACCCTGCCGCCCGAAGGCGACGGGCCCGCGCCATTTGCTACGCTCGGCGCACCATGTCTCCCAGCTTCGCGGCCCACGCGGCCATCTCTTCGGCATCCCCCGCTCCATCGGGCTGCGTCCCTCTCCCCGATTCCCCGCGCTACGTGGCCCTCGCCGGCCCCACCGCGTCCGGCAAGACCGCCGTGGCGCTGGCCATGGCCATGGTCCGGCCCGTCGAGATCGTCAGCGTCGACTCGGCGCTGGTCTACCGCGGCATGGACATCGGCACCGCCAAGCCCACCGCCGAAGAGCGCGCCGCCGTGCCGCACCACCTGATCGACATCCTCGATGCGCGCGAGAGCTACAGCGCCGCCGCCTTCGTGGCCGATGCCACCCGCCTCATCGACGAGATTCGCGCGCGCGGCGCGCTGCCGCTGCTGGTGGGCGGCACCATGCTGTACTTCAAGGCGCTGTTCGACGGCATCGACGCCATGCCCGCGGCCGACGCCGCCGTGCGCGCGCGCATCGACGCCGAGGCCGCCACGCTCGGCTGGCCCGCCATGCACGCCAAACTCGCGCAGGTCGATGCGGTCACGGCCGCGCGGCTCGCGCCGCAAGACAGCCAGCGCATCCAGCGCGCGCTCGAGGTCTGGGAAAGCAGCGGCCAGCCGCTGTCGAGCTTTCATGCGAGCGACAACAAGACCGCCAGGCCCGTCGAGGGCGGGCTGCTGTTTTCGCTCGAGCCCGCCAACCGCGCATGGCTGCATGCACGCATCGCCGAACGCTTCGACGCCATGCTGGCGGCCGGCTTTCTCGACGAGGTGAAGGCGCTGCGCGCGCGCGGCGACCTGTCGACCGACCTGCCCTCGATGCGCTGCGTGGGCTACCGCCAGGCCTGGGAAATGCTCGATGCCTGCGGTGCCTCACAGCCCGACGGCAGGGCCATGGCCGACCTGCGCGAACGCGGCATCGCCGCCACGCGCCAGCTCGCCAAGCGGCAGGTCACGTGGCTGCGCAGCATGCCGCAGCGCACCGTGATCGCCTGCGACGCGCCCTACGCGGTGCAGAACGCCGTTCAACTGATTGCAAAGGCCACGAGCCCCGGATGACGCTGCGCATTTCCAACCTCGGCAAGCACTACGGCGAGTCGCCGGTCTTCGAAAACGTGACGCTGGCCGTCGAGCCCGGCGAGTTCGTCGCCATCGTCGGCGAGTCGGGTGTCGGCAAGTCGACCTTGCTCAACTGCATGGCCGGCCTGGACAGCTGGGACCAGGGCACGGTCACGCACGACGGCACCGACATCGGCGCGCTCGACGGCGAGGCCTGCGCGCTCTGGCGCCGCCGCCACGTGGGCTTCGTGTTCCAGGCCTTCCACGTGCTGCCGCACCTGGACGTGGCGCAGAACGTGGCGCTGCCGCTGATGCTGCTGGGCCAGCAGCAGCGCGACGACGCCCGCGTGGCGCGCATGCTCGAATCGGTGGGCCTGCCCGGCATGGGCGCGCGGCTGCCGCAAACGCTGTCGGGCGGCCAGTTGCAGCGCGTGGCCATCGCACGCGCGCTGGTGCACCGCCCCGCCCTGCTGCTGGCCGACGAGCCCACGGGCAACCTCGACCCGACCACGGCAGCGAAGGTGATGGAGCTGCTGATCGGCCAGACCCGCGAGCACGGCGCGTCGCTGGTGCTGGTGACCCACTCCGAAAGCGCGGCGGCCCGCGCGGACCGCCTGCTGCACCTCACGGCCAGCGGGATCCGCGCCTAGCCCGAACAACTCAGGACGACAGCAGCGCCGCGTAGCGCGACAGGTCGACGTTGCCGCCGCTGATCACGATGCCCACGCGCTGGCCCGCGATGGCCTTGCTCGCGGCAATCGCGCCCGCGAAGGCCAGGCAGCCGGTCGGCTCCACCACCATCTTCATGCGCTCGGCGAAGAAGCGCATGGCGTCGACCAGCTGCGCGTCGGTCACGGTGAAGATGTCGTCCACGTCGCGGCGGATGATGCCGAAGGTGTACTCGCCCAGGTACTGCGTCTGCGCGCCGTCGGCAATGGTCTTGGGCGTTTCGATGCGCACGATCTTGCCCGTGCGCAACGACTGCTGGCCGTCGTTGCCGGCCTCGGGCTCGACACCGTAGACCTTGCAATCCGGCGCCAGCGCGCGCGCCGACAGCGCCGAGCCCGACAGCAGCCCGCCGCCGCCGAGGCACACGAACAGGTGGTCCAGAGGCCCGGTTTCCTCGATCAGCTCCTTCACCGCCGTGCCCTGGCCGGTGAGCACGTCGGGGTGGTCGTAGGGCGGAATCATCGTCATGCCGCGCTCCTGCGCAAGCCGCTTCGTCAGCGCCTCGCGGTCTTCGGTGAAGCGGTCGTACATCACGACTTCGGCGCCGTAGCCCTGCGTGGCCGCGACCTTGGCGGCCGGTGCGTCCTTGGGCATGACGATCACGGCGGGCATCGACAGCAGGCGCGCCGACAACGCGATGGCCTGCGCATGGTTGCCCGACGAGAAGGCGATGACGCCGCCCTTGCGCTGCGTGGCGTCGAACTTCGACAGCGCATTGAACGCACCGCGGAACTTGAACGCGCCCATGCGCTGGAAGTTCTCGCACTTGAAGAAGAAGCTGGCACCCCAGCGCGCGTCGGCGGTGGTCGAGCGCAGCACGGGCGTGCGGTGGGCATGGCCCTGGAGCCGCGCGGCCGCGGCAATGACGTCGTCGTAGGTAGGTAGTTGCATGGCGTTATCTTGACGGAAAAATTCGGGCGGCCGTGTCGAGGGCCTTGCGGCTCAGGGTAAAGCCCCGGATGCGTCGCGGCCCCGAATTTTGTACTCTGTATACAGAGTTCAGATTCGGAGCCCGCCCATGCCAGCCCAGCTCGTCAGCATCGAAGTCGCCCCCGACCTCGTCGACCAGGTGCATCGCGCCCTGCTTGGCGCCATCAGCAGCGGCACGCTCGCGCCGGGCGAGCGCATCACGCAGGAGGACATCGCGCAGCGGCTGTCGGTGTCGCGCCAGCCCGTGCTGCAGGCGCTGCGGCTGCTCAAGAAAGACGGCTTCGTGCTCGACGCGCCGGGCCGTGGCGTACTGGTCGCGCCGCTCGAAGCCGAGGCGATGCGCAAGGTCTACCAGGTGCGCGGCGCGCTCGACGCACTGGCCGCGCGGCTCGCGGCGCAGCAGCGCTTTCGCATCGACCCCAAGCTCATCGAGCGCGGCCGGCGTGCCGCGCGCGGACGCAACGTGGAAGCCATGCTCGACGCCGACGTGGCCTTTCACCAGGCCATCTACGAGGCCTCGGGCAATCCGCTGATCGGCCAGAGCGCCGACCCGCACTGGCGCCACCTGCGCCGCGCCATGGGCGCGGTGCTGCAGGCCGAACCCCAGCGCGAATCGCTGTGGGACGAGCACGAGGCCATCGCCGAGGCCATTGCCGCCGGCAACGCCGAGCGCGCCGCGCGCCTGAGCGAAGAACATGTCTCGCGGGCCAGCGAGGCATTGAGCGAAAGGCTCGCGCAGCAAGAACAACGACAGCAGGCGCGCGCGGCCTCCCCCACCCCGCCCACCACCCCGCGAAGAAAAGGAGACAAGGCATGAAGCTGACCCCCGAGCAACGCGCGCAGTTCGAGCGCGACGGCTATCTGTTCTTCCCCGGCCATTTCTCGGCCGAGGAAACCAGGGCACTGACCGACGCGGTGCCCGACCTCTACAGCAAGCGCGAAGCCTTCAACGTGCGCGAGAAAGGCTCCGATGCCGTGCGCACGAACTTTGCCGCGCACCTCATCAGCGAGCCCTTCGCGCGGCTGGCGCGCCACCCGCGCATGGTCGGCCCGGTGCGCGACCTCTTCGACGAAGAGGTCTACATGCACCAGTTCAAGATCAACGGCAAGATGGCCTTCGAAGGCGACGTGTGGCAATGGCACCAGGACTACGGCACCTGGCTCAACGACGACCTGATGCCCACCGAGCGCGCGATGAACGTCGCGATCTTTCTGGACGAAGTGAACGAGCACAACGGCCCGCTGATGTTCATTCCGGGCAGCCACCGCAAGGGCGTGGTGGACGCCAGGCACGACCTCACGACCACCAGCTACCCGCTGTGGACGGTCGACAACGACCTGATCCGCCAGTTGGTCGACCGCGCGGGCGGGCGGCACGGCGGCATCGTCTCGCCCAAGGGGCCGGCCGGTTCGATGATCCTGTTCCACAGCTGCCTGGTGCATGCGTCGGGCAGCAACCTGTCGCCCTTCAACCGCGTGGCCGTGTACCTGAGCCTGTGCGCGGTCAGCAACCACATCCGCCGCCACAAGCGGCCCGAATACATCGCGCACCGGGACTTCACGCCCATCGAGATGCTGCCCGACGACTGCCTGCTGAAGCCCTACCCGGTCGATGTGCCGTGGAAGCACGGCCTGCCCGAGAGCGCGCTGCGCACCTCGCTCGACGTGCGCGATGCCCACGCCACGGTGGAGGCCTGAACGACATGAGCCTTCATTCCCGCCTGCAGCAACGCGCCGCCGAAGGCCGCCCCGTGCGCATCGGCCTGATCGGCGCCGGCAAGTTCGGCGCCATGTACCTCGCACAGATTCCGCGCACGCCCGGCGTGCAGCTGGTGGCCATTGCCGACCTGTCGCCCGACGCGGCCCGCGTCAACCTCGAACGCGTGGGCTGGCAAGCCGGGCGCGCCGACGCCGGCTCGGTGCAGGAGGCGCTGAAGCACGGCACCACCTGGATCACCGACGACTGGCAGGCCGTGACGCGCGAGCCGGGCATCGACATCGTGGTCGAGTGCACCGGCAACCCCATCGCGGCCGTGGACCACTGCCTCGATGCCTTCGCGAACGGCAAGCACGTGGTGAACGTGACGGTCGAGGCCGACGCCTTCTGCGGCCCGCTGCTCGCGCGCCGGGCGCAGCAGGCCGGCGTGGTCTATTCGCTGGCCTTCGGCGACCAGCCCGCGCTGATCTGCGACCTGGTCGACTGGGCGCGCACCTGCGGCTTTCCGGTGGTGGCGGCCGGGCGCGGCCACAAGTGGCTGCCGCACTTCACCGAATCGACGCCCGAAACCGTCTGGGGCAACTACGGCCTCACGCCCGAGCAGGCGAAACGCGGCGGGCTCAACCCGAAGATGTTCAACAGCTTTCTCGACGGCTCCAAGCCGTCCATCGAAAGCTCGGCCGTGGCCAACGCGACCGGCCTCACGGTGCCTTCCGACGGCCTGCTCTATCCGCCCGCGAGCGTGGAAGACATTCCCTTCGTCACGCGGCCCAGGAGCGAAGGCGGCGTGCTCGAGCGCAAGGGCATGGTCGAGGTGGTCTCGTCGCTGGAGGCCGACGGCCGCAAGATCCCCTACGACATCCGCATGGGCGTGTGGGTCACGGTCGAGGCCGAGACCGACTACATCAAGAACTGCTTCGAGGAATACAACGCCCACACCGACCCCAGCGGGCGCTACTTCACGCTGTACAAGCGCTGGCACCTGATCGGGCTGGAGGTCGGCATGTCGGTGGCCAGCGTGGCGCTGCGCGGCGAGCCGACCGGCGCGGCCACCTGCTGGAACGCCGACGTGGTCGCCACCGCCAAACGCGACCTCGCGCCCGGCGAGATGCTCGACGGCGAAGGCGGCTACACCGTCTGGGGCAAGCTGCTGCCGGCCGAGCGCTCGCTGCGCCTGGGCGGCCTGCCGCTCGGCCTGGCGCACAACATCAAGCTGGTGCGCCCGGTCAAGAAGGGCCAGAGCCTGAGCTGGGCCGACGTGGCCATCGACACCTCGACCGCCGCCTACAAGCTGCGCGGGGAAATGGAGCGCATGTTCGCGCCGTCGACACAGGCCCGGGCCGCATGAACGCGTAAATGAGCCATTGCGCCCGGGCGCCATAACGGAAAAAATATTCCGCTCGGCATGTCGCATGCGTGTCGAAATGGCTGCCGGTGGGCCGTCATTGTGGTGAGCGATCCTGCTCAGCCACCTTTCCATGACGGAGAAACACCATGCAGTACATGTTGATGTTCTATCAGACCGCGGCCGAATTCGCGCAGCGCGACGACGCCTCCTCGCAGGCCTACCGCGCCAGCTGGGTCGCCTATGCCGACGCGGTGCGCCAGGCCGGCATTTCGCTCGGCGGCCACGGCCTGTTCCCGCCCATGACCGGCACCACGCTGCGCGTGCGCGGCGACAAGCGCCAGGTGCAGGACGGCCCCTTCGCCGACACCAAGGAGCAGTTGGGCGGCTACTTCGTGATCGACGTGCCCGACCTCGACGTGGCGCTCGAATGGGCGGCGCGCGCGCCCTGCGCCACCAGCGGCGGCGTGGAGATCCGCCCCGTGTTCATGGCCACGGCCGTGGCCGCATGACCACGGGCCCGGCGGCGCACCTGGCCGCCGAGCGCGCCGCGCGCGCGGCACGCGATTCGTACGGGCGGCTGCTGGCCATTCTGTCGGCCCGCACGCACGACATCGCCGCGTCCGAAGACGCGCTGGCCGACGCTTCGCGCGCGCGCTCGAACGCTGGCCCGCCGACGGCGTTCCGGCGCAGCCCGATGCCTGGCTGCTGAGCGTGGCGCGGCACCGCAAGCTCGACGCCTGGCGCCATACCCGCGTGCAGGACGAGGCCACGCAGACGCTGATGCTGCTGGCCGGCGAGCTCGACGACGCCCCCGCCGACAACGTCGCCGTGCCCGACGAGCGGCTGCGCCTGCTCTTCGTGTGCGCGCACCCGGCCATCGACGCGCCGGCGCGCGCGCCGCTCATGCTGCAGACCGTGCTCGGCCTGGATGCGGCGCGCATGGCCGGCGCCTTCCTGACCTCGCCCTCGACGCTGGGCCAGCGGCTGGTGCGCGCCAAGGCCCGCATCCGCGCGGCCGGCATTCCCTTCGAATACCCGCAGGCGCGCGAACTGCCGCAGCGGCTGCAGGACGTGCTCGACGGCATCTATGCCGCCTACGGCACCGGCTGGGACGACGTGGACGGCGCCGACGCCATTCCGCGCGGGCTGACGGCCGAAGCCATCGACCTCGGGCGCATCCTCTGCGGCCTGATGCCCGGCGAGCCCGAGCCGCTGGGCCTGCTCGCGCTGATGCTGTTCTGCGAGGCGCGCATGGCGGCGCGGCGCAACGACGCGGGCGCGTACGTGCCGCTCGACCAGCAGGACATCACGCGCTGGAACCACGAACAACTGGCCGAAGCCGAGCATCACCTGCGGCAGGCGTCGTCGATGCAGTCGCTGGGCGCCTACCAGCTGGAGGCCGCCATCCAGTCGGCGCACTGCGAGCGCCGCGCCGGCGCGCCCGTGCCGCCTGAAACCCTGGTGTCGCTGTACGAAGGCCTGCTGGCCCTGCGGCCCAGCATCGGCGCGCAGGTCAGCCGGGCTTGCGCGCTGGCCAACGCACGCGGGCCGGAAGTCGGCCTGCAGGCGCTCGACGCCATTGCGGCCAACGAGGTCACCAGCTACCAGCCCTTCTGGGCCGCGCGCGCCCACCTGCTCGCGGCCGGCGGCG
>NZ_MOWM01000174.1 GCF_016082275.1 Variovorax sp. E3
CCGGCAACGGCGCGAAGGCCACGGCCGACGGGGCGGTGGCCATCGGCTTCGGCGCGCAGGCCACGGGGGCGAACGCGATCGCCATCGGCAGCGGGGCGCTGGCCACGGGCTCGCAGCCTTCGGCGAGAACGCCGCGCGGGCGGCGGCGGCGTGGCGTTGGGCGACGGCGCCGACGCCGGCGGCACGCCGCTGAGCAAGGCGCAGAACGTGTCGCAGGGCACGGCGGTGGGCTTCGGCGCCATCGTGCAGCAAAGCGGCGGCGTGGCGCTGGGCGCGAACTCGGTGGCCTCGACGGCCGCGGGCGTGGCCGGTTATGTGCCGGGCAGCGCAACCGCGCAGCAGCAGGCGGCCATCCAGGCGACCACCAGCACGCAGGCTGCGGTGTCGGTGGGCGACGCGGCCAGCGGCCAGTACCGGCAGATCACCGGCGTGGCCGCCGGCACGGCCGACAGCGACGCCACCAACGTGGCGCAGCTGAAGGCGGCGTCGAACGCCTCGAAGGCCAGCAGCGTCCAGTACGCGACCAACCCCGACGGCTCGGTCAACTACAACCAGGTCACGCTGGGCGCGGGCCAGGCGCCGGGCGGCACGCGCATCAGCAACGTGGCGCCGGGCATCCTGCCGACGGACGCGGTGAACATGACGCAGCTGGGCCAGGTGCAGAGCCAGGTCGGCGACGTGGCGCGCATCGCCTACTCGGGCACGGCCATGGCCTTCGCGATGTCGGGCACCTACCTGCCGACGCTGTACCCGGGCGAAAAGACCGTGGGCGTGGGCTTCGGCAGCTACAAGGGCTACAGCGCGGTGGCGCTGACCTTCAAGGCGCTGTCGGACGACGGCAAGATGTCCTGGGGCGCGGGCCTGACGACCACGGGCAAGGAGTGGGGCATCAACGCCGGCGTGGGCTGGAAGTGGAAATAAGCCACTGAAGCGGCTCGCCGCGACATGGCTCCCGCGCTGTCCGCGCGGGAGCCATTCTTTTTGGGTCACACTCCGCGCATGCGCATCGGCATTTCAGTCCTCACTCACGCGGGGCAGAACATCTGGGAGAACGGCATGGGACAGAACGTCCTGTTCCTGGCCCGGCTTCTGCAACGCATCGAATTCGTCGAGTCGATCACGCTGATCGACGCCGGCGACCAGCCGACCATGCCGCCGCAGGTCGACCTGGCCGCCTTGGGGCTCGCCATGGGCCGCGCCCGCGACCTGACCGACGCGCTGGACGTGGTCATCGAGATGGCCGGCGCGCTCGACGTGTCGTGGCTCTCGTACTTCCGCGCATGCGGCGGGCGCGTGGTGTTCCACTGCGTGGGCCAGCCCTTCGCGGCGCTGGCCGAGCCGATCGTGTTCAGCGACAAGGGCCACTTCAGCAAGCCCGAGCGCTGCGACGAGGTCTGGCTGCTGCCCAAGGACGCCACCTTCACGCCGATGATGCGCACGCTGCACCGCTGCCCGGTGCACGAGGTGCCCTACCTGTGGTCGCCGCAGTTCCTGGCCCAGCGCGTGGCCGAGGTCGAGGCCGCGGGCTACCGCTTCGGCTATGCGCCGCGCACGCCGGAGCAGCCGGGTTTTCGGGTGGCGATCTTCGAGCCGAACATCTCGGTGGTGAAGTCGAGCAGCGTGCCGATGCTGGTGTGCGACGGCGCCTACCGCGCCGACCGGTCCGCCGTGGCTTCGATGCAGGTGCTCAATACGCTGCACATCAAGGACCACCCGACGATGCTGTACCTGGCGAACTCGCTGGACATCGTGCGCGAGCACAAGGCCACCTTTCACGGGCGCAACGACTTCGCGGGCTTCATGGTGCAGTTCGCCGACGCGGTGGTCTCGCACCAGTGGCAGAACGACCAGAACTACAGTTATCTCGACGCGCTGTACGGCAACTATCCGCTGGTGCACAACTCGCCCTGGCTGCGCGAGGCCGGCTACTACTACCCGGACTTCGACATCGCCGCCGGCACCGAACAGCTGCTGCGGGCGGTGCGTGAGCACGATGCGCAGCTGGGCAGCTACCGCGCGCGTTCGCAGCAGGTGTTCGATGCGGTCGATCCGCTCTCGAAGGCCAACATCGACGGTTATGCGCAGCGCCTGCTGCACCTGGTGGGCGGCAACGCCGCCTTTCGCGCGAACGGAGTGACGGCCGCATGAGCGACGCGAACCGAATCCAGGCATCCGCCCCCCCGGCCCGGCTCAAGGTCGGCGTTTCCATCTTCATCCGCAAGGGCGAGCAGAGCCTCTGGGAGAACGGCGTCTACCAGAACTGCCTGTTCCTGGTGATGCTGCTGCTGCGCTCGCCGCGCGTCGAAAGCGCGGTGCTGGTGGCGGGCGGCGGCGACGGCGGTCCGGCCGACGCCACGAGCTTCCTGGCCGACTCGCCGGTGCCCATCATCGACATGGCCACGGCCGGGCAGGAGCTCGACCTGATGATCGAGATGAGCGCGCAGTTGGCGCGCGAATGGTCGGTGGCGTTTCGCGAGCGGGGCGGCAAGATCGTCTCGATGCGCGTGGGCAACGACTACGTGATCGACATCGAACGCATGATCTTCGACAAGCCGCATGGCATGCTGGTGTCGGGCGCGCCGTATGACGAGGTCTGGACGCTGCCCGAGTACGAGGTGTCCTGCAAGCCTTACTTCGCGAGCACCTTCCGCGCGCCGGTGAAGCTCATGCCGCACCTGTGGAGCCCGATGGTGCTGCAGCGCGCCATGGCCCGCGCGCCGGGCGGCCCGGGCTTCGACTACGAGCCCGGCCGCAAGCAGTGGCGCGTGGCCATCTTCGAGCCCAACATCTGCATGGTGAAGACCAGCTTCATTCCGATGCTGGGCTGCGAGGCCGCGCACCGCGCGCAGCCCCGGCTGATCGAGAAGATGTGGGTCTACAACAGCTTCCACCTGAAGGACAAGCCGCTGTTCGTCGGCTTCGCGCAAAGCCTGGACATCGTGCAGCACGGCCTGGCCACCTTCGAGGGGCGCTTTCCGCTGTACCAGGTGCTGCCGGGCAAGATCGACGCGGTGTTCGCCCACCACTGGGAGAACGCGCAGAACTACCTTTATTACGAGGCGCTGTACGGCGGCTATCCGCTGATCCACAACTCGCACCTCATCGGCGATTGCGGCTTCCGCTACCACGGCTTCGATTGCGAGGAGGGCGGCCGCGCATTGCAACGCGCCTTCGCCGAGCACGACGCCGACCTGCCGGCCTACCGCGAGCGCGCCCGCCGCCTGCTCGCGCAACTCGACCCCGAGGGCGAGGACAACGTGCGCCTCTACACGGCCGCCATCGACAACCTTTATGCGTGAGAGACACCCGATGAAGCCGAACATTCGACGCCCGCTGCTTGCACTGGTCGCACTGGCCGCATGGACCCTGACAGGCGCGGCCTTCGCGCAAGGCGTGCTCGCACCTCAGGCGCCGGCGGTGCAGCAAGACACGCTCACGCGCGCCGCCACCAGCGTGGGCATCAAGCGCTGCCTGCCCGCCATCACGCGGCTGTCGACGCTCACGGTGCAGGGCAGCCGCGCCCACGACGTGCTGCTCGACTGGGACCGCGCGCGCCCCGACAATGGGCCGATGTTCTCTCTGATCGGCATGGAGTTTCCGAATGCCGGCGTGGCCGCGTCGATCACCGCCATTCCGAACGACGGCGGCACCTGCACCGTGGCGGCCGAGCGCATCTCGGTCGCGCCTTTCACCTGCGCGAGCGTGGCCCAGCAGGAGCTGCGCGGCTACAAGGTCACGCAGCTGCTGCCGATCTATGCGGTCTACACCGACGAGAAGGAGCCCACTTCGTCGGTCTCGCTGATCGATTCGCCGCCGGGCTGCCTGGTGATCCGGCGCTACGTCGAATACGGCTGGAAAGACCCCGCAACGGCCGCTGCAGCCACTCCGGCGGCCCCGGCCGCCCAGGCGCCCAAGAAGCGCTAGGCGCGCCCGTCTCCGACACGCGGCTTCGCCCTTGACCGGCCCGCCCCGCCGGTAACAAGCCTCAAGAATGGTGTCGATCCGCGCGCATCCGTCGCGGAAGGAGACGCACCATGCCGCTGTCGACACTGATCGGCCGATGGGCCATGCAGCCCTTCTCGAAGGCGCTCCCGCCGCTGGGTGACACCGAGCGCGCCGCGCTCGAGGCGGGCACCGTCGGCTTCGAGGGCCAGTTGTTCGCGGGCCGGCCGGATTTCGATGCGCTCGCGGCCATGGGGCCCAACCGGCTCAGCGAACGCGAGCAGGCCTTTCTCGACCGCGAGGTGCGCACGCTGTGCCGCATGCTCGACGACCACGCCATCGACCAGGCGCGCGACCTGCCGCCCGAGGTGTGGCGCTTCCTGCGCGAGAAGCGCTTCTTCGGAATGATCATTCCCGAGGAGTTCGGCGGCCTCGGCTTCAGCCACTTCGCGCATGCCACCGTGGTGACGCGCATTGCCACCGTCAACACCGCCACCGCCGTCACGGTGATGGTGCCCAACTCGCTGGGCCCGGCCGAGCTGCTGCTGCGCTACGGCACCGACGCGCAAAAAGACCACTACCTGCCGCGCCTGGCCGATGGCCGCGAGCTGCCGTGCTTCGGCCTCACGTCGCCCTACGCGGGCTCCGACGCGGCCTCGATTCCCGATCGCGGCGTGGTGGTCGAGCGCGAATTCGACGGCCGCATGACGCGCGGCTTCCTGGTCGACTTCGACAAGCGCTACATCACGCTCGCACCAGTGGCGACCGTGGTCGGCCTGGCCTTTCATGCCGTCGACGAGCGCAAGCCCGAAGGCCAGCGCGACCTGGGCATCACCTGCGCGCTGATTCCGGTGCCGTACGAAGGCATGGAGATCGGCCGGCGCCATCGCCCGATGGACAGCGCCTTCATGAATGGCCCGATCCATGGCCGGCAGGTGTTCGTGCCGATGGACTGGATCATCGGCGGCGAAAAGCAGGTCGGCCAGGGCTGGCGCATGCTGATGGAATGCCTGGCCGCGGGCCGTGCCATCTCGCTGCCCGCGCTGGGTTCGGCCATGCAGCAGACCGCGCTGTACGTGAGCAACGGCTACGGCCAGATCCGCGAGCAGTTCGGCATGCCGGTCGGCAAGTTCCACGCGGTGGCGGGGCTGGTCGCGCAGATGTCGGCCGAGCTGTACGCCACCGATGCGGCGCGGCGCTTCACGGCGGCGGCGCTCGACAAGGGCGAGCGGCCCAGCGTGGCCAGCGCGATCCTGAAGGTGCAACTGACCGAGGCCGGGCGGCGCGCGGTGAACCACGGCATGGACATCCTCGGCGGCAAGGGCATCATCGCGGGCCCGTCGAACCTGCTCGGCGTGGCCTACCGGCAGGCGCCGATCGCGATCACGGTGGAGGGCGCGAACATTCTCACGCGCGCGCTCATCGTGTTCGGGCAGGGGGCCGTGCGTTGCCACCCACATGTGCTCGACGAAATGGCCGCCGTGCAGGCCAAGGACGACACGGCCCTCGGCAAGGCGTTGATGGCGCACGGCAAACACGTGGCCGTCAACCTGTGGCACAGCCTGTTCGGCGCGCCGGTGCGCGGCGAGCCGCCCCAGGACCTGCTGCCCGAGGCGCGACTCATCGCGCGCATGAGCGCCAAGTACGCGCTCACCGCCGACCTCGCCATGGGGATGCTCGGCGGCAAGCTCAAGCGCATGGAGTTGCTGTCGGCGCGGCTGGGCGACGTGCTCGCGCACCTGTACCTGGCCAGCGCGTGCATCTGGCGCTACCGCGTCGATGCGGCGCCCGAGCTGCTGCCGTTCGCGCAGGCCGCGATACGGCTGCAGCTCGACGAGGCCGGCAAGATCCTGCGCGACCTGTACGCCAACCTGCCTACAGCCGGCCGGCGCGTCATCGGCGCGATGGTGCTGCGCCGCACCGCGCACCTGGCGCCGCTGCGCGACGTGCAACTGCTGGCGCTGGCCGATCTGCTGCGCAAGAACCCGCGCATCATCGAGCGCCTGGCGCCCGACCTCAGCGAGCCCGCGCCGGGCGGCCTGCGCGACCTGATGCATGCGCTGGAGCTGGGCGTGCAGCTCGGCGACACCACCGCCGCGCTCAACAAGGTGCTGCGCCGCACGAACTCGCTCGAAGAAGCGGCCTGCTCGGCGCCCGACCCCGGGCTGGCGCTGGCTTACCTGAAGGCGGCCGACAAGGTCATCCAGGTGGACGACTTCGAGGGGCCGGCGCAGGCGAAGGCGAGCGAGTCCGTCAGCCCGCCGGCTGCGCAGCCAGTGCCGCCAGCGCCGCCGCCGTCTGCTCATCGGCCGGAAAGAACGACTCCACCGCCAGTTCCTGCAATGTGACGTCGACCGGCGTGCCGAAGATGGTGATGGTGCTGATGAAGCT
Source organism: Variovorax sp. E3 (assembly GCF_016082275.1). Lineage (GTDB taxonomy): Bacteria > Pseudomonadota > Gammaproteobacteria > Burkholderiales > Burkholderiaceae_C > Variovorax. The sequence continues at coordinate 6,334 of NZ_MOWM01000174.1, forward strand.
CAGCACGCCATTGGGCGTGACGAACTGGATCGGCACCGCCACCGCCGACAGCGCCGTGTCGATGGTGGGCAGGTCGTGGCTGACGTGGGGGGCGGGGTAGGCCTCCAGCTCGTCGTGCAGGGCCTGCAGCACTGCGTCGCCGGTGGCGGCGATCTGCTGCTGCAGCCTTTCGAGCAGGTGGGTGCGCCACTGCGCGAGGTTGGCGATGCGGGGGGCCAGGCCGTCGGGGTGCAGGCTCAGCCGCAGCACGTTGATGGGCGCCTGCAACAGTTCGGGCGAGGCGCCCTCCATCAGCATCGGCACCAGCGCGTTGTGCGCCACCAGGTTCCAGTGGCGGTCCACCGCCAACGCGGGAAAGGGCTCATGGCCCTTCAGCACCAGGTCGACGGCGCGGCGCGCGGCGGCCATGGCCGGGTCGTCCAGCGAGCGCTGGCGGTACATCGGCGCGAAGCCGGCGGCCACCAGCAGCGCGTTGCGCTCGCGCAGAGGCACCTCGAGCCGCTCGGCCAGCCGCAGCACCATTTCCCGGCTGGGCGCGGCGCGGCCGGTTTCCACGTAGCTCAGGTGGCGGGTCGAGACTTCGGCCTCCTGCGCCAGGTCGAGCTGGCTCAGGCGGCGGTGGGTGCGCCAGTGCCGCAGGTGCGCGCCGAACGGGTCGCGCGCGCCGGGCTGGCTGGCCTTGGACGGATGGGAGCGGGTGGTGTTCATGGGGTTGCATTCTGGCGCGCGCGCGGCGCGCCGCCATGACCTCCCAGGTCATCGACGCCATGCCCGCCCGCCGGAATCATTGGCTCCAACGCGGCAGGACTGGCTTGCAGCGCAACCCCCGGAACCTCAAGGAGATTTCACATGTCCGTCTTCGCATCCCCCCGCTTCCTGCCCCGCGTGATGTGGGCCGACGCCGCTTCCTGCGCCGCGACCGGCGCGCTGCAGGTGGCGTTCACCGGCGCACTGGCCCGGCTGACCGGCCTGCCGGCGCCGCTGCTCATGGGCACGGGCGTTTTCCTGCTGGCGTATGCGGCGGCCGCGGCCTTCATGGCCAGCCGCGCCACGCCGCCGCGCACGCTGATCGGCCTGGTCGTCGCGGGCAATTTCGGCTGGGCCGTGGCCTGCATCGCGCTGCTGGTGAGCGGCATGTTCCCGGTCACCGCGCTGGGCATGGCCTGGGTGCTGGCGCAAGCGGCCTGCGTGGTCGTGCTGGCCGAGCTGCAATGGACCGGCCTGCGCCGCACGCGGGGCGATGCACGCAGGGCGTCGGCGCTGAAGCCGGCCGACCTCTGGTGAGGCTGCCGCAGGGGAAGACCGACTACAACGGGTGACATTGATCCCTGCTATCTTTGTGGGGCTTCCACGAACAAACAGGAGTCCCTCTATGGCCAAAGCACCGGCACACGCCTTTGCGTCCACTCTCAAGACCTTCAAGACCGCATCGGGCAAGTCCGGCAAATACTGGTCCCTGAAGGAGCTGGCCAAGCAATACCCGACCATCGAACGCCTGCCAGTCTCCATCCGCATCGTGCTCGAATCGGTGCTGCGCAATTGCGACGGGCAGAAGGTCTCGCCCAAGCACGTCGAAGAGCTGGCCCACTGGGCGCCCAACGCCGAGCGCACCGACGAAATTCCGTTCGTCGTCACCCGCGTGGTGCTGCAGGACTTCACCGGCGTGCCGCTGCTGGCCGACCTGGCCGCCATGCGCAGCGTGGCCGCCAAGCTGGGCAAGTCGCCCAAGACCATCGAGCCGCTGGTGCCCGTCGACCTGGTGGTCGACCACTCGGTGATGGTCGACTACTACGGCACGCCCAAGGCGCTCGACCTGAACATGAAGCTGGAATTCCAGCGCAACAACGAGCGCTACCAGTTCATGAAGTGGGGCATGCAGGCCTTCGACACCTTCCGTGTCGTGCCGCCGGGCTTCGGCATCGTGCACCAGGTGAACCTCGAATACTTCGCGCGCGGCGTCTACAAGAGCCCGTACGACAAGGGCGACGTGCCCACGTACTACCCCGACTCGCTGGTCGGCACCGACAGCCACACCACCATGATCAACGGCATCGGCGTGGTCGGCTGGGGCGTGGGCGGCATCGAGGCCGAGGCGGCCATGCTGGGCCAGCCGGTCTACATGCTGACGCCCGACGTGGTGGGCTTCGAGCTCACCGGCCAGCTGCGCGAAGGCGTTACCGCGACCGACCTGGTGCTGTACGTCACCGCCATCCTGCGGGCCGAAAAAGTCGTGGGCAAGTTCGTCGAGTTCTTCGGCCCCGGCGCCGCGTCGATTGCCGTGCCCGACCGCGCGACCATCGGCAACATGCGCCCGAGTACGGCGCCACTATGGGCTTCTTCCCGGTCGACGACATGACCGTGGCTTACTTCGAAGGCACCGGCCGCACCAAGGAAGAGGTCGAGCGCTTCGCCGCCTACTACAAGGCGCAGGGCCTGTACGGCATGCCCAACCCCGGCGACATCGACTACACCAAGATCGTCAAGCTCGACCTGGGCACCGTGTCGCCCAGCCTGGCCGGCCCGAAGCGCCCGCAGGACCGCATCGACCTGGGCCACCTGTCCACCAAGTTCTCGGAGCTGTACAGCAAGCCCAACGACGCCAACGGCTTCAACCAGCCGGCCGACAAGCTCAAGCTGCGCTACCCGCTGGTCACGGCCGGCAAGGGCGGCGACGAGGAAGCCGCCGCGCCGGCCGCCGGTTCGCCGCGCGACGTGGTCGAGATGGTGGCCAACCGCTCCACCAAGGCCGCCGCGCACACCAGCGCCACCGCGCCTTCGGCGCCCAAGGGCGAAGTGACCATCGGCAACGGCGACGTGCTGATCGCGGCCATCACCTCGTGCACCAACACCTCGAACCCCAGCGTGATGCTGGCCGCCGGCCTGCTGGCCAAGAAGGCGGTGGAGGCGGGCCTCACGGTCAAGCCGCACGTCAAGACCTCGCTGGCCCCGGGCTCGCGCATCGTGACCGAATACCTCGAGAAGGCCGGGCTGCTGCCGTACCTCGAGAAGCTGGGCTTCTACCTGGCGGGCTACGGCTGCACCACCTGCATCGGCAACGCCGGCGACCTGACGCCCGAGATCAACGAAGCCATCACCAAGAACGACCTGATCGGCGCGGCCGTGCTCTCGGGCAACCGCAACTTCGAGGCGCGCATCCACCCGAACCTGAGGCCAACTTCCTGGCCTCGCCGCCGCTGGTGGTGGCCTTCGCGATTGCCGGCAACGTCATGACCGACCTCATGACCCAGCCGGTGGGCAAGGGCAAGCACGGCAAGGACGTGTACCTGGGCGACATCTGGCCCACGCCGAAGGAAATCGACGACAACCTGCGCTACGCGATGAACGCCAAGTCGTTCCGCGCGAACTACGACAAGGTCAAGACCGACCCGGGCAAGTTCTGGAGCAGCATCAAGGGCACCAACGGGCAGGTCTACGACTGGCCCAAGTCGACCTACATCGCCGAGCCGCCGTTCTTCGAGGGCTTCAAGATGAAGCCGCACGCGTCGGACGCGGGCTTCAAGGGCGCGCGCATCATGGCGCTGTTCGGCGACTCGATCACCACCGACCACATCTCGCCGGCCGGCTCGATCAAGGAAAGCTCGCCCGCGGGCATCTGGCTCAAGGCGCACGGCGTGCCCAAGGCCGACTTCAACAGCTACGGCTCGCGCCGCGGCAACCATGACGTGATGATGCGCGGCACCTTCGCCAACGTGCGCATCAAGAACCTCATGATTCCGCCGGACGCCAACGGCACGCAGGAGGAGGGCGGCGTCACGCTGTTCCAGCCCGGCAACCAGAAGATGTTCATCTACGACGCCGCCATGAAGTACATGGAACAGGGCGTGGGCACCGTGGTGTTCGGCGGCGAGGAGTACGGCACCGGCTCGTCGCGCGACTGGGCCGCCAAGGGCACGCAGCTGCTGGGCATCAAGGCCGTGGTGGCGCGCAGCTTCGAGCGCATCCACCGTGCCAACCTGGTGGGCATGGGCGTGCTGCCGCTGCAGTTCCGCGGCGCCGATTCATGGCAGACGCTGGGCCTGACGGGCGACGAGCAGATCGACGTGGTCATCGGCAGCGAACTCAAGCCGCAGATGGACGTGAAGCTGGTCGTGCATCGCCCCGACGGCACGCACCAGGAAGTGACGGTGCGCCTGCGCATCGACACGCCGATCGAGGTCGACTACTACAAGCATGGCGGCATCCTGCCGTTCGTGCTGCGCCAGCTGCTGGAATAAGGCGGGCCGGGCAGCTTTTTTACTTCGCGGCGGCGTCGAGCCGCTGCGCGAGTTGTGCCAGCACGGGGCGGATCTGCTCGCCCACGCGGATCTGCGGGTTCGAGAAGCCGTCTTCCTTGCCGGCCTCGATCTCGCGTTGTTGGATCAGCGGCACGGCCGCCGCGAAGGCGGTTTCGAACGAACGGGTCTTGCGCAGTTCCTCGTTGAACATCGCGCGGCCGAAGAAAGTCAGCTCCGACAGGCGCCCGCACCCGTACGAGGTGTGGGTCGCGTCGGCGGCGGTCATCACCAGCGTGTGCGCGTCGGCCAGCGGCTCGATCCAGCCGCCCGAATAGCAGGCCGACACCGCCACCACGCGGTTGCGGATGCCGGCCTTGTCCAGTGCCTCGCGCAGTTCTTCCGGCGTGAGCCACGGCACCGACAGCGGCCAATGCGCGGCCGCCAGCTTGTGGTCGCGCGCGCCGTGCGAGGTGAGGTAGACCACCAGCACGTCGTTCTCGCGGTCCATCACCCGGGACAGCGCCGCGATGGCGCGCTCCAGGTTGAGCGGCGTGGCCCAGGGCAGCGTCTCGGCCGTGGTGGCGTGGTTCATCAGGTGCAGCACGCGGCCCTTGGCGTCGAAGCGCGCTTGGAGCAGTTCGGTGACCATGTTGCTCTCGCGCAGGAACACGTCTTCCGAGGCATAGGGCGCGAACACGAGCCCGTAGACATTCGCCTGGCCCGGTTTGCTTTGGGGAAGCGCCGCCACCGTGCGGTCCCACAGCGCCTGCTGTTCCTCGAACAGTTCCTGCGTCAGGCGCATGCGCGGGCGCTCGGGCTCGGCGGACGCGCTGGTGTCGAGCTGCCACACGCGCTCCTGCGTATAGAGCGACTGCCAGAAGGTCAGCGCGAGCATGGCCACGAAGGCCGGGGTGAAGAGCGCGAGCCGCCAGCGCGCGCCGGCCTCGCGCGCGGTAAAGCGCACCAGCGCCAGCACGATCCACGCGCAACCCAGGCCGAAGGCGACCCAGTAGCCGGGCGAGCCGGCCAGCATCGCCGGCAGCCAGCCGCGCGTGTAGCCCAGGGCCAGCAGGCTGAGCGCCAGGTTGGCCGGAAGCATCGCCCAGGTGGCCAGCACGAACCAGCGCGCCAGCCTGTCGTTGCGGGCCCGGCCGGCCAGCGCGAACCAGCCCAGCCAGGCGAGCACGCCCAGCGACCAGAGCGTGTTGAGGTTGACGGTGGCGTAGAGCCGCGCCGGGCCGTCGATTTCGAGGCGCGCCAGGCCGGTCCATGCGAGTTCGGGCAGCAGCACGAGCAGCAGCAACTGCCAGGGCGCGGGGCGTGCGTCGACGCGCGGTTCCAGCAGCACGGCGGCGCGCAGGCCGCCGACCACCCAGCGCCACAGGCCGGCGCGCGGCGTGGCGCTGTGCTCCGGCGTGGGCGGCGGTGAAGCGGGGGCCTGCGCCATGTCTTCGGGCGGCTGCGGCTGCGGCGGTGCGATGATGTCCTCGGGCATGGCGGCGATCATGCCCTTGCGGGCCGTGCTTTTTGCGGGCCCGCGCATCGCCTCGGGTTTGCCTGCACAACTTTCTTCTTCCCATGTTCCGCATCGGTCTCATCTCCGACACGCACGGCCTCCTGCGGCCCGAGGCGCTGGCCTTTCTGAAGGGCAGCGACGCCATCGTGCATGGCGGCGACATCGGCAACGCGGGCATCCTCGAGGCGCTGGCCGCGATCGCGCCGCTGACCGTGGTGCGCGGCAACAACGACCGCGAGGCCTGGGCCGAGGGCATCGCGGAAACCGAACAGGCCGTGTTCGGCGGCGTGCGGCTCTGCGCCATCCACGACCTTTCGCAGCTCGGCATCGACCCGCGGGCGGCCGGCGTGCGCGTGGTCGTCTCCGGCCATTCGCACAAGCCGAAGATCGAGGAGCGCGGCGGCGTGCTGTACGTCAACCCGGGCAGCGCGGGGCCGCGCCGCTTCAAGCTGCCCATCTCGGTGGCCGAGCTGCAAATCGACGCGGGCGCCGTCACCGCCCGCATCGCCGAACTGGGCGCCTGACACATGGCTTTCATTACCATTTGGTAATCAAAAGCCCTCAGATGAGAATGAATATTATTTGATGGGGTATGCTCGTTCGCTCCTCCGTGGAGCCAACGTCGCGCGTTGCTGATCCGCCGCTCCGGGGGCTTTTTCCGCCCTGAATTCCGAAGCCGATGCTCATCCCTTTTCTCATCATGCTGCGCGAAGGCATCGAAGCCGCGCTGATCGTCGGCATCGTTGCCAGCTACCTCAAGCAAAGCGGACGCGGCGCGCTGATGCCCGCGGTGTGGGTCGGCGTGCTGCTGGCCACCGCGCTTTCGCTGTTCGCGGGCGCGGGCCTGCAATTGCTGGCGGCCGAGTTTCCGCAGAAGCAGCAGGAGCTGTTCGAAGGCGTGGTCGGGCTCATTGCCGTGGTCATGCTGACCTCGATGGTGTTCTGGATGCGCAAGGCCGCGCGCTCGATCAAGGGCGAGCTGCAGGCCTCCATCGACAGCGCGCTCGCCAAGGGGGCCGACGGCCAGGGCTGGGCGCTGATCGGCATGGTGTTCCTGGCGGTGGCGCGCGAAGGGCTGGAGTCGGTGTTCTTTCTGCTGGCGGTGTTCCAGCAGAGCAGCGGTTGGGAAGCGCCCGTGGGCGCGCTGGCCGGCATCGCAGTGTCGGTGGTGATCGGCTGGGGCCTGTATTCGGGCGGCGTGCGGCTCGACCTGCGCCGCTTCTTCCGCTACACGGGCCTGTTCATTCTTCTGGTGGCCGCGGGCCTGCTGGCCGGCGTGCTGCGCAAGCTGCACGAGGGCGGCGTGTGGAACCAGCTGCAGACGGTGGTGTTCGACATGAGCGACACGCTGCCGATGGACAGCCCCGTGGGCGCCGTGCTCTCGGGCCTGCTGGGCTACCAGGCCGCGCCCGTGGTGGGCGAGGTCATCGTCTACCTGGCCTTCCTGGCCGTGGCCCTGTTCTTCTTCCTGCGTTCGGCCCCCGTGCCGGCGCCACGCGCGGCCGCGGCCCGCTGAAAACCTGCTGCAATGTCTTCCTCCTCTCCTGAACCCAAAGCGCCTTCCTCTTCATCGACGCTGATGCGCGTGGCGGTGGCCGCCTCGGCGCTGCTGGTGGTCGCCGGCCTCGCGGCCTTCTGGTATGCCTCGAACGAAGCCAGGAAGGCGCCGCCCAAGACGGCCGACAACGCCGTCACCGTGACCATCCAGGGCAACGCCTGCGACCCCAACGAGATCACCGTGCCCGCGGGGCGCACCACCTTCACCATCGTCAACAAGTCGAACCGCGCGCTCGAGTGGGAAATCCTCGACGGCGTGATGGTGGTGGAAGAGCGCGAGAACATCGCGCCGGGCTTCTCGCAGACCATGACCGTCAAGCTGCAGCCGGGCGAGTTCGCCATCACCTGCGGGCTGCTGAGCAACCCGCGCGGCAAGCTGACCGTGACGCCCTCGGCCGCGTCCGACGCCGAGGCGGCGCGGCCTTCGCTGGTCAACTACGTGGGGGCGCTGGCCGAGTACCAGGTGTTCCTGCGGCTGGAGGCCGGCTCGCTGGACGACGCGGTGCGCGGCCTGGCCGACGCCATCAAGGCCGGCGACCTGCGGCAGGCGAGGGCGCTCTACGTGCCGGCGCACCAGGCCTACAAGCGCATCGAGCCGATGGGCGAGCTGTTCGCCGACCTCGACACCCGCATCAACGCGCGCGCCGACTATTTCGAGAAGCGCGAGGCCGACCCGGGCTTCAGCGGCTTCCACCGCATCGAGTACGCGCTGTACAGCCAGAACGACGTGAAGGGCCTCGCGCCCGTGGTCGACAAGCTGGTGGCCGACATCGGCGCGCTCAAGGAGCGCCTGCGCGGCCTGAACATGCCGCCGGAACGGCTCGCGGGCTCGGCCTCGAAGCTGCTGCGTCGCGTGGCCGACAACCTGCCGGCCGGCGGCGAAGACCACTACGGCCATGCCGAGGTCGCCAACCTGCAAGGCAGCTACGAAGGCACGAAGAAGATCTCGGAGTTGCTGCAGCCGCTGCTGGTGAAGGCGGCGCCTGCGCTGCAAAAGAGCGTGGACGAACGCTTCGCGGCCTTCGACGCCGCGCTGGCGCCGTACCGCGAAGGCGAGGGCTTCAAGCCCGCGCCGCTCGACGAGGCGCAGAGAAAGGCATTGGCCGAATCCGTGCGCGCGCTGGCCGAGGAACTCGGCAAGGTGAACGCCGCGCTCGGCCTGGAATGACACAAGAGCGAGCATCCTCCATGGAACCGTCGAAGAACAACGAACCCATCGGCACGGCCGAAGGGCAACCCGCGTCCCCGCACCGCCGCCGCATGCTCGGCGCGGCCGGCGTCGCGTTCGCGGGCCTGGCCGCGTCGGC
>NZ_MOWM01000175.1 GCF_016082275.1 Variovorax sp. E3
GCCGGCTACGTGCCGGCCGGCGCGACCGCCGCGCAGGCCGCGGCCGTCCAGGCCACCACCAGCACGCAGGCGGCGGTGTCGGTCGGCAACGCGGCCGGCGGCCAGTTCCGGCAGGTCACTGGCGTGGCGGCGGGCACCGCCGACAGTGACGCGACCAACGTGGCGCAGCTGCGGGCGCAGCCAATGCGGTGGCTGCCGGGAGCGTGCAGTACGCGGCCAATCCCGACGGCTCGGTCAATTACAACCAGGTGACGCTGGGCAACGGCCAGGCGCCCAACGGCACGCGCATCTCGAACGTCGCGCCGGGCGTGTTGCCGACCGACGCGGCCAACATGAGCCAGCTGCAGAACATGCAGGGCCAACTGCTGGGGCAGGTGCAGAACGTGTCGCGCATCGCCTACTCGGGCGTGGCGCTGGCCACGGCCATGAGCACGCTGCCGCAGGCCATGACGCCGGGCAAGAGCCTGGTCTCGCTCGGCACGGGCTACTACGCCGGCTACAGCGCGGTGGCCTTCGGGTTCTCGCAGCGCTCGACCGACGGCAAGTGGATCTACAAGGTGAACGGGGCCTTCACCAGCCAGCAGCGCAGCCTGGGGATGGCGGTCGGCTACGAGTGGTGAGCGGCGAGGGCGCTCAATCCGCGACCGGGGTATGGCAGCAGACGCAGAGCTTGTTGCCGTCCGGGTCGCGGAAGTAGGCGCCGTAGTAGTCCGGGTGGTAGTGCGGCCGCAGCCCGGGCGGTCCTTCGCACACACCGCCTTGCGCCAGGGCGGTGGCGTGCGCGCGGTCCACGGTGGCGCGGTCGGCGGCCAGCAGGGCCACCATCTGGCCGTTGCCGGGCGCGGCGGGGTTGCCGTCGTAAGGCACGCCCACCAGGAAGAGCGGGCGCGGTGCGTTCGGGCTCTGCCAGCCGGCCCACGGCATGGCGTCCTCCCGAAACCGCAGCTGGAGATCGAGCGTTTTCAACAACGCCGAATAGAAGGCAAATGCGCGCTCGAAGTCGGTCACGCCGACGAAGACATGGGACAGCATTGGGAAGGCTCCTCCTGAGGTCGGGCAGATGATTATGTGGATTGTTTTCTGTTGTTACGCCGAGAAACAATGGGCGACAGGCCGTTAAGATCGCCAACTCTTCGTGCCCGTACAGAGGGTGCTTTTTTGTGGCCGGATAACAAGGGTCATCACCATATGGCCAATGCGTCGATCGCGAGCTTGACTCCCGCCCCGGCTTCGGCCGACGAGGCTGAATCGTGGGTGCGCGGCGAGCTCATACGCAGCCTGATGCGCTCCGCGCGCGGCTCCTACTTCGTGTCGGCCGCGCTGATGCCGGCCATGGTCGGCCTCAACTGGGCCTACGTGCCGCGCTGGGAGCTGCTGACCTGGCTGGTGGCCGGTCTCATTGCCACGGCCTGCCGCGCCTGGGGCGCACGGGTCTATGCGGTGCGCTATGCCGGGCGCAGCTCCGCGGCGCAGCAGCAGTTCACCGAGCGCTACGGCTTCGTCTGGAGCACCAGCGCGGTGGTGTGGGGCTTCTCGGTGTTGCTGTTCTTCGAGCGCACGCCGCCGGTCAACCAGTTCATGAGCTGGCTCATCGTGGCCGGCGTGGGCACCTTCCCGCTCAACGGGCTGGCGCTGCATCCGCCGCTGCTCAAGCGCTACGTCAACACGCTGTTCATCACGATGCTGGGCGCGGTGGTGATCCGCCTGTCGGGGATCATGTTGCAGCACCCGCAGTTTCAATACAGCTACCTGATGCCGATCTTGCCGATCCTGCATTGGTTTTTGCTGCTGCGGGCCGGGCGGCACATCCACGAGACGGCGCGCAACAGCCTGGAGCTGCTGTTCCACAACCACATCCTGATCAAGTCGCTCACGCAGCAGCGGCAGGCGGCGGTGTCGGCCGTGGCCATGAAGAACCGCTTCCTGGCCAGCGCCGCGCACGACATGCGCCAGCCGGTGCTGGCGTTGTCGCTGTACGCCGACTGGCTGCGCAACGAGCCCGAGCTGGTGCTGGAGCTGGCCCCGAAGATCGTGCGCGCCACGCACGCGGTGAACGCGCTGTTCGACTCGATGTTCGACCTGGCGCGCATCGACTCGGGCCAGGTGCGCCTGCACGTCGAGCGCGTCGATGTGCCCGAGCTGCTGCACGACCTCGAGTTGCAATACCGCCCGGTGGCGGAGAGCCGCGGGCTGGATTTCCGGGTGCATGTGTGCGAGGGCTCGTTCCTGACCGACCCGATTCGCGTGCGCCGCATGATCGGCAACCTGCTGGCCAACGCGATCAAGTACACGACCGAAGGCGGCGTGCTGCTGTCGGCGCGACAAACGCGCGAGGGCCTGCGCGTGGAGGTGTGGGACACGGGCATCGGCATCGCGCCCGAGCACCTGCGCGACGTGTTCCTGGAGTTCTACAAGGTGGCGGACCATGCGGGCACGTCCGACGGCTTCGGCCTGGGCCTGGCCATCGTCGCGCGGCTGTCGCATGTGCTGGGGCACCCGGTCAGCGTGCGTTCGCGGCTGGGCAGCGGCAGCGTGTTCCGCGTGGCGCTGCACGATGCCGACGAGGCGGTGGCGCAGGCGCGGGTGAGTGCGTCCGGCGGTTGAACGCCGAAGGCGACCCATGAAAAAACCGCGCTCAAGGCGCGGTTCTTTTTGGGGACCGAAAGGGCACTGCCGCAGCAGCCCGCCTTCCCCTTCAACCCGACAGCAACCCGTTCGTACGCGCGTAGTGCAGCGCCTGCGTGCGGCTCTTCACCCCCAGCCGGCGGAACAGGCGCCACAGGTGAACCTTCACCGTGTGCTCGCTGATCTCCAGGTCGGTGGCGATGTCGCGGTTGCTCATGCCCTTGTCGAGCATGGCGATCAGCTGCGTCTGGCGCTTCGACAGCTTGCCGCTGTTGGCGGCCGGCATCTCGTCGGTCTCTTCTTCCGAGCCCGCCATCAGCAGGCCGCGCAGGGCCGCCGCCAGCTCGTTGGAGCTGGCCGACTTCTCGATGTAGGTGTCGGCTCCCGCCTCGATGCAGGCGTCTTCCATGTCGGCCGCCGGTGCCGCCGAATAGACGGCGATCGGCACGTTCGGATAGACCTGCTTGACCGCGATCACGCCCGACACGCCATTGGTGTCCGGGAGCTTCAGGTCCAGGCAGAAGAGGGTGGGGGCGCCGCGCTGCTGCACGGAGCCCGCGAGCTTGTCGAGGCGCTCGAGCTCGACGATGTTCTCGGCCGGGCGCAGGCGCCGCAAGACCATCACGATCGCGTCGCGCATCAGGGGGTGGTCGTCGATGACATAAATGCTCATGTTTTCTTCCTTTGTGATCGCACCGTCTTCTCTCTTCCTGCTCACCGGCGGGTAGGCCGGCGGGTTCAGCCGGATCAACTCCCTTGGTTCGTGGGCGTTGCCTCCGCCAGTGCCTCCAGCGCCTCGGTGACGGCGCGTGTTCCTTCTGTGTCGATCGGCTCGAGCTGCTCGCCCAGCGTGGCCAGGGCCGCGCCGCGCTCGGCCTGCAAGACCGCGATGGTACGGCCCGCCTCTTGCGGTGATGTGAATCCACGGCTCTGGAGCAGGGTTTCGCCGCGGGCGTCGAGCAGCTTGAAATAGAAGAGGCCGTCGGCCTTTTCCCGGTATTGCTTGAAGCTGGGCTTTGCCACCTTGGCCGCCTTGGCGCCGCCCTTGTCCTTGCCGGCCGCCAGGTTGCGCAGGCCCACCGCGTGGCGCAGCTTGACCAGGAACGGCTTGGACAGCGCGCGCGCCTTCTCGGCGCCGATGAGCAGCAGGCGCTCGATCTCGGCGGGGTTGCTCATGAGCGCGTCGTAGCGCTCGCGCAGCGGCGCCACCTCGATGTCGATGCGCTCGAACAGCAGCTGCTTGGCGTCGCCCCAGCCGATGCCGTCGGCGTAGGCTTTGCGCAGCATCTCGGTTTCTTCGGCGTCGGCAAAGGCCTGGTAGATCTGGAACAGGGCCGAGCCCTCGGTGTCCTTGGGCTCGCCGGGCGCGCGCGAGTCGGTCACGATGCTGGTGATCTGCTTGCGCAGGTACGCGCGCGGCGCGAACAGCGGGATCGTGTTGCCGTAGCTCTTGCTCATCTTGCGGCCGTCCAGGCCGGGCAGCGTGGCGACGGCGTCGTCGATCTCGGCGTCGGGCAGCGTGAAGTGCTCGCCGTACTGGTGGTTGAAGCGCTGCGCCATGTCGCGCGCCATCTCGATGTGCTGCACCTGGTCGCGGCCCACGGGCACCTTGTGCGCGTTGAACATCAGGATGTCGGCGCCCATGAGCACCGGGTACATGAACAGGCCCGCCGTCACGTCGGCGTCGGGGTCTTCGCCCTTGGCGACGTTCTTGTCGAGCTGCGCCTTGTAGGCATGCGCGCGGTTGAGCACGCCCTTGCCGGTGACGCAGGTCAGGAACCAGGTCAGCTCGGGGATCTCGGGAATGTCGGACTGCCGGTAGAAGGTGACGTGCTCGGGGTCGAGTCCGCAGGCCAGCCAGCTGGCGGCGATCTCGAGCGTGGAGCGCTGGATCAGCGCCGGGTCCTGGACCTTGATGAGCGCGTGGTAGTCGGCCAGGAAGAAGAAGCTCTGCACACCCGGCGCGACGCTTTGCCGCACCGAATGGCGGATCGAGCGACGTAGTTGCCGAGGTGGGGCGTGCCCGACGGCGTGATGCCGGTCAGGACGCGCAGGGGAGCTTGGGAAGACGGGGCCATGGAACGAAGCACTTAGAGCAGCAATGCCTTGAGCGGCGTGATGATCAGGTTGATGACGTAGTAGCCGACGTCCATCAGCGGACGCAGCCAGTAGTTGCTGACGACGCCGGCCAGCACCAGCGCCATCACGATGAAGAAGCCGTAGGGCTCGATGCGCGCCAGGAAGTTTTGCGCCGGTCCGTTGGGCAGCAGGCCGGCCAGCACGCGGCCGCCATCCAGCGGGGGCAGCGGGAACAGGTTGAAGGCCCACATCACGAGGTTGACCAGCACGCCGCCCTGCGCCATCTTGATGAAAAAGGTTTCATTGATGCCGGCCGCGACCAGCGACACCAGCACCAGCGCCCACAGGATGGCCTGGATGAAGTTGGACACCGGCCCCGCCAGCGCCACCCACACCATGTCGCGCTTGGGATGGCGCAGCCGGTTGAAGTTGACCGGCACCGGCTTGGCATAGCCGAACAGGAACGCGCCCGAGGTCGCGAAGTACAGCATCAGCGGCATCAGGATGGTCCCGATGGGGTCGATGTGCTTCATCGGATTGAGCGTGACGCGCCCCATGACCTCGGCCGTGTTGTCGCCGAAGTGGCGCGCGACATAGCCATGGGCCGCCTCATGCACGGTGATCGCGAAGATCACCGGCAGTGCGTATATCAGTACGGTCTGTATCAGGTTGGAAATATCCACTGTGCGATTGTGTCAGACGGGGAGTGCTTCTCAGCCCGATTTCAGAGGCCGAGCACGGCCAATGCACCGCGCCCGTGGCGCACCACGACCGGGTCGTCGCCCGTGCCCATGGGCGTGAGGTCGACCACCGTGGTGGGCTGCGAAGGGCAGGCGCCGGCGTCGATGACCGCGCCGATCTGCTTCTCGAAACGCTCGCGGATGGTCTGCGCGTCGTTCAGCGCTTCGGTCTCGCCGGGCGCGATGAGCGTGGTGGCCAGCAGCGGCGCGCCGTGCAGCGCGAGCAGCTCCAGCAGCACCTTGTGGTCGGGCACGCGCAGGCCTATGGTCTTGCGCTGCGGATGGCTCACGCGGCGCGGCACTTCCTTGGTGGCTTCGAGCAGGAAGGTGTAGGGGCCGGGCGTGGCGGCCTTCAGCAGCCGGTATTGCTTGTTGTCGACGCGCGCGTAGTTGGCCAGCTCGCTCAGGTCGCGGCACAGCAGCGTCAGGTGGTGCTTCTCGTCGACCTGGCGGATGCGGCGCAACTGGTCGACCGCGTCCTTGTCGTCGAGGTGGCAGGCCAGGGCGTAGCTGGAGTCGGTGGGCACGGCCACGATCTCGCCGCGCTCCAGCAGCGTGACGGCCTGCTTCAGCAGGCGCTGCTGCGGGTTCTCGGGGTGGACTTCGAAGTACTGGGCCATGAAAGATGTCTCCTGATCAGGATTCCGCGGGTTCGATCGGCACGCGCCGTTCGCGCACGGTGAGCCATGCGCCGGCCGCGCCGCACACGGCGATCATTGCCATGCCGATGAGCGAGAAGCGGTCGGGTACATGGGAAAAGATAAGCCAGCCGCCCAGCATCGCAAAGGCGATCTGCGCATAAAGGTACGGCGTGAGGGTGGAGGCCGGCGCGCGCTGGTAGGCCAGGATCAGCATGAAGTGCCCCACCGTGCCCATGAACCCCATGAGGCACAGCAGCGCCCACCATTCCCACGAGGGCAGGGCGGTCCACACGAAGGGCACCACCAGCGACGCGATCAGCGTGCCGACCCAGCCGGTATAGAAGTGCATGGTCAGCGGGTTCTCGGTCTGCGCGAGCTTGCTGGTGAGCACCTGGAACCACGCGTTGGTCAGCACCAGGCCCAGCGGCAGAAGAATGGCCCAGCTGAACGCGCCGCCGCCCGGGCGCAGGATCACCAGCGTGCCCAGGAAGCCGCCCGCCACCAGCGTCCAGCGCAGCGGCGACACATGCTCCTTGAGCGTGGTGGCCGCCAGCAGCGTGATGACCAGCGGCGCAATGAGCACGATCGACGTGAACTCCGCCAGCGGCATGTAGCGCAGGCTCAGGAACGCGAAGATGCTCGACGACAGCAGCAGCGCGCCGCGCAGCGCCTGGTAGCGCGGATGCCGGGTGCGCAGCAGCGCGGGGCCGTGCAGCGGCAGCAGCACCAGCGTGGTGGCCACCGCCTGGAACGCATAGCGGAACCACACGCCCATGAGAATCGGCACGCCCAGGGTGGAGAACTTGGTGGCGGTGTCGAGCGTGGCAAAGCAGGCCACGGCCATCAGTACCAGGCCGATGCCCGCGAGGATGCGTTCCGACTCGGTGCCGCGGCTTCGCTGCGCCGCTGCGCGGGCATTCGCCAGCGCAACGGTTGCCGCGTTGTCGATGCCGGGCCCGGGGCTCTGGCTCACTGCTGGACGCGGTGGCCGAGCAGTTCCCACACAGGAGTGAGCGCGCCGGGCAACGGCGGCAGCTTGCCGAGGTCGCAGTGGCTCTCGTCGGGGCTGTGGAAATCGCTGCCGCGCGAGGCGGCGAAATCGAACTCGAGCGCCTTGTCGGCGTACTCGACATATTCGGCCGGCGTGTGGCTGCCGGTGACGACCTCGATCGCCTGGCCGCCGTGCGCCTTGAACTCGAGGAACAGCGCGTACTCCTCGTTGGCCGTGAACTTGTAGCGGCCCGGGTGCGCGATCACGGCCATGCCCTTGGCGGCGGTGATCCAGCCGACCGCATCCTTCAGCGTGGCCCAGCGGTGCGGCACGTAGCCCGGCTTGCCTTCGGTGAGGAACTTGCGAAACACCTCGGGCGTGTCGCGGCAGTGGCCCTGCTCGACCAGGAAGCGCGCGAAGTGCGTGCGCGAGATGAGCTCGGGGTTGCCCACGAACCTGAGCGCGCCTTCATACGCGCCGTGGATGCCGACCTTGGCCAGCCCCTCGGACATTTCCTGCGCGCGCTTGCCGCGGCCGCCGCGCGTGTCGTACAGGCCCTGCAGCATGGCGGCGTCGTCGGGGTCGAAGCCCAGGCCGACGATGTGCACGGTCTCGTTTGCAAAGGTCACCGAAATCTCGGTGCCGGTGAGGTAGCGCATGCCGTTGGCGCGGGCTGCGGCGGCGGCCCGGTGCTGGCCGCCGATTTCGTCGTGGTCGGTGAGGGCCCAGAGTTCGACGCCGTTGCCGGCCGCGCGCGCGGCCAGTTCTTCGGGCGTCAGTGTGCCGTCGGAGACCACGGAGTGGCAGTGAAGATCGGCATTGAGAGTGGAGGACACCCCGCCATTCTAGGTGGTCTGGAACATCGGTGCGGGCGCATGGATGCTGCGCACGGCGCTACTAAATAAATAGCATTACTGGCCCGCTGCATGCGGCTCAGCGCTTCTTGCGGAAAGCCGCCCAGGCCGCCACGGCGGTGAAGCTTGCCACTATGGCGACAACAATCCAGAAACCATGTTTGTGGTCTGCGAGCGGAATGCCGCCCACGTTCATGCCGAACAGGCCGGCCAGGATATTGATCGGCAGCGCCAGCACGGTAACAACTGTCAGCACGAACAGGCTGCGGTTGTTGTCTTCGTTGACATTGGCGGCAATTTCTTCCTGCAGCAGCTTGATGCGTTCCTGCAGCGCCTGCATGTCGCGCAGCACCACCGAGAACTCCTCGGTCGAGCCGCGCAGCTCCTGCACGTCGGGTTCGGCCATCCAGGCCGGCGGGCCCTGCAGCAGGCGGAACAGCGCGGCCGGCTCGGGCGCCAGCAGCCGCTGCAGCCGCACCAGCAGCCGGCGCAGCACGCCCAGCCGCGCGCGCTTGTGGTCGAGGCGGCCGGCCAGCAGTTCGTCTTCGATGCGGTCGATGCGCGAGGTCACGCCGCGCACGATCTTCACCAGCACGTCGGCCTGCGCGCGCAGCAGGTGCTCGAGCAGCTCCGTGCTCGAGCGCGGTGCGTCGCCCGCCTTCACGGCCGTGCGCAGCGCGTCGACCGAGCGCAGCGGCTTGGTGCGCGCCGTGACCACGAGGCGCGGGCCCACGCTGATCCACAAGGTGGAAATGTCCGAGGGCTCGAAGCTGAACTCGAAATGCACGTCGTTGATGACCGCGATCAGCGAGTCGTCGGCGCGTTCGATGCGCGTGGAGGGCAGGCCTTCGTGCAGCGTTTCGTAGAAGGTGTCGGACAGGTTCGCGTGCCGCACCAGCCAGCGCTCGGCGTGCGCGTGGCTCAGGTTGAAGTGCAGCCAGACGTAGGCCGCATCTTCTTGCGTGCATTCACGGTCGCGCTCCTCGGCCAGCCATGCCGCGGCCTGCGCCGAGTCGATGGCCCGCGCGGGCTCCGGCGCCGATGCGTCGAACAGGTAGCCGGAAATCAGCCCGGCTTCGTCGCCGCCATAGGACTGGGCGGCGAGGTCATGAAATGCCGACAAGATGCGTGATTCAGAAAATGCGGGTGAAAAGCCAGTAGAGCGAACCCGACAGCAGCATGGCGACCGGCAGCGTCAGCACCCAGGCCAGCGCGAGGTTGCGCAGCGTGGACATCTGCAGGCCCGAGCCGCTGGCCGTCATGGTGCCGGCGACGCCGGAAGACAGCACGTGCGTGGTCGACACCGGCAGGCCGTACATGTCGGCCGCGCCGATGGTGATCATGGCCACCACCTCGGCCGAGGCGCCTTGCGCATAGCTCAGGTGCGTCTTGCCGATCTTCTCGCCCACGGTCACCACGATGCGCTTCCAGCCGATCATCGTGCCCAGGCCCAGCGCAATGGCCACGGCGATCTTGACCCACAGCGGAATGAAGCGCGTGGCCGCGTCCAGCTCCTGGCGAAAGGTGCCGACGCGCAGCTTGGTCTCGTCGTCGAACTTCGCGGCGCCGCTCTTGTCGAGGTGGCGAATGGCTTCGGAGGCCAGGTACATGTCGTTGCGCACGTTGGCGACGGCGTCGGCGGGCACGCCGGCCAGCGAGCCGTGGGCCTTGACCTGCTCGGCGATGCTGCCGGCGGCCACGGCCAGCGCCGGCACCACCGAGGCGTTGAACTCGCGGGTGCGCACATAGGTCGAGAGCGCGTCGCGCGCGGCGGCGGGCTGCAGCGCGGGCAGCGAAGTCGGCACGCTGCGGTTCAGCGCGGTCTGCGCCATTTCGGCCACGGCGACGAACTTGATGGTCTCGTTGGCGGGCATCGCGCGGTTCAGCGCATAGGCCATCGGCACCGTGCCCACCAGGATCAGCATGATCAGGCCCATGCCCTTTTGCCCGTCGTTCGAGCCGTGCGCGAACGACACGCCCGTGCAGGTCAGGATCAGCAGGCCGCGGATCCACCACGGCGGCGGCTCGCTGCCTTTGGGCTCTTCATACAGTGCGCGGTTCTTCACGAAGGCGCGCAGCGCCAGCAGCAGCAGGGCAGCGCAGCCGAAGCGACCATCGGCGACAGCAGCAGCGAGTAGCCCACCTTGGTGGCCTGGCCCCAGTCGACACCGCTGGTGCCGTCGCGCCCGTGCATCAGCGCATTGGCCACGCCCACGCCGATGATCGAGCCGATCAGCGTGTGCGACGAAGAGGCCGGCAGCCCGAGCCACCACGTGCCCAGGTTCCAGATGATGGCCGCGATCAGGAGCGCGAACACCATGCAAAGCCGGCGCCCGAACCCACTTGCAGGATCAGCTCCACCGGCAGCAGCGCGATGATGCCGAAGGCCACCGCGCCGCTGGACACCAGCACGCCCAGAAAATTGAAGAAGCCCGACCACACCACCGCGAAGTTCGGCGGCAGCGAGTGCGTGTAGATGACGGTGGCCACGGCGTTGGCCGTGTCGTGGAAGCCGTTGACGAACTCGAAGCCCAGCGCAATCAGCAGCGCCACGCCCAGAAGAATGTAGGGCACCCAGGTGGTGACCGGCGCGCCGGAGGCGGTGACGTCGCCCACCAGGCTCCAGGCCGTGAACAGCAGGCCGGCGGCCAGCAGTCCGACGAAAGTAATCAGCGTGATCGGACCGGGCTTGGCGTCGAGCTTGGGTCGATGGGCGGCCGAAGCGGTGCCGTGCGACATGTCTGCGTTCGGGGCAGCGAGCGTGTTCATGGGCGCTTTTTTCGTGTTGGAGTGGCTCTGGATGGTGTTCGCGCCGTGTGACAACGCCGTGTCAGGGCCCTGAAAACCGTCACGCCGTCGTCACATGGGGCGGGCAGCATGCTTTTTCCCGACCCCCATCACTCCTTCTTCCCATCATGCTGACGAGCGCACTTCCCGACCACGAAGAACTGATGCAACGCATCGCCCGCGACCTGATCGACAGCTACGACGAAGAGCTCGAGCTGGAAATCGAGGACCGCAACATCGACGGCCTCGACCCGACGGCCAACGCCTCGACCGACAAGGCCGCGCGCCAGGCTTATTTCAAGGAGCTGTTCCGCCTGCAGGGCGAACTGGTCAAGCTGCAGGACTGGGTGCAGCACAGCAAGCAGAAAGTCGTCATCCTGTTCGAAGGCCGCGACGCGGCGGGCAAGGGCGGCGTGATCAAGCGGATCACGCAGCGACTGAATCCGCGCGTGGCCCGCGTGGCCGCGCTGCCTGCGCCCAACGACCGCGAACGCACGCAGTGGTATTTCCAGCGCTATGCCGCGCACCTGCCGGCCGCCGGCGAGATGGTGCTGTTCGACCGCAGCTGGTACAACCGCGCCGGCGTCGAGCGCGTGATGGGATTTTGCTCCGACGACGAGTACGAGGAGTTCTTTCGCACCGTGCCCGAGTTCGAGAAGATGCTCGTGCGCTCGGGCATCAAGCTCATCAAGTACTGGTTCTCCATCACCGACGACGAGCAGCACATGCGCTTTCTCGGCCGCATCCACGATCCGCTCAAGCAATGGAAGCTGAGCCCGATGGACCTGGAGAGCCGCCGCCGCTGGGAGGAATACACCAAGGCGAAGGAAATCATGCTGGAGCGCACCCACATCGCCGAGGCGCCGTGGTGGGTGGTGCAGGCCGTCGACAAGAAGAAGGCGCGCCTGAACTGCATCAGCCACTTGCTGGGCCAATTGCCCTACCAGGAAGTGGCGCATCCGCCGGTCGAGCTGCCTTCGCGCGTGCGGCATGACGACTACCTGCGCCAGCCGGTGCCGGCGAACATGATCGTGCCGGAGATCTACTGAAGAGGCATCGGGCGGCGAGGGCCGTTGCTTGGTGGGTGGGCGCTTTGCGTTCACACTGCGCGCCATGGCCCGTCGCTCCACTGCTTCCGTCTTTGCCCGCGCGTACGAGCGCAACCTGCGCGCGCTCACCAAGGTCACGCTGAGCAACAGCAAGCGCATCGCGGGGCAGGTGCAGCGCGCGACCGCCCAGCGGCTCAAGCCGCCGCCGGGTCGCGGCGACTGGCTCAGCGGCATGGCCGTGGGGGCGGGCGGTGCGCGGGGCTATCACCTGTTCAGGCCGGCCGGCCTGCAACTGCAGCCCGGCGAGAAGCTGCCGCTGATGGTCATGCTGCACGGCTGCGGCCAGACCGGGCGCGACTTCGCGGCCAGCACGCGCATGAACGCGCTGGCCGTGCGCCAGCGTTTTCTCGTGCTCTACCCCGAACAAGACCGGCTCGCGCATCCGCAAGGCTGCTGGAACTGGTACGAGCGCCGCTCCGGCAAGGCCGACGCCGAAGCCGCGACGCTGATGGCCGCCGTCGACCAGGCCTGCGTGCTCTACCCCGTGGACCGCGAGCGCGTGGCGCTGGCCGGGCTGTCGGCCGGTGCCAGCATGGCGGCCCTGCTCGCGACGCGCTACCCGAACCGTTTCCGCGCTGTCGTCATGCACTCGGGCGTCGCGCCCGGCGCTGCGAAGTCGTCGGCCACCGCGCTCGGCGCCATGCGCGGGCAGAACGTGCCGCCCATGCCCGTGACGGCCGTGGGCAAGGCGATGGGCGCCGCGGCCGTCTTCACTACGCTGCCGCCGATGCTGGTGCTGCACGGCGATGCCGACGCGGTGGTCGCGCCCAGCAACGCCGTCAGCAGCGCGGCCGTGTGGGCCACGGCCATGGGCGCGCGGCCCGGCCTGCCACGCGACGTGCAACGCGGCAAGCGCCGGCCGATGCGCGTGACCGACTTCAAGCGCAAGGGGCGCACGCTGGTCACGCTGTGCGAGATCGCGGGGCTGGGGCACTCGTGGAGTGGCGGGGCGCCGGGGCTGCTGTTCAGCGACCCGGCGGGGCCTGATGCGACGCGGATGACTTGGGCTTTTGCTACGGCGCAGTTCAAGACGGTTGCGAAGGCCTGAGCCGCAGATCGGACCTTGCCCAATCTGGGCATGTGCATGCCCAGATTGGGTTTCTTCTCGGACCCCATGCCACACTCGCCGCCCAACGACAGGTGTGCCATGGAATCCGATCTGACCTCGCTCACTCAAGCCCTGCGCGATTTCGCCCAGGCCCGCAACTGGGAAGAATTCCACTCCCCCAAGAACCTCGCCTCCGCGCTCTCGGTCGAAGCCGCCGAGCTGCTCGAACATTTCCAGTGGCTCACCGAAGCGCAGAGCCGGTCCCTTCCGCCCGAGAAGCGCGCCGAGATCGGCACTGAAATTGCCGACGTCTTCCTCTACCTGCTGCAGCTCGCCGACAAGCTCGACATCGACGTGATCGAGGCGGCCAGAAGCAAGATGCTGGTCAACGCCCGCAAGTACCCTGTGCCCTGACCGCCCGCGAACGGCCTGAGTACCTCCGTGTACGCCACCCGGCGTATTTCACCTTCGTGGTGCATTCCGCAGACTCCTCTCCACGCCAGCCCCGCGCTGTCGACAAGGTTCAACCAACCCCGGAGCAGGAGTCCACATGCAACGTCGTTTCACACTCAAGGCGCTCACCGCCGCCGTCGCGCTGGCCAGCATCTGCGCTGCCCCCGCTTTCGCCGCCGACACCATCAAGGTCGGCGTGCTGCACTCGCTGTCGGGCACGATGGCCATCTCGGAAACCGTGTTGAAAGACACGGTGCTGATGGCCATCGACGACATCAACAAGAAGGGTGGCGTGCTGGGCAAGCAGCTCGAGCCCGTGGTGGTCGACCCGGCCTCCAACTGGCCCCTGTTCGCTGAAAAAACCAAGCAGCTGCTCGGCCAGGACAAGGTCTCGGTGATCTTCGGTTGCTGGACCTCGGTGTCGCGCAAGTCGGTGCTGCCGGTGGTCGAGGAAATGAACGGCCTCCTGTTCTACCCCGTGCAATACGAGGGTGAGGAGCTCTCCAAGAACGTGTTCTACACGGGCGCCGCGCCCAACCAGCAAGCCATTCCGGCCGTCGACTACCTGATGAGCAAGGAAGGCGGCGGCGCCAAGCGCTGGGTGCTGCTGGGCACCGACTACGTGTACCCGCGCACCACCAACAAGATCCTGCGCGCCTACCTCAAGAGCAAGGGCGTGGCCGACAAGGACATCGACGAGAAGTACACCCCCTTCGGCCACAGCGACTACCAGACCATCGTCGCCGACATCAAGAAGTTCTCGGCCGGCGGCAAGACGGCGTGGTGTCGACCATCAACGGCGACTCCAACGTGCCCTTCTACAAGGAACTCGGCAACGCAGGCCTCAAGGCCAAGGACGTGCCCGTGGTCGCCTTCTCGGTCGGCGAGGAAGAACTGCGCGGTGTCGACACCAAGCCGCTGGTCGGCCACCTGGCCGCCTGGAACTACTTCATGAGCCTGAAGAACCCGACCAACACGGCGTTCATCAAGGAGTGGAGCGACTACGCCAAGGCCAAGAAGATCCCCGGCCACATGGACAAGCCGCTGACCAACGACCCGATGGAAGCCACCTGGATCGGCATCCACATGTGGAAGCAGGCGGTCGAGAAGGCCAAGTCGACCGACACCGACAAGGTGATCGCCGCCATGGCCGGCCAGACCTTCACGGCGCCCTCGGGCATCGTGTCGAAGATGGACGAGAAGAACCACCACCTGCACAAGAGCGTGTTCATCGGCGAGATCAAGGCCGACGGGCAGTTCAACGTGGTGTGGAAGACGCCGGGCCCGGTGAAGGCGAAGCCGTGGAGCCCGTACATCGAAGGCAATGACAAGAAGCCGGACTACCCGGCTGGCAAGTCGATGTAACTGTGTTTCTCCCTCCCCCTCTGGGGGAGGGCAGGGGTGGGGGCTGACGGCGGTCGAGTCGAGCACTGCGCTTG
>NZ_MOWM01000176.1 GCF_016082275.1 Variovorax sp. E3
CTTGTCTTAAAAAAAAATGTTGCGGAAGCTCACCAGCACGCGATCACAAATCACCAAAGACAACACTTCACGAAGAGTCATCCGCTGGTCATTGCAGAACTGCTGGCTATGAAATTCCCCAGCTTTCTCTCGAACCTTGTGCGCATCAAAAATTTATCAGTGAGATGCTCTACAAGGAAGATGCGTGTTTCGCCTACCGAAACATTATCTCTATCAGAGGTCGCACCAAAGTCAACTTCCACGCTCGTTACGCCCCATGCAATCGCAAACTAGATATGGTGTGTTGAAGCGAAAATTCGTTGAGCCTACTTACGTAGAACTACCCCAGTGAGTACGCGTATGCTCACCCTTGCAATTACCCACCAGTCCGGCGCGTCGGTGGTCCACCAGATGATCGGGCTTCCCGTTATTCCTCGCGAGAGGACTCTACCGACGGGGACGGATGACGAAGTTTGTGCCGATTGATAGTGGTGGCAAACCATTGGACAATGGGTCATGGATAGCGGCGAGGTCGCCGGCAGCAAGTTCCGCGACGCACGATTGGGCAAGAGATTGAGCAGCTTGCTCTATCAACTTGGTGGCAGCATTGGAGGCACGGTATCGCTGGCGTGCCAGTACTGGGCCAACACGAAGGCTGCGTATCGCTTCTCCCCGAATGATGAAGTCGATGAGAAGACGATCCTGGAGGTCCACCTCCTCGCGACACGTGATCGTGTCCATGCCAGCGCAGGCCCGCTGTTGATCCTCCAGGACACGACGACGTTCTCGTATAAGCGAGACAAACCCGAGTTGGTCGGCTTCACGGGTGAGACCACCAGCCGAAAGGATGATGCCGGCCGATGGGAAAAGCACACAGTGTGCGGGATCTTGATACTTTCGAGCCTGATGGTGTTGATTTCCATGGAATCCTGACCCACGGTCACTTCTAGATGGAAATCAACAGACAACCCCTCGACACTCCCGTACCCGAGCGCCGCGGCCCGATGTTTCTCCAGCGTGCGGCTGTGGCGGCCTTGATTGCCTCCACCGGATAGAGTTCCGCTGCGGGCAAGCCACCGGCCAGACTCACGACACCCGAGCGCCCGCTGAAGGAAAGGAACTGTTAGGCCAGGTTGCTTGTTGCGTCAAGCCAGGCCGCCTCAGACGGGCGCTAAAGGTTCGCAGGCATGAGAGCTTTCAAATAGTTAGTGAATAAAACACAGCCACTCGTTCTTCGGGAACTCCCTGGCGATGTCCCCCTCGGCTAGCGCGGCAGGCTCGCTAGGAAACTTCGCATGTGGTCGAGGAATTCGGCTTTCTCCTCCTGGAATGGCCAATGGCCACTGTTCTGGAAATACTTCAGAGTGGCCTGAGGGACGTTGGTGGCCAGTTTCTCGTTGTCGCCAAAGCGCCAGAGGTCTCCTGCCCCGTAGTGAACCGCAGTCGGTGCTTGGATGCCCGACAGTTGTGGAACGAAGTCGTAGCCGCTAAAAAGTATCTCGTTGCCGCGGTTGAACGCTGTCGCCGAGTAGATCGTCCGCTGATCGACGTCCGCCAGGACTCCGGCCGGAGGGGCGGCGTTGTTGTAGTACAGCGGCACCGCACCGGACCAATTGGTCCGCAGCGCCTGGTCGGTGGAGTTTGCCGAGGGGCCGGCGAAGAGCCGACCCAGGGAAGCTTGCTGCGAGGCCGTTCCCCCCAGCGGGTTGCGCATGACCAGAGACGCAGTGTTTGCCGGGGTGCACGACAGCACCAAGCCTTTGAGACGATGCGGGAATCGAAGCGCGAAGTCGATCGCGATGATGCCTCCATACGAGTGGGCGACGAGAACGAATTTGTCGAAGCCCAGCGCGGTGGCCAGGCCATCGCAGTCCGAACTCAAGCGAGCCAGGGTTAGGTCCTTGAAGTTTGCCGGTCGGTCCGACTTACCATGCCCCAGATGATCGTAGTAGACGACCTGGGCGCTGTCGGCCAGCGGATCGACGAAGGGTCGAAAGCACTGATGGTCGAGGCCAAGACCGCCATGCATGAAGATCACGGGGGGTCCCCGGCCCAGCTTCACGGAGTACAGCTTCTGGCCGTTGACCATTGCGAAGCCGGACGTCTCGGCCGCGCCCTCATCGCTGCCGCTGCCGCTGCCGCTGCCGCTGCCGACGCTGCCGCCGCCGCCGCAGCCCGTGAGCACTGCTCCCGGGAAGATCGCTACTGCTGGAATGATCGATCCAGTGCCGAGAAAGCCGCGGCGAGTGACCCGCATGATGTTTCCTTCTTGGAGATCGTTGGTCATGACTGTTCGTTGAACGCAGAGGAGTTGCGAAGGATTTCGCCTCACTTACAGGGCTTTGGCTGGTACAGGAGCACTCGCCGGTCGAGTCAAGTACGCCAAAGTGCTGCCAACCAGCGCACGTACGCCAACACGCATCGCCTTTTCATCTATGGTGAACTCCGGTGCGTGATTGGGCGGTCCGGGACGATCTGGAAACGGTGAGGCCGTCAACATCCAGAACACGACTGGAATGTTCTTTCCAAAAGCCCCGAAATCTTCGGAGCCCATGATGGGCCGCATCTCCTTGGCTCTGCCAGGACCCGTTGCTGCCTCAAGTGCCTGAACAATCGTTTCGGTGGCGGCAGGATCGCTGATGAGAACCTCGTAGCCGGAGCCGGTGTCGATGGCTACCTCGGCAGTCACTCCATAGCTCTCGGCGATCTTCTGGGCCTTGAGGCGAATGCTTTGCTGCGCGATCTTTTGATTCGCCACCGACAGCGATCGAATGGTGCCCGCAATTTCCGCGGTCTCCGGCAGAATGTTGAAGCGATTGCCGCTTTGCAACATGCCCACGGTAACCACGATCGAGCCGTCCAGCGGGTCGGTCTGGTTGCTGACAATGTTCTGTAAGGCCAACGCGATCTCGGCAGCAGCCAGCGTCGGATCTTTGGCCGCCCAGGGCATGGCGCCGTGCCCCCCTTTGCCCTTCAGGGAAATCCTAAAGATGTCGATACTGGCCATTAAGCTACCCCGTCGATAGCCTATCGCGCCCGGCGGCGACGCGGCATTGATGTGCTGCCCCATCACGACGTCCACCTTCGGGTTGTCGAGCACACCGGCCTTGACCATGGCAGACGCGCCGCTGAGCAAGGGCCCGGGGCCCAGTTCTTCGGCAGGCTGGAACAGGAAGACCACGGTGCCCGGCAGTTCGGCTCGCATCTTCGACAGGGCCTGGGCGGCACCCAGTAGCATCGCGACATGCGTGTCGTGCCCGCAGACGTGCGCAACGGGCGTCAGCTTGCCGAGCACATCCACCTTGACGGTGGACTTGAACGGCAGATCGTTGCGTTCCTCGACGGGCAGCGCATCCATATCGGCACGCAGCGCGACCACCGGGCCCGGCTTGCCGCCGCGCAGCACGGCCTTGATGCCGGTCTTGGCGATACCCGTCTGTATCTCGATACCGGGCATCTTCGCAAGCGCCGCAGCGATGTAGGCCGCCGTCTGCACCTCCTGGTACGACAGCTCGGGGTGCTGATGAATGTGGCGTCGCCATTCGATCACCTGCGCCTCGGACGCATCGGCAAGGGCCTGCGCCTGTTGTGCCAGAACAGAGGGGGTCGCAGGCGCGGTCTGGCTCGCGGCGTTGAGCGTCAGCAGGCAAGTCGCCGCCAGTACGGAAAGTTGGTGTCGAAATTGCGTCATGGAGTACCTACAAAGGGAAGGAAGGGCTGTCTCACTGTCCAGCGACCACGACCTTAGGGGCAGATGGATATATAAAAAAGATAATTTTTCTTGCCGAGTTATAGATTTCGTTTATCACCTATCGGAACCCGAAAAGAGGCCCCATGAAAGATTCCAGCACGCAGATGAGCCTCCGCCAGTTGCGGGCCTCAGAACCGTCGCCGAATCCGGCGGCATCCATGAAGCGGCACGCCGGCTTCAGCTGACCCAGCCGGCCGTCACGCACACGGTGCGCGAACTCGAACGCAGCCTTGGTGCGGCGCTGTTCGTACGCAGTAGCGCGGGCGTGCGCTTGACCGAGATAGGTACGACCTTGCTCCGCCGGGCTCACCTGGTTCTTGCCGAAGTGCAGCGCACGCACGACGAGATTACCCAGATGCGCGATGGAACAGGAGGTCGGCTGTGCGTTGCGGTCAGTTCCGCGGCAGCGAATTACGCGCTGGCACCTGCCATGAAAGCATTTAGGAGCTTGCGGCCGGGCGTGGCCATAGAACTGCACGAGTCGACCTGGGTCGACACGGACGAGCGCTGGCAGAACGGATTCTTCGACTTTGCTGTGATCAGTGAAGTGACCGACGCGGCGGACGGGTGGGCGCGCGAACCGTTGTTTGAAATGCCGCTGACACTCTTCGCACGCTCGAAGCATCCGTTGGTCCGAACACGTTCGATCCTACGGCTCGCCGACAGCATGTGGGTGTTGCCCACGTACGGCCCCGAGGTGCTCGACCGCATCTTCGAAGCCAGCAAGGGTGTTTCTCCTCGGGACATCGTGGTCTGCCAGACACTGGCCGTTATGTGGCCCCTAGTGCTGCTGAACGATGCTGTGGGCATGGCGTCAAATTGGTTGTTTCGCAACCGCGCGTTGACACGAGGGCTCACCCCGTTGGCATGTACTCAGAAGCTGCCGAAGCTCGCATATCAATCCTGATGCGCGACGCCTCTTCGATGACGCCTGCAGCGCGCCTATTCATGAAGTGCCTCAAGGATGCTGCGGCATCGATCGAGTCCTGACCCGAATCGGGAAATCCGCTAGAGGAACTGCCGGGTTCTGCACCGGTACTGTCTGCATCGGCCTGCCACTGGATAGTGGGACTCGAAGACTTTGAGCAGCGAACAAGAGCGCCAAGCTCGATGTTCAGATGGGAATCCCGTCAGTGAAACCATCAAGGCTAGCAGGCATATCCGCCTGCACATCAGGCCGGATATAGGACTGCATCCCTGCCTCCTGAATCTTTACGCACACGAGTTCTTGCAAGCCGGGAGGCGCCCATATAAGACCCTCCCTAGGCTAGTAGACGCTGTTCGATTGCGAAGATGGTGGAGGCATTCAATCAGATGAGTTCAACGCGCGAGCAACAGAGGCGTCAGGCTGTTGCCCCAGCATCGATAGGTAAAGCGACTCCTGTGATGAAGGAAGCCTCATCCGAAACCAAGAAGAGCGCTGCGCTCGCTACCTCATCAGGCCGGGCTGTGCGTCCAAATGCATTGCCTGTCGCCCGCTTTTTTACAAGCTCCTCAACATCTTCATCCTTAGTCGCTGCATCGTCTGGCCGTTTGACGAAAACGCGCAGCATTGGTGTGTCAGTTGCCGTCGGACATACCGCGTTGAAACGAATGCCTTCCTTGCCATAGCGCTTGGACAGAGACTTCGTTAACCCCACGATTCCAAACTTTGCCGCTGAGTACACAGGGCTGACCGGGGAGCCGATCAGACCTGAGGTCGACGCCGTGAATAAGACACTTCCGCCACCGCGTTGCCGCATTATTGGAATAGCCTCGACGACGGAAGCCAAGGCGGACCGCAAGTTCAGATTGATGGCAAGGTCAAATTCGGCCAGATCCAATCCTTCGACGACTGCTGCGCCCGGGTGCCCTGCGTTAGGCCAGAGAAAGTCCACTCCGCCGAATTCCTTGCAGCAGCTATGCACGATTTGCCGTGCGAAGCTCTCCTGCGTCAGATCTCCAATGACTGCAACAGCTGTTCCGCCGCTGGCTCGAATCTCCGAGACCGCATCTTGCGCCATGTGCTTGTCGCGGTCGACGACTAGCACTTTCGCACCTTCGCGAGCAAAGCGCACTGCTCCAGCGCGTCCAATCCCGGATGCGGCGGCTGTGATAATTCCACACTTGTTTGCGAGTCTCATGGCTCTTCTCCTCGGCTTTGATGAATTGAGAATTTTGCAGCTCTAAGACGGACTGCACGTCCGTCACTCGGCCTCGTTCGGCAGGAACCGAGACACTTCATACCTTGATTCTTTTGCCATTTGAAAACGATGAATACAAGCGCTCGCCACTTAATCGCAAGGAAGATCGGGGCCGTGTCGCTTTCCGGAAGTTCTCCTAGGTGTTATCTATTCGACGACGATGTTCAGCTCACGCGTCATGCCCTGGAACGCAGGCCAAGTCTGCGCAATGAAATCCTTGAGTGCTGGGCCGGTCAGTGTGGGACTGTCTGTCACACCGAGTTGCGACAGGACTGCCTTTACTCTCTCGGAGTCCCGCGCCGATGCTCGGATCAGATCGCCCAGGCGCCGCACCACCTCGGCAGGTATTCCACTGGGTGCCAACACCATGTTTGACTCCAATAGATTTTGAAAGGCAGGCCCCTTGTAGCCCTCCTCAGCCCAGTCCGGAACGCCGGGCACGAGAGGATTCTTCGGGTTGCCTTGGATCATGACAATGGGCCTGAACGAGCCGCGCTGCATGCCGCTTGCCAAGCCGACCATTGAGCCAGCGCCCATATCGATGTTGCCAGCCATGAGGTCAAGCGCCATCGGCCCAGTTCCCTTATAGTTCACGATGTCGAACTGTCCTCCGGTCTGCTTGGCCAGTTGCATCACCATCATTTGCCAGCCCGAGCCAATTCCGTAGTTGCCGACCGACACTGGTCGCTTTTTCGCCAGCGCAACGAGCTCCTTGAGGTTAGTTACTGGTAGATCCTTCTTCACGACCGCCAGCGAAACACCGGTGTTGTAGGCTCCTATGGGCGTGAGATCCTTGGATGGATCAATCGGCGCCTTTTTCAGCAGCACAGACGCTTGGGCCAACTGGCTGTGCAGCGTGATCAGGAACGTATAGCCGTCCGGCGCCGACCGCGCAACAACGTCAGCCGCGATCATTCCCAGGCCGCCTGGCTTGTTCTCCACCACAACAGGCGTCTTGAGTTCGACAGCGAGGTATTCCGCTAGGGCACGGGCCGTCGCATCATTCGATGATCCCGGCGCCTGCGCGGCAACGATGCGAATGGGTTTGGACGGCCACGCCTGAGCTATGGCAATAGATGGCAAGCTCGCCCCTGCGACGGCGCCGCCGCCAACCAGCAGAATGCGGCGGCGCATTCGATCAGTCAAAGTGGGTCCGGTATTCTTTTTGTCCATATCTGTCTCCTCAAGACGTGCATGTGCAGTGATCGCAGCCGACCAACCTGGCCATGGCGAGGAAGCTTATTTAGGAACGACAGATGGCGAAAGATGAGTGTTTCGGATAACGAAACACTCATCTACGTCCCTCTCCCTTCTTCCAGCATCTGATGCAAGAATCCGCAGTCTGCAGATCATCGGGGGGCTACTGTCGCCGGCCCGATCACCCGCACTGAGCGAGCCAGAGTCCCCATCTGAGGCGCGACGCAAAGGCCCAGATACAGCTGGAAGACATGCTGCTTCTACACAATTCGCCGCGCAGGTCCGCGGCGGTTATCCCTCAGGCGCGCAAACTTCAAACAACGGCAGGTAGCCCTGCGAGCAGCTTGTCCAACGTGACGGGGTAGTCGCGCACCCGGACACCGGTGGCGTTATAGATCGCGTTTGCGATCGCAGCGGCGACGCCGCACAGGCCCAACTCGCCAACGCCCTTGGCCTTCATAGGTGAAGCGATCGGATCGACCTCGTCGAGAAAAATAACCTCTTGGTGCGGAATGTCGGCATGCACCGGCACCTCATAGCCCGCCAGGTCATGATTGACGAAGAAGCCTCGGCGCTTGTCAACGACAAGGTCTTCCATCAACGCGGCGCCCACGCCCATCGTCATCGCGCCGATCACTTGGCTGCGCGCCGATTTCGGATTCAGGATGCGACCCGCTGCACATACGGCCAGCATACGACGCACGCGAATCTCGCCCGTTGCCGTATCCACGGCGACCTCCACGAAGTGCGCGCCGAAGGTCGACTGCTGGTACTTCTTGTCCAGATCTCCATATTCGACAGCGTCCTCAGCGACCAGTTCGCCGTTCGTAGCGGCTTGTCCAAGCGGCACAGCCCGTTCGCCCGCACGCACCTGACCTTCCGCAAAGGTCGGCGCTGCGTCTTGCATTCCGAGCCGCTGCGCGACCATCTCACGGAGTTTCAAGCATGCGGCATAAACGCCGGATGTTGAATTACTCGCCCCGAATTGGCCTCCCGATCCCGCCGAAACGGGGAAGACGGAATCCCCCAGCAGGACTGTCACGTCCTCAAGTCGCACGCCCATCATCTCCGCCGCCGTTTGAGCCAGAATCGTGTAGCTGCCGGTACCGATGTCGGTCATATCGGTTTCGACTGTGAGGCGTCCTTGAATGTCGAGGCGTACTCGAGCGGCTGACTTCATCTGCACGTGGTTGCGAAACGCGGCTGCCATGCCCTGGCCGATCAGCCAACGGCCTTCGCGCGAATTTCCGGGCTGACGATCGCGGCGCGCCCAACCGAAGCGCTCGGCACCCACGCGCATGCACTGCACGAGTTGACGCTGAGAGAACGGCCGGTCGCGCTTCTCGGGGTCCACTTGGGTGTCATTGATGGCGCGAAACTCGACTGGATCGAGCTTGAGCTTTTCGGCCATCTCGTCCATCGCGACCTCAAGTGCCATCATGCCAGGCGCTTCGCCAGGCGCTCGCATTGCAGCCCCCTCAGGCAGATCTAGCAATGCCAATCGCATGGCCGTCAGCCGGTTCGCTCCGGCGTAGAGCAGACGGGTCTGGTTCGCCGCGGTCTCGGGCCCTCCGCCCGGCAGGTTTCCCGACCATGTCTCGTGCGCAATGGCCGTGAGT
Organism: Variovorax sp. E3; assembly: GCF_016082275.1. Classification (GTDB taxonomy): domain Bacteria; phylum Pseudomonadota; class Gammaproteobacteria; order Burkholderiales; family Burkholderiaceae_C; genus Variovorax. The sequence continues at coordinate 8,730 of NZ_MOWM01000176.1, forward strand.
CGACCGTCCCTCTCGGCACCAAGGCGGATGCGCTGAATCGTAGCCGGTCGATGCGTCGTGTTGTTGATGATGAAGGGACGCGCCAGCGCCACCTTGACGGGGCGTGCTGCGGCCCTGGCACCAAGCGCCGCGAGCACCGCGTCCGTACGCACGAAAAGCTTGGCGCCGAAGCCGCCACCAATGTACGGCGACATCAGGTGCACTTTGTCCGGAGAAATTCCGAGCGTAGTAGCCATGTCCGCGACGCTCCAGGCGATCATCTGGTTCGACGTCCAGAGGTGTACTTGGCCACCCGCCCACCAGGCGATGGAGGCGTGGGGCTCCATCATCGCGTGAGACTGGTCCGGGGTTGTATAGGTCTCATCGAAGGTCACCGGCGCTGACGAGAAGGCCTTAGAAAAATCGCCGATACGGGTCTGCGCTGGCCCATCAAAAGGATTCGGCGGGGGCAAGCCGGCGTTCCCCTTGGCTTTACGAAGGTCGAATTCACCGACCGAGGAGACATATTCGACGCGCACGAGCGATGCAGCGTGGCGCGCCTGTTCGAAGGTCTGTGCGACGACGAGTGCGATGGACTGGTGGTAATGCTGAATGTCCGGGCCGCCCAGCAGCTTGGCGGTGTTGAAAACTCCCTTGCCGAGTTTGCCGGCGTTGGCAGCGGTAACGATCGTAAGGACGCCTGGAGCCGCCTTGGCAGCCGCGAGATCCATGAAGGAGATGCGGCCCTTTGCGATCGCGGAACCGACGATGACTCCATAAGCCGGGGGCATAGGTAAGTCTTGGTGATGCTCGTAGGCGTACGGAGCCCTGCCGGTCGTCTTGAGCGGTCCATCGATGCGGTCGACGGGCTGGCCAATAACCTTGAGTCGGTCGATCGGATTGCTGGTGGCTGGGATAGCGAACTTCATCTTCAAACCCTCGATTCGGAAAGCATCGCAGCAAGCGCGCGCTCGGCCAATTGCAGCTTGAACGCGTTATCTGCAGCCGGGCGCGCGTCGGCGAACGCGGCCGCGACGACTGCGCGCGCCCCTCGGGAAATTTCGCCTTCAGAGGCTTCGACGCGCCATGGCTTTGCTGCCATGCCGCCAAAACCCACACGCAGACGGCCATCTGGTTGCACGATGGTGGCCACCGATACGAGCGCGAAGGCATAGGAAGCCCGGTCACGCACCTTGTGGTACTTTTGAACGCCGCCGACGGGTGGCGGTAGAGTCACGGACGTGATCAACTCGCTCGGCTCGATCGCTGCCTCGAGGTGCGGCGTGTCACCCGGCAGCCGATGAAAGTCCGCAATCGGAATGCGGCGGCTGCGGCCATCCGCGCGAGTAGTTTCAACTGTCGCGTCCAGGACGCGCAAGGCCACCGCCATGTCGCTCGGATGGATGGCAATGCAAGCCTGGGTCGCGCCGATAACGGCAAATGAACGCGTCGCACTACCGATCGCGCTGCAGCCGGAACCGGGTTGCCGCTTGTTGCAGGGCTGATTCGTATCGTAGAAATACGGGCAGCGCGTGCGCTGCAGCAAGTTCCCGGCGGTAGTCGCCTTGTTTCGCAGTTGGCCGGAGGCGCCAGCACTCAGCGCACGCGACAGTACGCCATAGTCGCGTCGTACGCGCACGTCCGCGGCCAGATCGCTGTTGCGCACCAGCGCGCCGATTCGCAGACCACCGGCGGGCGTCGCTTCGATGCGATCAAGGCCGAGACTGTTGATGTCGACAAGATGAGGCGGCGTTTCAATCTGGAGCTTCATCAGATCCAGCAAATTGGTGCCGCCGGCGATGAACTTTGCGCCGGGTGTTCGCAGCACTGCGGCTGCCGCTTGCGCGGGCGTCTCAACTCGCTCGTATGTGAACGGCTTCATGCGACACCTCCGGCAACGTCAACGATGGCTTCCACAATGTTGGAGTAGGCGCCGCAGCGACAGAGGTTACCGCTCATTCGTTCGCGGAGTTCATCTGTCGATAGCAGCGGCATGGCAACGATGTCGGCGCTAACGTGGCTGGGCACGCCTCGTTTGATCTCATCCAGCATGCCGACAGCCGAACAGATCTGGCCGGGAGTGCAATAGCCGCATTGGTAACCATCGTGCTTCACGAACGCCGCCTGCAGCGGATGTAAGCGTTCCGGAGTACCGAGACCTTCGATGGTGGTGATATTGTCACCGGGATGCATCACTGCAAGCGACAGGCACGAGTTGATGCGCCTGCCATTCACCAACACTGTGCAGGCGCCGCACTGCCCATGATCGCACCCCTTCTTCGTGCCAGTCAGGTGCAGATGCTCCCGCAACGCATCGAGTAATGTGGTTCGCGTATCAAGCCGCAGCCGGTGCGATCGGTCGTTGATTGTGAGTCTGACGTCGACCATCGGGAGTTCATGAGCCGCGCCATCTTGCTGTGCCGGCGTCGGGCCAGCTGGCTCAGCCCCTTGGGACGCTAGTGCCGAAGCGGAGACCGCGCCTGCAATCATGAGATCTCGACGCGAGATTTTGAGAGCTTCATTCATTTACAGACTCCAGAATTGGTTGGGAATCCCATACGGTCCAATGAGAGGCCATGTGCTCGTCACTGCCGGCTCGTGTTCATGTAGTGGTGGAAAGAGGCCGCATCCCAGCACGGGCTGCAAAAATGGCAAGCAAGGCTGCGATCACGAGCAGGACGGCACTCATTCCGAAGCTATGTACGGGCGCCACATGCTCATACAAACCCTTGGCCTTCCTCCTGCCACCTAAGCCACGGTAGAAGGCTAGTTTCCACGGCACAGCAGGGTGAACGGTAGAGCAAACCACTGGATTTTTTGCCTTATCCTATGGATTCACAAGTATTCTGGTAGGCAGGACTTTTCTTCGCAGGTAAAGCGGCATGCGAACGTTTCCAGCAGACACGGTCCACAAACACGTCACCCGCAACTCAGCGCAAATCACCTCGCCGGTGCTTGCAAGCGTCATCGCGCGCGAGTCACAGCAACGGATAACTTTGAGACCCGCATCCCCGGCCTTAGCTTCTTTCGACGAGATGCCCCTGCCCTGCCCCACCTGCCCCACCCGTCACCCGTCACCCGTCACCTGTCACCTGCATGATCGAACCAAGCCTCGTCCTCCTCGCCAAGGCGCAAAGCAGATGCGGATGGGCAGCGAGGCCGATCCATATGACACATCGCGTTTCCTCACAACCTCGCTGGATCTACCCGGCACCTCAGAAGTGACGACGGCAAGTCGGGAGCTGGCCAGAACCGTTCAACCTAGGCACTGGTACAGCAACGTCCCGTGTCTTGGCACCGCTCGCTCGCTTGCTGAAACTCTGAAGAGCCAGAGGCGATCCCTGTTTAGATCCAGAGGTTCCAGTGAGAGATTCACTACCGGGTATTGACGAGGACCAGACGGGTCCGGTTGCGGCAGATCGTGTCCATCGACCGGTCAAAGCCATAAGATCGCGAAAGTCGTCGACCGGCCGAATTGAACTACGCCAACTTCCCTCGAGAAGCCCTCTGCGTGACCCATGATTGTTCCGCGCATGTATCCGTATACGTCCCTTGAGCCCCGCACATCTCATCTTCTGGCGGTCGTGCTGAGTTTCGCAACGCTCCTGGGACGGAAATTTCGCTGGACAAGATCGCTCTAGAACGCGTGACGAATACCGAAATCAAAACCAGTAGAGCTGCGCGGAGCGTATCCACTCACACCATTTCCGGTTGAAACGTAGCTCGACGTTCCCCCCGTCACTGCCCCAATGATCGCCGGATTGGTTTGGCCATTCTTGATTCGAATACGGGCACCGGTAACATAAAGCGCTGTTCGCTTGCTCAGGTTGTGCACATAGCTCAGTGCGACCTTATTGACGGATGCGCCGCTATCGCCGATGGCTGTCGCTCTTACCAATGGCGGCAGATCGTTCTCGTACTTAACAACGGAATAACTCCCGCGGACGACGCCTACGCCGATTGGAACTTGAAAACCCACTAGAGCGCCCTTATAAGTATCCTTGTCCGTCCAATTCAGGGGAACCGCCCCAGAGACGATGGCTTGCCTTGATTTCAGTTGGTCTCGCGCAAACGAGACTTCACCGAAAAGCTTGACGGAACCGAGATCCCATGAAGCGCCGAGATTGGCGCTCTTGATCTTGTTCTCGCTTGACGACCCCGTCGGCGCACCAGCGCCGTTGACCACGACGACATCAGCAACCGTGCTCTCTCCATAGCCTACCGCGACGTCGACCGGCCCACTTGCGTAGCCCAGGCGCGCTCCAAAGTAGCGTCCTTTCGCGCTAGGACTGCCCGGCAGCTCCGATGATTTAACGGTTTCAGGCAGCGCGTACTGCACCTGACCATAGACTCCACCGAGCCCTGGTGGAAGCAAGTAACCGACCATATTGCTGGTGCGCACGTAAGAGTCCGATCCTCCCATGCTGATCGTGCCTGGATTGACTGCCGTTGCAGCACCTCGTACGGTAGCGAGATTTGCGAAAACCGAGTTGATCAGGCTGATCCCAACGCCAACACCCCCGAGGGGATCGAAAACTGTGTCGTTCCAGAAAGATGCCGTGTAGTCCCGACCAAGCCGAACCTCGCCGAACGGCCCAGACAGACTTACGGTCGAACGACGGTTGAAATTGGTCAGCCCCCTTGATCCATCGTCGGGATTGACTTGTCCCTCAAGCCAGAAGCTTGCGGCAAGACCGCCACCTAGATCTTCTGTCCCGCGAAAGCCAAGACGACTCGTGCCGTAGCCGCCCTGAGATAGCGCGGTCTGGCTTCTTGTGATAGATGTAGGGGAAGAAGCTGGCGGCAACAAGAACGGATTTGCCGTGTTGTTGTACCAGGTGCTCTTTACGTTGTAGCTACTTACTGCGACGTCAACCACGCCGAACAGCGTGACGGACGATTGGGCTGTGGCGGATGTTGCGATTGCCGCGACAGACAGGGCGACGAGGTTCTTGTGCATGTGTAGTCTCTTATTTAAATGCCGTTCTCTGTGTTCTTCTCCATGCCAAAGTCCCAATGGATCATCATTGAGAATGAAGCCTGCCACTTCGGAGAGCTATGGGATAAGTGCTTCCAATGACAGATTTTTTTGCGCGAGGCGATGTTTCAAACACGCGATACCGATCTAGTGATCACCTCGATGCTAGGTGTCGTATCTGTAGTGAACACTCAGGGTTACTGCGAGATTTCGGATATACCGAAAGGCACCTTTTCTCTCTCGCCGATCTCGATGTCTACACAGATTCCATCGAATCGGAATCGTGAGTCTGCCCATGGAAAGCCATCACCGTTTCGAATGTCTTCGATACCAAGAGCCCGTGACCATGGTGTCAGTCTCTCAACGGCTGATATCTGTCTAAGTGATGGCCTAAACCATGTCACATGCATCTGTGATCAATGGATGGCTCTTCCCATTGTTCGATAGAGATGATTGGCGGCGATGTCGGCTTCGAGGCACTGGTCAGCAGTCCTCGATGGCACAGAAAGGATCAAAGAATCGCTGCGTCTCGCAAGCTTCCTACCTCTTGCTTCAGCACATCGAGTTGGTGAAGAAGCACGTACGCGTTCTGCACGAAGACCGCTCCTGCGGGCGTCAAACGCAGGCCTCGATGATCGCGAATGAACAGAGCTGCTCCTAGAAAATCCTCTAGAGCACTCAGTCTTTGGCTTCCAGTGGAGATCGAGCAGTGCGCCACTTTCGCTGCCGCAGACAATGAGCCGGATTCTGCGCAAAGGACGGCAAGGCGAATCGACACCAAATCGAAGCGAGCAATATTGCAGTCCATGTTGAGCACGATATGAGAAGCCTATGCATGAGAGTTACCCAAGTGCTCTTCGACTCTGGACTTTTGTCTGGAAGCGCACTCGATATCCGTTTCTGGAGTTCGCCAGAAATCTAGGTCTACACA
>NZ_MOWM01000177.1 GCF_016082275.1 Variovorax sp. E3
ACCGCCGCCGCCTCGCCGCGGCGAATGAGCGCCCACGAGCGCCCGGCGCGCGTGCGGCGGTGCAGCTCGATCAGCGCCAGCACCGCCGCGAGCCACACGGCCACGTAGCGGAAGTACGCCGCATCGGACAGCGCCAGCGCGGGCCGGGGCATCATCAGCCGCTCGCTGCCGAACACGCGCCCCAGCCAGCCGGCGCCGCCGTCGGGAAAACCCATGACGTTGATCACCACCTGGAAGCCACCCGCCATCATCATGGTGACGAGCGCCAGGTACAGCCCCTTCAAGCGCAGCGCGGGCAGCCCCGCGAGCATGCCCACCCCGCACGACAGCAGCCCGCCCGCGAGCACCGACAGCTCGAAGGGCCAGCCCAGCCCGTGCCCCGCGCGCAGCGCGATCCAGCCGCCCACGCCCAGCAGCGCGTACTGGCACAGCGACACCAGCCCGAGCTGCCCGTAGAGCAACGCCACGCCGGCCGCCGCGATCGACAGCGCGAGCGACGAGGTGAGCGTCTTGATCCAGTACGCATTGGCCAGCCACGGCACCACGAGGCCGATGAGCAGCACGCAGCCCACCATCACGGCCAGGGAAATGCGCGCGCGGCGCGACGCCTGCGCGAGCGCGGCGGGCGGCGCCTGCGTGTGCGGAACCGGCACCGCGCCGGCAAGGGTCGATGAAGCGCTCATGCCTGCCGCGTCCCCGTGCGATAGAACACGATCATGGCCAGCGCGATCAGGAACGGCGTGGCCGTGCGGAACGAGGCGAAGCCCGGCACCGTGATCGCCAGCGCTTCGAGCACGCCGATCGCGATGCCGCCCGCCACCGTGGCCGGCAGCGAATGCAGCCGCCCGATGATGGCCGCGGCAAATGCCGGAATCACCAGGAAGGTCAGCAGCGTGGCCTGCAGCCGCACGATGTTCGCCAGCAGCAGCCCGCACACGCCGGCGAAGGCGCCGCTCAGTATCCAGGCCACCGTGTCGACGCCGAGCACGCGAATGCCCAGCAGCGCGCTCAGGTCGCGGTCGTTGGCCAGCGCGCGCATCTTCAGGCCCACGCGTGTCTTCGACAGCAGCAGGCCCACGCCGCCCATCATCAGCACGGCCAGTGCGAGCCCCAGGGCGCGCGTGTGCGTGAGCCGCACCTCGACCTCGCCGAGCACGAAGTCGATCGCGCCCGCATCGGTCGGCAGCACCAGGCGGCGCGGCTGCTCGCCCCAGTACCACTCGGTGAAGCCGACCACCACCAGCGCGAAGCCCAGCGTGGCGATGCTGCGGATGGTCGGGTCGCGGTGCGACAGGCGCGGCGCCAGCAGCCGCCCGTAGGCCAGCGACAGCAGCATCGACGTGACGACGGCCGCGCTCCATGCGAGCGCCTGCGGCCAGTCGGCCTGGAGCATCGACCAGGCCACGTAGGCACCGATCGCGCCGATGGCGCCGAACGCGAAGTTCAGCACGCCCGACGAGCGGTAGAGCACCACCAGCCCCACGCCCGAGAGCGCGTAGACCGCGCCCAGGCCCAGGCCCGAGATGACGAAAGGCAGGTAGTCCTCCATGGCCGGGTGCGCTTACTTCAGGCCCATCTTCTGCTCGTCGGCGCGGATGTCGACCAGCTCCGGGTCGTCCGCCGTCAGGCAGCCGCCGGGCGCGAAGCGCCAGCCGTTGCCGTCGGGGCTGGCGACCGGGCCGCTGTTGTTGGCGTTGTGGCGGTTGCCGTTGCCCACGTAGAAGGGCTTGCAGAGAATGTCGCTCTTGAAGTCGCTGACCTTGCGCAGCGCGTCGGTCACGCCGGCGCGGTCGATCTTCTTCGGGTCCATCTTCAGCAGCGCCTGCGTCACGATGCGCGCGGCCACGTAGCCGCCCTGCGAGAAGGTGTCGCGCGGGTCGCTCTTGGCGCCGTACTTGTCCATCACCGCGAGCCAGTTCTTGTTGTCGGGCCCGGCCGACTCGAGCGGGTTGAACTCGAGGTTGACGTCGAAGTTGCCCTTCCAGTAGGGGCCGATGGCCTTGGGCACGTCGGTGTTGTAGGCCGCGCGGCCGACACGAAGTGGATCTTCCTGCCGATGTTCTGCTGCTCGGCCGCGGCCAGCATGGGCACCAGGATGCCCTTGGGCACGTTCATGATGATGGTGTCGGGCTTCTTGGCGGCGGCCTGCAGCATGGTCGAGGTGGCGTCGGCCGAGCCGGGGTCGATGGCAATGGTCTCGACCTCCACGCCGTTCTTCTTGCCCCACTCCTTCGGGCCCTCGCAGGCCCAGTTGCCCAGGCTCGGGATGTTCGGAATGATGCAGACCATCTTCTTCGCCTTGTACTTCTGCGCGGCGTACATGGCGGCGATGGTGGCCGACACGCGCGGCCCCGCGTTCACCGGCACGTAGTTGCGCGCGTTGAAGCATTCGCGCGGCACGCCGGTGCCGGCGATGACCATCACGCCCTCGTCGGCGTACATCTTGGCGTTGGCGCCGCACTCGACGAAGCTGGTGCTGCCCGCGAGCGCGACCACCTTGCGGTCCTTCACGAGCTTGGACGCCACCTGCGCGGCGGTCTCGGGGTTCCACTGGTCGTCGAGCACGATGTAGTCGACCGGCCGGCCGTGGATGCCGCCGTTGGCGTTCACGCACTTGAAGTACGCGGCGGCCGCCTGCCCCGAGGCGCTGAAGTCGTCGGGCCCGGTCTTGCCGACCACCGCGCCGACGGGAATGGGCTCGCCCGTGGCGGGCTTGCCGGTGTTCAGGCCGCAGTCGGGGCTGGCCTGCGCCCATGCGCCGCCCGCGCCCGCCAGGCCCATGGCGCCGGCCGCGAAGGACAGCGCGATCTTCTTGTGAATCTTCTTCATGATGGATGTCTCCTTTTCTTGTGATCGAAACCGTGCGGCTACACCGCCATGCACACGCTCTTGAGCTCGGTGAAGCTCTCGACCGCCGCGCGCCCCAGGTCGCGCCCGCAGCCCGACTGCTTCACGCCGCCCAGCGGCAGCGCGTTGTCGAGCACGTTGTGCGCGTTGACCCAGACCACGCCCGCCTGCAGGCGCGGCACGATGCGGTGCACGGCCGACAGGCTGTTCGACCACACGCTGGCGGCCAGGCCGTAGGCGCTGTCGTTGGCCAGGCGGATCGCGTCTTCGACGTCGTCGAAGGGCACGACCGTGGCGACCGGGCCGAACACCTCCTCGCGCACGATGCGCATCGACGGCTGCGCGTCGACGAACACGGTCGGCAGCACGAAGCAGCCGCCGTCGAACGCGCGGGCGCCGCCGGTGACGAGCGTCGCGCCCTCGGCCACCGCGCCGTCGATGTGCGCCATCACGCGGTCCATGTGGCGCTTGGACACCAGCGGGCCGAACTGCGTCTTCGCGTCGAAGCCCGAGCCGATGTGCAGGCCCTCGGCCGCCCGCGCGAGCTGCGCCACCACCTGGTCGAAGATGCCGCGCTGCACGTACACGCGCGAGCCCGCGGTGCACACCTGGCCCTGGTGGAAGAAGATGCCGTTGGCCGCGCCCTGCGCCGCCGCCACGGGGTCGGCGTCGTCGAGCACGATGAGCGGCGACTTGCCGCCCAGCTCGAGCGTGAAGCGCGCCATGTTGTCGACCGCCGCATGGCCGATCTGCCGGCCCACCGCGGTCGAGCCGGTGAAGCTGATCTTGCGGATGTCGGGGTGCTGCGCGAGCGCCGCGCCGGCCGTGGCGCCGCGCCCGCACACCACGTTGAGCGCGCCCGGCGGAAAGCCCGCCTCGATGGCCAGCTCGGCCAGCCGCAGCGCGGTGAGCGGCGTTTCTTCCGACGGCTTGAGCACCACGGTGCAGCCGGCCGCGAGCGCGGGCGCGACCTTCCACAGCGCAATGGCGAGCGGAAAGTTCCACGGCACGATGGCCGCCACCACGCCCACCGGTTCGCGCCGCGTGTAGGTCACCCACTGCGGGCCTGGAATGCCGATGGAGTTGTCCAGCGTCTGGCCTTCGAGCTTGGTGGCCCAGCCCGCCATGTAGCGCACGAACTCCGCGCCCGCGCCCACGTCGACCATGCGCGCGATGCCGCGCAGCTTGCCGCTTTGCAGCGTCTCGAGCGCGCTGAGTTCGTCGGCGTGCGCCTCGATGAGGGTCGACAGCGTGTACAGCATGCGCTCGCGGTCGGCCGGGCGCAGCGAGCGCCACGCGGCGCTTTCGAAGGTGCGGCGCGCGCTGGCCACGGCCGCGTCCACGTCGGCCGCGTCGCTGTCGGGCGCTTCGGCCACGGTCATCTCGGTGGCGGGGTCGACCACGGGCAGGTAGCCGCCGCCGGCGGGCGGCGTCTCGCGGCCGTCGATGTGGTTGCCGCGCCGGCGCTGCGCCAGCAGGCCCACCTGGCCGAGGTGTTCGATCGACAGGTCTCGCAGATTCATGAAAGGGCTCCGGGGCAATGCGTTGCGTTGAAGAAGAAAGTGCCGCCGTCGCTCACGGCATGGCGCGCGCGACGAGCAGCGTGTCGGTGAACTGCTCGAAGCGGCGCACCTTGCCGCCCTGCACCTGCCACACATGCGCGACGCGTGCGTGCATGGTCTTGCCGGTGGCGCGGTTGCGGCCGTGGTAGTCGCCGATGCGACCACGGTGTCGCCGCCGTCGACCAGCCGTTCGAGCACGAAGCGATAGCCCTCCCACTCGGCGCCCAGCGCCTTGAAGACCTTCTCGATCACCTGCGCCGGGCCGACGTGCGTGCCGGCGCAGGGAAAGCCGGCCATCTCGGTCCACCGCACGTCCTCGGCCACGTCGGCGAACATGGCGTCGAGGTCTTGCCGGTCGGAGGCGGCGTAGTGATCGGCAACGATCTGGTGGGGCGTGCGCATGAAGAAAAACTCCTGGGTGTGACAGCGAAAAAGGAAAGAGAAAAAAGAGGGATCAGACCGGCCCGAACTCGGGCGGGTAGAAGGTCTGCGAGCCTTGCGCATGAAGGCGCCGGCAGGGTTGTTGGCGACTTCGCCGGCGCCGGTGACGCCGAGAAACTTGCCGGTCGAGCGGCCACGCGCAAAGTCGAAGAAGAACACCGACGCCACCGGAATCAGGAACTCGCGGAAGGTGAAGACGTACTGCTCGTCGTCGAACTTCCAGTAGCTCGCGAGGTCGACGTCGCCGTGGCCGCGCTGCACGCCGACCAGGCATTGCCAGGCGTAGCGCTCGGCGCTCAGGTAGGTGTGCTCGTAGGTGTGGTTGGGGCTGTAGATCTGCCAGGTGCGCAGGCCGATGAGGTCGCGCGTGGCGTGCGGCACGGGGCCCGTGGCACCAGCGCCGCCACCGCCGCCTTCGAGCGTGCCGGGCCAGAAGTCCTGCGGCACGCGCGGCTGGCCCGCGGCTTCTTCGGCGCTCACGATGCGGCAGCGAATGGCGAGCACGCGGCGCGTGCGCGCGTTGAACACCACGGTGAGTGCCTCGGTGGGGCGGCTGGCCTGCGTGATGTCGAGGAAGAAGGTGTCGGGCGCGACTTCGATGGCTTCGTACCAGTCGCCCTGCCCCTGTCCGTTGCGTGCGCCTTCTTCGTGCCAGTCGAGCGTGTGCTGCGCGCGCGGCTTCAGCGTGAGGCGAAAGTCAGGCAGGGCCAGCACCAGCGTCCGGCCCGAGAGCGCGTCGGTGGGCGGCAGGCGGTTGGTGGCGATGCCGAGGGCGAACTGGTCGTAGGTCTTCCAGTCGGCGGGCTTGGTGGTGGCGTTGTCTGTGCTCATGGCGTCTTCTTCCTCAGGCGTCGTGCGCGAAGGCGATGGTGGGAAGGTCCACGGCGCTGGCGCCGCCGTCGACCATCAGCGAACTGCCGGAGACCATCGCGGCCAGCGGCGAGGCCAGGAACAGCACGGCGTTCGCCACGTCCTCGGGGCTGGCGGCGCGGCCCATGGGAACGTCGCGCGTGACGAGGTCGTAGGCCGCGTCGGCATCGGCCAGGCGGTACTTGTCGACGAGCACCTGCATCTGCTCGTCGGCCATCTCGGTGCGCACCCAGCCGGGGCACACCGCGTTCACGCGCACGCCCTGCTTGCCGTAGTCGCGCGCCAGCGAACGCACGAGGCCGATGAGCGCGTGCTTCATCGTCACGTAGCCGATCACGCCCGGCCCCGCGAAGTGGCCCGCGAGCGAAGACAGCACGACGATGTTGCCGCGCCGCTCGATCAGCTCGGGCAGCAGCTCGCGCGCGCAGACGAAAGCGGTGTCCAGGTTCAGGCGCGTCGACAGCGCCCACGAGGCGTCGTCGGTGGACAGCGCGTCGCCCACGCCGTGGCCGCCCGCGTTGGCCACGAGCACGTCGACGCGGCCGAACTTTTCTTTCGCCTGGGCCAGTGCGCGGCGCACGTCGGCGGTACTGGCGGCATCGCCCGCCACGGCGAGGCCGTCGAGCTTCGACGCAACGGCTTCGAGCTGCGCAAGGCGCCGCCCCATCAACACCACGCGACCGCCCGCCGCGACGAACTGCGCGGCCACCGCCGCGCCGATGCCGGTGCCGCCGCCCGTGATGAACGCGACCTTGCCGGCCATGGAACCTGTGGAACTCATTCGCTCTGTCTCCTTGTGTCTTTTGTCTTGATCGACTCTAGGTTCGGGCGCGCACCTGCGATTGACCGAACGCGCAGCATCAGTTGTCCGACAGCGCGAAGTCGGCGCAGCGCTCGGCCAGCATCACGGTCGGCGCGTTGGTGTTGCCGCTGACCAGCGAGGGCATCACCGAGGCGTCGCACACGCGCAGCCCGGCCACGCCGTGCACGCGCATGCGCGCATCGACCACGGCCATGCCGTCGCCGCCTTCGCGGCCCATGCGGCAGGTGCCGCTCGGGTGGTAGACGGTCTTGGCGCGCTGGCGCACGTAGGCCTCGATGGCGTCGTCGGCCATGTCTTCGGCGGCGCAAGGCGCAAGCTCTCGGACACCAGCTCGCGCAGCGCCGGCGCGCGCAGGATGCGGCGCGCGAGCTTCACGCCGCGCACCAGCGTGGCGACGTCCTCGGGTGCCTGCAGGTAGCCGCCGTCGAACAGGATCGGCGCCATCGGGTCGGCGCTGCGCAGTCGCACGCTGCCGCGCGACTTCGGCCGCAAAAAGCAGGGATTGATCGACAGGCCGTGGCCCGCCAGCGGTTCGCGGTCGACGTCGCCCACCAGCACGGGCAGCACATGGAACTGCAGGTCGGGCCGGCCTTCGCCGGTGGTGTCGACGAAGCCGCCGCTTTCGACCACGTTCGAGGTGAGCAGGCCGGTGTTGAAGAGCGTCCACTGCAGGCCGTGCTTGAGCGCGGTGAGGCCGCGGTCGTTGCCCAGCAGGCTGATCGGCTCGCGCGTGCGGCCGTAGACCGACACCTCCAGGTGGTCCTGGAAGTTCTCGCCCACGCCGGGCAGGTCGCGCGCCACCTGGATGCCGAGCGACTGCAACTGCGCGCCGGGGCCGATGCCCGACAGCATCAGCAGCTTGGGCGAGGCGAGCGCGCCGGCCGACAGAATCACCTCCTGCCGCGCGGTGGCCACGATGTCTTCGCCGGTGCCGCCCGGGCCCGTGCGGTAGACCACGCCGGTGGCGGCACCGTCCTGCGTCTGCACGCGCATCACGTGCGCGCCGGTGACCACCGTGAGCTTCGGGTTGCCGCGCACGGCCGCGAGATAGGTGGCGGCGGTGCTCGCGCGCCGGCCCTCGAAGGTGGTCGTCTGGTAGAAGCCCACGCCCGCCTGTTCGGCGCCGTTGAAGTCGTCGTTGTAGGCCAGGCCGCTTTGCTGCGCCGCGCGCAGAAAGGCCAGGCTCAGCGGGTGGCGATAGCGCGTGTCGCTCACCTTCAGCGGCCCGCCGGTGCCGTGCAGGCCGCAGGCGAAGCGCGCGTTCGACTCGGCCTTGCGGAACCACGGCAGCACGTCGCGCCAGCCCCAGCCTTCGCAGCCCTGCGCCTGCCAGCCGTCGTAGTCGGCGGGCGTGCCGCGGATGTAGACCATGGCGTTGACCGAGCTGCCGCCGCCCAGCGTGCGGCCCTGCGGCACGAACATCCTGCGGCCGCCGGCGGCGGGTTGCGGCTCGCTCTCGTAGGCCCAGGTGCGCTCGGTGCCGATCACGCGCACGAAGGTGGCGGGCATGTGGATGAAGCGGTCGTTGTCGGGCGGGCCGGCCTCCAGCAGCAGCACGCTGCGCCCCGCCAGCACCAGCCGGTGCGCCAGCACGCAGCCGGCCGAGCCGGCCCCCACCACCACGAAGTCGAAAACCTGTTGCGCCATGTTCGTTGTCCCGCATTCGCCGAAGTTGTTGTCGCAGCGGATGCTCGCGGCTGCGGCGCGCCGTGGATCACCGGGGCGGGTTGGTGCTACTCAAAATGCGCTGTCGGTCAATGCGGGGGTCCCTGCGACAATGGGGCATGCCTTTCGCCCCATTGCAAAACGACACATTCCTGCGGGCCTGCTGGCGCCAGGCCACCGACCACACGCCCGTCTGGCTGATGCGCCAGGCCGGCCGCTACCTGCCCGAATACGTGGCCACGCGCGCCAAGGCCGGCAGCTTCATGGGGCTGGCCACCAACACCGACTACGCGACCGAGGTCACGCTGCAGCCGCTGGCGCGCTACCCGCTGGACGCGGCCATTCTTTTCTCCGACATCCTGACGGTGCCCGACGCCATGGGCCTGGGCCTGTCGTTCGAGGCCGGCGAAGGCCCGCGCTTCGCGCGCCCGGTGCGCGACGAGGCCGCCGTGGCCGCGCTCGAAGTGCCCGACATGCAGAAGCTGCGCTACGTGTTCGACGCGGTGGCCTCGATCCGCAAGGCGCTCGACGGCCGCGTGCCGCTGATCGGCTTCTCGGGCAGCCCGTGGACGCTGGCCTGCTACATGGTCGAAGGCGCGGGCTCCAGCGACTACCGCCTCGTGAAGGGCATGCTCTACAGCCGCCCCGACCTCATGCACCGCGTGCTGGCCGTGAATGCCGATTCGGTGGCCACTTACCTCAACGCCCAGATCGACGCCGGCGCGCAGGCCGTGATGGTGTTCGACAGCTGGGGCGGCGTGCTGGCCGACGGCGCGTTCCAGGAATTCAGCCTGGCCTACACCGCCCGCGTGCTGGCCGGCCTGAAGCGCACCGGCGCCGACGGCCAGCCGGTGCCGCGCATCGTGTTCACCAAGGGCGGCGGGCTGTGGCTCGACGCCATGCGCGAACTCGACTGCGAAGTGCTGGGCGTGGACTGGACCGTGAACCTGGGCGCCGCGCGCAAGCAGGTGGCCGAGGGCACCGACGGCAAGGCCAAGGCGCTGCAGGGCAACATCGACCCCAACGTGCTGTTCGCGCCGCCCGCCCAAATCGAGGCCGAGGTGGCGAAGGTGCTGAATGCCTTCGGCAAGCCCCACGCCGACCGCACGGCCCCAGGCCCGACCCACATCTTCAACCTGGGCCACGGCATCAGCCAGTTCACGCCGCCGGACCACGTGGCGGCGCTGGTGCAGGCGGTGCACGCACAGTCGCGCGCGCTGCGCGGTTAAAACTGTTGCAGGCGGGCCGCTCGGACGCAGGCGCCGACGGCCCCAAAACCCGGTCCCTTGCTGTTTGTCAAGCGCAAAAACGGCATATCGGTCTGACTTATGCACAAAACCCGTGCTGCACTGCGCAAGATTGTCCGGGGGGTCACCTTGTTTGCTCCCAAAGCGATAGCGACGCTAAGTTGTTGATTTATATAGGATTTGAATTTTGCTTTTTTTCCGGGCAATCCAGCGAGAGCCTTGATTTTCAAGGCTCGCCAGCGTGTCGAGCCCTGTTGTCAACAAAGTTATCCACAGAAACTCTGGATGGCTTCCAAAGCGCTGAAAAATCAACGACTTAAGTGCAGTTGTTCAAAGTCGCATTAACAAACCGTGCCAAGAAGGACCCTCATCGCCACCGCCGCCCTGCCCCTCGACGAGCCCGGCCAACCGACGAACGGTAGTCCGCCGGCCTTGCCCTGGCGGCTCGACATCGCCGTGCAGACGCCCGCGCACGCCGCGCTGGGCGACCTGCTGAGCTACGCCAGCGCCGAGCCGATGCCGCCCGGCACGCTGGTGCGGGTGCCGCTGGGCAAGCGCGAGGTGCTGGGCGTGGTGTGGAACGCGCCGGTGTCGCTGGACGGCGCCGCGCCCGACATGGTGCTCAAGCCCGTGGGCGCCGCGCTCGACGCGCTGGCCCCGCTGGGCGAGGCCTGGCGCGACCTGGTGGCCTTTGCCGGGCGCTACTACCAGCGCTCGATCGGCGAGATCGCGCTGGCCGCGCTGCCGCCGCAACTGCGCGACCTGAGCACGACGCAGCTGGCGCGCCGGCTCAAGCGCAAGACCACGGCCGGGCCGGTGGCGCCGACGGCCGAGTCCGCCAACCTGATCGCGCTGAGCGCCGAGCAGACCGCCGCGCTGGCCCGCATCGAGGCCGAGAGCGGCACGTTTTGCTGGTCGGCAGCACCGGCAGCGGCAAGACCGAGGTCTACCTGCGCTGCGTGGCCGACCTGCTGGCGCGCGATGCCCAGGCACAGGCGCTGGTGATGGTGCCCGAGATCAACCTCACGCCGCAGCTCGAGGCCCGCTTCAAGGCCCGCTTCGGCGACGAGGCCGTGGTGTCGCTGCACAGCGGCATGACCAACCCGCAGCGCCTGGCAAGCTGGCTGGCGGCGCACAGCGGCGCGGCGCGCATCGTGCTGGGCACGCGCATGGCGGTGTTCGCGTCGATTCCGGGGCTCCAGCTCATCGTGGTCGACGAGGAGCACGACCCCAGCTACAAGCAGCAAGAGGGCGCGCGCTATTCGGCGCGCGACCTCGCGGTGTGGCGCGGCCAGCGCGAAAAGGCCAAGGTGATCCTCGGCTCGGCCACGCCCTCTTTCGAGAGCTGGCACCAGAGCCGGCCCGCCGAGGGCGACGACCCGGGCGGGCGCTACGTGCGGCTGGCCATGCCTTCGCGCATCGGCGCGGGCGAGCTGCCGGCCGTGCGGCTGGTCGACATGAACCTGCAGCCCGCGAAGACGGTGATTTCGGGCGCGCTGCTCGACGCCATCGGCCAGCGCATCGCGCGCGGCGAGCAGAGCATGATCTTCCTGAACCGGCGCGGCTACGCACCGGTGCTGGCCTGCGGCGACTGCGGCTGGAAAAGCGAATGCCCGCACTGCAGCGCCTACCGCGTGTTCCACAAGATCGACCGCACGCTGCGCTGCCACCACTGCGGCTTCACCGAGCGCGTGCCGCGCGCCTGCCCGGCCTGCGGCAACCCCGACATCGCGCCCGTGGGCCGCGGCACCGAGCGGCTCGAAGAGCACCTGGCCGAGCTGTTCGCCGAGGTGAAGCGGCCCGACGGCGGCGCGGTGCGTATCGCGCGCATCGACGCCGACAGCACCAAGAAGCAGGGCGCGCTCGAATCGCAGCTGGCGGCCGTGCATTCGGGCGAGGTCGACGTGCTGGTGGGCACGCAGATGATCGCCAAGGGCCACGACTTCCGGCGCATCACGCTGGTGGCCGCGGTGAACCCCGACGGCGCGCTGTTCTCCAGCGATTTCCGCGCGCCCGAGCGGCTGTTCAGCCTGCTGATGCAGTCGGCCGGCCGCGCGGGCCGCGACGCCGCCTACCTGGCCTCGCAGGGCGCCACGGCCGAGATGTGGATCCAGACGCACCATGCGCAGCACCCGCTGTTCATGGCGCTGCGCCAGCACGACTACGCGGTGTTCGCCCGGCAGCAGCTCGACGAGCGCCGCGCCGCCGGCATGCCGCCGTTCGCGTTCCAGGCGCTGCTGCGGGCCGACGCGCGCGAGCAGTCGGTGGCGCAGGGCTTCCTGAACACGGCGGCCGACAAGGCCGAGGCGCTGCCGGGCGCGGACCTCGTCACGCGCTACCCGGCGGTGCCGCTCGCGATCCAGCGCGTGGCCAACGTGGAGCGCGCGCAGATGCTGATCGAAAGCCCCTCGCGCGGCGCGCTGCAGAAGCTGCTCGCGGGCTGGCAGCCGCTGCTGCACGAATTGCGCCGCACGCCCGAGGGAAAAGGCGTGATCCGCTGGCTGGTCGACGTGGATCCGCACAGCATCTGAGCGGTTTGTCCTGCAAGGCAGCCTCGCGCAGCCCGCGAAGGTGGTTTGCATGAACACCTCATTCGCCCCCACGGCCACGGCCCGCCGCGCGCCGCTGTCGTTGCTGCTGGCCGCGGCGCTCGTGCTGGCCCCCGCCGTGGCGCCGGCCCAGCAGGCACAACCCGCGCCGGCCGACGGCGCACCCGCCTTGCGCGGCAAGCTCCAGGCATTGGCGCCGCAACTGGCGCGCAACGCCTTCAAGCGCCCACTGACGCTCGAATCGAACGAGGCGCGACCGCCTGAGCGGCGACGTCTACGCGCTGGTCGACCACCCCTTCAACAGCGTGAGCGGCGCCCTGCGCGAACCGGCCGCGTGGTGCCAGGTGCTGATGCTGCACCTGAACACCAAGCACTGCGCCGTGCAAAGCGGCGGCAGCGGGCTCGCGGTGGCGGTCGGGCGCAAGTTCGACCAGCCGCTGTCGGACGCGCAGACCATCGACTTCGCCTACAAGCTCGGCAAGGCCGACGCCAACTACCTCAACGTGCGCCTGAGCGCGGCCAGCGGGCCGCTGTCGACGCGCGACTACAGCATCGTGCTGGAGGCCACGCCGGCCGACGCGGGCAAGACCGCCGTTCACCTGAGCTATGCCTACGCCTACGGCACCGCCGCGCGGCTCGCGATGAAGGGCTACCTGGCCACGATGGGCAGCGACAAGGTGGGCTTCACGCCCAAGGGGCAAGGCGGCTACATCGGCGGCGTGCGCGGCGTGGTCGAGCGCAACACCATGCGCTACTACCTGGCGATCGACAGCTACCTGGACGCACCCGCGACGGGGCAGCTCGACCAGCGCCTGGGTGCGTGGTTCGACGCGACGGAGCAGTATGCGCGGCAGCTGCACGAAGTGGACCGCGACGACTACCTCGCGATGAAGCACCGCGAGTTCGAGCGGCTGCGCCAGGCGTCGTCCTGAAGCGCCGGACGTGCCGGACGTCCCCCAAAACCGCGATTGTCAGTGGTAGCCCGTGGGCTCCTTGCCCATGTCGACGTAGCGCAGCTCGTTGTGCCGGCGCCGCGCGATGCTGGCGGGCCATGCGAACACCACCAGGCTCAGCGCCGCGAGCGCAATGGCGGTGGCGGTGCCGAACTTGCCGGCATGCCAGAGCCAGCCGACGCCGGCGAGCCAGACCAACCACAACAGGATGCGAGCCAGTATTGCCATTGCGCGCCCCACATTCACATCTTTGACTTGCGACCACTGTAGCAGTGCTTCTGCAAACTCAAGCATTCAACTGAAGCAGTAGCAGCCGCTATGTCTTACGGCCAGCCCTGGCCTACCCGAAAATTTGTGAAAAAACAGTTGACGGCGCGGGGCCGCGCTGCACAAGCTGTAACAGCGGGCGAACTCTTCGCGGGTTTGCGCGTTCCAAACAAGCTCGCTCGTCTCAAGGGTCGTCGTGAAACCACCATCTGTCTCTGGTTGGGTTCTCTCCTTCGCGTGCCTCGCCGGGGGCCTGGGCCCGCCCATGGCGTCCGCGGCCGAGCTGGAGGTGCAGGGCAGCCGGCTGGTGGTGTCGGGCATGCTCGACGGCAGCGCGATCAAGGAATTCATCGAGCAGCTGGGCAGCGGCGCGGTCCGCACCGTGGTCTTCGAAGACTCGTTCGGCGGCACCGCCGAAGCGGCCGGCGCCTTTGCCGACGCCATCCGCGCGAGCGGCGTGCAGACGGAAGTTCGCGGCCAGTGCATGGCCGCCTGCGCCTACGCGTTCCTGGCGGGCAAGACCCATCGCTTCGGCTACGGGCTGCAGGTCAACGGCATCATGCTGCCGGTGGCGAGCCGGCCCACGGCCGCCGAGCTGGCAGTGCGCTGGCGCGGCGACGAGGCCCACAAGACGCTGGCCGACTTCACGCCCGCGCCGGTGTCGACGACTTCCGCCCCTGGTTCTGGTTCCGGTTCTTCCGCCACGGTGGTGGCCGTGGCCGCGACCACCACCGCAGCGCCGGTGGAAGCCAGCGCCCCAGCGCCCACCAGGGACAACTGGCAGCCCGAGCACGGCGTGCTCTTCACCGCCAGCCCGTCGCTGTTCGGGCGCATCTACAACACCTACTACTGCGACGGCACGCAGGGCCGCGACTTCTCGAAGTGCGAGCGCCTGCCCGACGCCGACCCCTACAAGCTCGGCGTGCTGACGCCGTAGCGGGTCAGCGCAGCAGCCCGACCGCCAGCGGAAAACTGAAGAACGCCACCACCGTCGTCCACAGGATGATGCGTGCGATGCGCCCGTTGTCGGCGCCGAAGCGCTCGGCCAGCATCGACACATTGCTTGCGCTTGGCAGCGCCGCGACCAGCACCATCACCGTCAGCGCCGACGGTGCCAGCGGCAGCCCGAGCGCGATGGCGCCCAGCCCCAGGCCCCAGATCAGCAGCGGATGCGCCAGCAGCTTCACGGCCACCACCGGCAGCACGTCGCCCCACGGCGCCTTGGGCGCGACCGGGGCTGCCGTGCCCATGGCCTGCGCGACGGCCGCGCTGGCCACGTGCTCGCGCGCCAGCAGCG
>NZ_MOWM01000178.1 GCF_016082275.1 Variovorax sp. E3
CCGCCGCCTCGCCTGACGACCGCGGCGCCCCGGCGCTCGACGTGCGCGCCACCTCGGCCCGGCTGCCGGCCAGCCCGTCCGACCTGATGCTGCGCGTGATCAACCAGATCGTCGACGGCTATCTCGACCTGCGGCGCGAGCTCACCAAGCAGCTCGACCACTGGCAGACCGAGCTGATCGACCCGCGCAGCCGCTTCACCAACTGGGGCGCGCTGATGGAGGCGCGCCAGTCGCTGCACCACCTGGACGAGATCTGCGAAGACCAGCGCGCGGCCATGCAGGACTGGATCGACTCGCTCGAAACGCTGCCCGTGCCCAAGGGCGAGACGGAGCAGCGCGAGCGTGAACTCATCATGATCCGCAGCCGCGACGTGCTCGAGCACATCGAGCGCGTGGTGCACCACGTGCACCGGCTGGAGCAGAACGCCGAAACCGCCGTGCAGATGCATTTCAGCGTGCAGGGCCACCGGGCCAACGACATCATGCGGGTGCTGACGGTGCTGACCGCCGTGTTCCTGCCGCTGAACCTGATCGCGGGCATCTTCGGCATGAACTTCGAGTTCATTCCGCTGGTACACAAGGCCGACGGCTTCTGGATCGCGATGACGTCGATGCTGGTCATCGCGGTGCTGCTGGTGCTGATTTTCTGGCGCAAGCGCTACCTCGCCCGCACCCGCTGACCTGGCCGCCCCGTCACGTTTCCCCCAAAGAAAAAGGGCCACGCTTTCGCGTGGCCCTTTTTCTTTGCATCGAAACCGCCCCGAAGGGCGGCGTCGACTATTTACTTGGCGACGGCGCCCGAACCTTGCTGAGCCTGGACGTTCACGTCCATCGGGTGTTGCATGTTCGAGATCACCTTGCTGTTCACGCGCGAACCGGCGGTCACGTTCTGGTTGGGAGCGTAGGCGGTACGGACGGCTTCGGCTTCAACGATCGAACGGTCCTTCGACACGGCGACGGTTTCCGGGCCGCGCGAACCGCGGGTCACGTTCTGGTTCGGAGCCGATGCGGTGCGCACGGCTTCGGCGTTCACTTCGTCGCGGCTCTTGGTCGAGACGGCGGTGTTCACGCTTGGTAGGTTTCTGCTTGCGCGCCAACGGCGGCGAACAGGGTCAGGGCGGCAGCGGCGAGGATTTGCGAGGTCTTCATATTCATTTCTCCTGGGTATTCGTTGGATGGTTTGTCCACCAGGCTTGCATGTTCGCTTGCCTGTGCGGCGAGTTTCGGGGCGAATTGCATCGCCGAAACGCGCCGATCAGAGACACGGTGTTTCCTCTATTGAAACAATCGCGTCATGAAGGCATGCAAGTAAAAAGCCGGGCCGATTCGCACCGGCCCGGCCCGCGATGAAGAACGCCCGGAACCTAGGGGCGCCCGGTCCCGCGCTGCGCCGGCACTTCGCTGTTGACGAAGGCGCGGCGGTCCAGATTCTGGTTCGGTGCATGGGCCGCGGCCACCGCCTCGGCGCGCACCGAGGCCCGGTCGCGCACGCTGGGCCGCGAGGTCAGCGGCGCCGCCACGACATCGCCGTACACATTGCCGCCGCGCGCCGCGGTATCGGCGCCGGCCACGATATCCGCCCGGTTGGTCTGGGCCTGGAGCGGCTGCACCGGCGCGAAACCCTGGGCCTGCGCGCCAGCGGCGGCCAGCATCGACAGGGCTGCGGCGGCGAGGATGTTCGGGGTCTTCATGTCGGTTCCTTCCGTGAAACTCTGTAAAACGGCGGCGTGTAACCGAAGTGTCGCCCAATCCGGTTAGGAAAAACCCGTGAGAATCGAACCATCGCGTTCCCAAAACGGAAACAATGGGCTCATTCACATGGACAGTCTCGATCTGATCAGAACCTTCCGGGAAGTCGCCTCGCATGGCAGCTTTTCCCAGGCAGCCAAGAGGCTCGACATGTCGAAGGCGACCGTCAGCAAGTATGTGGCCGAGCTGGAAACCCGCTTCGGCGTGCGCCTTCTCAACCGCTCCACGCGCTCGGTCAGCCTCACCGACGCCGGCCAGTTGCTGCTCGACCGCAGCACGCCCATGCTCGAAATGGTCGAGCTCACGCAGTCGGAGCTGCAGGACCGCGCCAGCCAGCCCAGCGGGCGGCTGCGCATCTCGGCGCCGCACGGCATGGGCAGCGGCGAGTTTCCGAACCTGCTGGCCGACTTCATGCGCTACTACCCCGACGTGACGATCAGCCTGCAGCTGACCAACCGCACCGTCGACCTGGCCGAGGAAGGCATCGACGTCGAGCTGCGCAGCGGCCCCGTCGAAGACGCCAACCTCATCGTGCGCAAGCTGCGGCTCATGAACATGGTGGTCTGCGCGTCGCCCGTCTACTGGAAGAAGCACGGCAAGCCCGAGCATCCGCGCGACCTGGCGGGCCACGAAGCCCTGACCTTTTCGTCGCTCGGCCAGCAGCCGGCCTGGCGCTTCGACGACAACGGCACGCCGCTGGACGTGCACGTGAAAAGCCGCATGGACTGCACCGAAGCCGCGCCGCTGATCCGCGTGGCCATGCACGGCTTCGGCGTGATCTACCTGCCGTCGATCCTGGTGCAGTCGCACCTCGACCAAGGCGAGTTGGTGCCGGTGCTGCAGGACTATGCGCGCAAGGACATGTGGCTGTCGGCCGCCTACCTGCAGCGGCGCCACAACAGCGCCGCGCTGCGCGCGCTGCTCGACTTCCTGCAGACCCGCGTGGGCGCCGGCAGCACGGCGCGCAAGAGCAGCAACAGCAGCAAATAAAAACCCGGCATTGCCGGGTTTTTCATTGAGGTGCTCGACTCGTTCAGCCGACGTGCTTGGCGAAGAACGCCAGCGTGCGTTCGCGCGCCAGCTTGGCCGCGTCGGCGTCGTACGAGCCGCGCTGGTCGCAATTGAAGCCGTGGCCCACCGGGTACACGTGCACTTCCACTTCGGGGTGCGCCTTCTTGAACGATTCGATGGTGTCCAGCGGAATCCAGTGGTCCTGGTTGCCGAAGTGCGCGAGCACCGGCACCTTGGGGCTGCGCGCCGTTTCTTCCGGCGAGGTCATGCCGCCGCCGTAGTAAGGCGCCGCCGCCGCCAGGCCCGGCAGCAGCGCAGCCGCGCGCCACACCAGCAGGCCGCCCCAGCAGTAGCCCACGATGCCGACCTTGCCGGCCTTCGACGCGTAGGCAACGGCCGCCTCGATGTCCTGCAGCACGCCGGGCGCGGGCAGCGCCTCGACCGCGGTCTTGAAGCCGAAGCCGGTCTTCATGTCGTCGTCCGAATAGCCCAGCTCGATACCGGGCTTGACGCGCTCGAACGTGGCCGGTGCCACGGCCAGGTAGCCCTCGGCCGCATAGCCGTCGGCCACCGAGCGGATGTGCGAGTTCACGCCGAAGATTTCCTGCACCACGACCACCGCGCCGCGCGGCTTGCCAGCGGGCTCCGCCACGTAGGCGGGGAAGGTGAAGCCGTCCTTGGCGGTGAGATCGATGAATTGACCCATGTTGTCTTGCTCCTGAATGGCAAATAGAGATGAATGCCGGGGTTACGGGCGCAGCGCCCGCTCGACGAAGTCGAGCCGGTCCTGCCCCCAGAAGATTTCGCCGTCGATCACGTAGCTCGCGCGCCGAACACCTGGATGTCGATGGCCTCCTGCGTGTAGGCCTCGTAGCGCTCCTGCACCGCCTGGCTCTGCGACTGCTCGGCGCGCTTGGCCGGCAGGCCGCATTCCGTGACCAGCGCTTCGAGCACGTTCGGGTCGCCGATGTTCCGCTCCTGCACCCACACCGCTTCGAACACCGCCGCGCACATGCGCATGGCGGCGTCGGTGCCGTCGTGCAAGTCAGTCGCGATGATCAGCCGCGCCGCGTCGTCGCCCGCCACCGGAAAGAACTTCGGCTTCGGGTTCAGCGGCAGCCCGAGGTAACGCGAGAAGCGCGCCAGGTCGACCAGCCGGTAGGCCTGGCGCTGCGGCGCGCGCTTGCCCAGCGGCAGCCCGCCCGACACCGGGAACACGCTGCCCATGTCGATCGGTCGCACGCGCACCGTGGCACCGGCGCCTTGGCGATCGCGGCAAAGCGGGTATGCCCCAGATACGTCCACGGGCTCTGGGGCGGAAGTAGTAGTCGATCGTCTTGCTGGTGCTCATTCGCGTGCCCCCGATGATGTAATCAGCCAACGGTTTTAACTGACACGCAGTTTCTCTGCAGGAGGTAGGTTTTGGACCAGGTGCTCTTGATCACGGGCGGCGGACGCGGCATCGGCGCCGCCACCGCCCTGCTCGCCGCCAGGCGCGGCTACGCCGTCGCCGTCAACTACGCCAGCAACTCGCTGGCCGCCGACGAGGTGGTGCGCGCCATTCGCGCGGGCGGCGGCACGGCCATGGCGGTGCAGGCCGACGTGGGCGACGAAGCCCAGGTGATGGCGATGTTCGAGAAGGTCGACGCCAAGCTCGGCCGCCTCACCGCGCTGGTCAACAGCGCCGGCATCGTCGACGTGACGGCGCGCGTCGACGAAATGAGCGCGGCCCGGCTGGAGCGCATGTTCCGCGTCAACGTGATCGGCAGCTTTCTCTGTGCGCGCGAAGCCGTGCGCCGCATGAGCACCCGACACGGCGGCACGGGCGGCGCCATCGTCAACGTTTCCAGCGCCGCCTCGCGGCTGGGCTCGCCGGGCCAGTACGTCGACTACGCCGCCAGCAAGGGCGCCATCGACACCTTCACGCTGGGCCTGGCCAAGGAAGTGGCGGGCGAAGGCATCCGCGTGAACGCGGTGCGCCCCGGCGTGATCGACACCGACATCCACGCCTCCGGTGGCCTGCCCGACCGCGCCGCCGCGCTCGGCCCGCAGATTCCCATGCGCCGCGCCGGCACCGCCGACGAAATCGCGGGCGCCATCGTCTGGCTGCTCTCGGCCGAGGCCAGCTACACCACCATGGCCTTGCTGGACATTTCCGGAGGGCGCTGAGCCATGAGCACGTCGATGGACCTGATCAAGCCGCTGGTCACGCTGGTGGCCATCGTCAACCCGCTGGCCATCGTGCCTTTCTTCATCCACTACACGCAGGGCTACACCGACGCGCAGCGCCGGCACACGGTGCGCATGTCGGCCTTCAGCGCCTTCGTGGTCATTGCCGTGAGCGCGCTCATCGGGCTGCAGCTGCTGTCGTTCTTCGGCATCTCGATCGCGAGCTTCCAGGTCGGCGGCGGGCTGCTGCTGCTCATGAGTTCGCTGTCGATGCTCAACGCCAAGCCGGCCGAGAGCAAGACCAACGTCGAGGAACTGCGCGCCACCGAGGTCAAGGCGTCGATGGGCGCGTCGATCGCCGTGGTGCCGCTCACGATTCCGCTGCTTACCGGGCCGGCCGCCATTTCAACGGTGGTGATCTACGCCGACAAGGCGCAGCACGTGTGGGAGCTCGGGATCCTGGTGGGCTACGGCGTGGTGGTGGCGCTGGCCACGGCGCTGGCCTTCTCGCTCGCGCAGCCGATCGCGCGCGTGCTGGGCAAGACCGGCATCAACATCATGACGCGGCTGATGGGCCTGATCCTCGCGGCGCTCGCGGTCGAGGTGATGGCCGACGGGCTCGGCAAGCTGTTCCCGATTCTCAACAAGCTCAGCTGAAGCCGCCGGCTCAGGCCAGCATCTTCTCGATGATCCGCCAGTGCGCGGGCTCGACCGGCGTGATCGACAGCCGGTTGCCCTTGCGCAGCACCACCAGTTCGGCCAGCTCGGGCCTGTCGCGCAGCTCGGGCAGCGCCAGCAGCCGCGTCTTGCGCAGCGCCTGCACATCCACCAGCAGCCAGCGCGGGTCGTCCTGCTTCGACTTCGCGTCGTAGTACGGCGACTTGGCATCGAACTGCGTCGGGTCGGTCTTCACGCCCGAGGCCACGCGCGCGATGCCGGCAATGCCCGGCTCCGGGCAGCTCGAGTGATAGAACAGCACGCCGTCGCCGACCTTCATGCCGTCGCGCATGAAGTTGCGTGCCTGATAGTTGCGCACGCCGGTCCACGCCACGGTGGCGTCGGGCGCGGCGAGCGCATCGTCGATCGAGACCTCGTCGGGCTCGGATTTCATCAACCAGTAGTTGGGCATGGCGGGCGCGTCACGAAAGTTCGGCGCAAATATAAGGCCTACGGTGTCACATAGTCCGATACCACCACCCACTTGCCGTCCTTGATCTGCGACAGGCGCGACTGGTCGTTGCCCAGACGCTTGGTCGCGGTGTAGGTGCTCTTCGGGCTGCCGAACATGTCGGGCTCGAAGGTGATGCCGTCCATCGCCTTGATGAAGCTGTCGGTCGTGAGGTTCGGGCCCGCCTTCTGCGCCGCCTTGATGAACGAGTCGATGATCACGTAGCCGTACACCGAGAACACCGTCGGGTCTTCGTTGAACTTGGTCTTGTACTTGTTGGCCCAGAAGCGCAGCGGCTGCGACTGCTCGTCGGTGTAGGGGTTCTGCACGGTCATGGTGGCGTACACGCCGTCCATCGCCTTGCCGCCGAGCTTGTGGATCAGGTCGGTGTAGGCCGCGCTCGAGCCCAGGAAGGTCGGGTTGAAGCCGGTCTTGCGCGCCTCGCCCACCGTGCCGATGGTCTCGCGGATGATGGTGCCGAGCACCACGAGGTCGCAGTTGGCGGCCTTCATCTTCGCGACCTGCGAACTGAAGTCGGTGGCGCCGCGCTTGAACGAGGTCTTCTCGGCCAGTTCCATGCCCGCCGCCTTCAGCCCCGCCTCGGCGCCGCGCTGCACCTCGAGCCCGAACTCGTCGTCCTGGTAGATCGTGCAGACCTTCTTGGCGCCCTTGTCCTTGATCATCTTCGGCAGCGCCAGGCGGATCTGGTCGTAGTAGGTGGCCGCGAACGAATACTTCAGCCGGTTCAGCGGCTCGTACATTTCGCGCGCCGCCGTGATCGGCATGTAGTTGATGACGTTCTTCTCGAACTGCACCGGCATGGCCGCCATGTTCTGCGCCGTGCCGATGTGGCCGGCCATGATGAAGATCTTTTCCTGGTTCACCAGCTTCTGCGCGGCCAGCACCGCCTTCTTCGGGTCGTAGCCCGAGTCCTCGACGAAGAGCTTGAGCTTGCGGCCGTTGATGTTGCCCTGCTCGTTGAGTTCGTCCACGCGCAGCTGCATGCCGTTGCGCGCCTGCTTGCCGAAGCCCGCGAGCGGGCCCGACAGGTCCTGGATGGTGCCGATGCGGATCTCGTCCTTGCTCACCCCTTGCTGCTGCGCGGACGCAAGCGTCGCGATCAGTCCCAGCACGGCCAGCGTCGTCAGTGTCTTGAGCTTCATGCGGTTGTCTCCTCGGGTTGACGAAAAAACGGATCAGCGGTACATCGCTTCTATGCGCTCGGCGTACTTGGTCTGCACCAGCTTGCGCTTGAGCTTCATCGTCGGCGTGAGCTCTTCGTCCTCGGCGCTCAGCTGCGTCTCGAGCAGGAAGAACTTCTTGATCTGCTCGACCCGCGCGAACCGGGCGTTGACGCGGTCGATCTCGCCCTGGATCAGGTCCTGCACTTCCTGCGTGCGCGTCAGGCTCTCGTAGTTGCTGAACGGCACGTCGTTGTCCTGCGCAAACTTCTCGACGTTCTCCTGGTCGATCATCACGATGACCGTGAGGTAGGGTTTCTTGTCGCCGATCACCACGGCATCGGTGATGTAGAGGCTGAACTTGAGTTCGTTCTCCAGCTCGCTCGGCGTGACGTTCTTGCCACCTGCCGTGATGATGATGTCTTTCATCCGGTCGGTGATGCGGAAATACCCGTCCTCGTCCATCACGCCCACGTCGCCCGTGTGCAGCCAGCCGTCGGCGTCGATGGTCTCGGCCGTTTTCTCGGGCAGGTTGAGGTAGCCCATGAAGACATTGGGGCCGCGCACCAGGATCTCGCCCGTGGCGTCGTCGATGCGCACCTCGTTGTAGCCGGTGGCCGGGCCGATGGAACCGGGCTTGATGCGCGTGGCCGGCACGGCCGTCGAGGCGCCGCACGACTCGGTCATGCCCCACACCTCCAGCATGGGCACGCCCAGCGCCAGGTACCACTTGACCAGCTCGGGCGAAATGGGCGCCGCGCCCGTCACCAGGAAGCGCGAGCGGTGGATGCCAATGAGCTTGCGCGCGTTGTCCAGCGCCAGCACGCGCGCCAGCCTGAACTTGAGCTTCAGCGCCGCGCCGACCGGCTCGCCCGCCAACACGCGGTTGGCGATGTCCTCGCCCACGCCGATGCTCCACTTGTAGGTGGCCTGCTGCAGCGGGCTTGCCTCCTTCAGCGCGATCATCACGCCCGAATAGAACTTCTCCCACACGCGCGGCACGGCGGTGAACACGGTGGGCGCGATCTCGCGCACGTTCTCGGGCACCGTCTCGGGGTTCTCGACGAAGTTGAGGATCGAGCCGGTGTACATCGCGAAGTACTCGCCGCCCATGCGCTCGGCGATGTGGCACAGCGGCAGGAAGCACATGCGCTCGTCCTTGTCGTCCTGCGCGATGAGCGTGTTGTAGCCGCGCGCGGTGTACACCAGCCCCGCGTGGCTGTGCATCGCGCCCTTGGGCTTGCCGGTGGTGCCCGACGTGTAGACCAGGATCGCGAGGTCTTCGGGCCGGCATGCGGCCACGCTGCGCTCCACCGCCTGCGGGTCGGCGGCCAGGTTCTGGCGCCCGAGGGCGCGCAGCGCGTCCAGGCTCATCACGGCCGCGTCGTCGAGGTCGCGCAGGCCTTCCATGTCGAACACGACGATGCAGCGCAGGCCCGGAAGGCCCGCGCGCACTTCGAGCGCCTTGTCGAGTTGCTCGTCGTCTTCCACGAAGAGCACGGTGGTGCGCGAGTCTTCGCACAGGTAGTGCACCTGCGAGGCCGCGTCGGTCGGGTAGATGCCGTTGGACACGCCGCCGCAACTGAGCACGGCAAGATCGGCGAGCACCCATTCGATGACGGTGTTGGACAGAATGGACGCGCACTCGCCCGGCGCGAAGCCGATGGCCTGCAGGCCCGCCGCGATTTCGCGCACGGCGTCGGCGGTCTGGTGCCAGCTCCAGGTGCGCCAGATGCCGAGCTCTTTCTGCCGCATCCAGATGTTGTCGCCGCGCTGCTTCACGGCATTCCAGAACATGGCGGGAATGGTGTCGCCGGGCACGACGACGTCGAGCCGGGGCGCGAAGGTGTTGAGGTCCCAGAGTCCTTGCATGGCGATGGCTACCTCCAGGTCTTCTTCTTTTTCCAGCGCCGCTCGCCGCGCACGCCGTCGTCTTTCACGCCGAGGTAGAACTCCTTGATGTCTTCCTTTTCCCTCAGGCGTTCGCAGGAATCTTCCATGACGATGCGGCCGTTTTCGAGCACGTAGCCGTGGTCGGCGGCGTTGAGCGCCATGTTGGCGTTCTGCTCGACCAGCAGGATGGTGGTGCCGCGCTCGCGGTTGATGCGCACGACGATCTCGAATATTTCCTTGGTCAGCTTGGGGCTCAGGCCGAGGCTGGGCTCGTCCAGAAGAATGAGGTGCGGCGCGGCCATGATGGCGCGCGAGATGGCGAGCATCTGCTGCTGGCCGCCCGAGAGCAGGCCGGCGTCCTGCGTGGCACGCTCTCGAAGAATGGGAAAGTAGGTGTAGACGGTCTCGATGTCGCGCGCCACGCCGTCGCGGTCCTTGCGGGTGTAGGCGCCCATCAGCAGGTTGTCTTTCACCGAGAGCAGCGGGAACACCTCGCGGCCCTCGGGCACGTGGCTCAGGCCCTGCTGGACGATGTAGGCCGGGTCCTTGGCGGTGATGTCCTTGCCCTGGAATTCGATGCTGCCCTTGCGGGGGTCGATGATTCCGGAGATGGTCTTGAGGATGGTGGTCTTGCCCGCGCCGTTGGAGCCGAGCACGGTGGCGATCTCGCCCTTTCGCACTCTCAGGCTCACGCCCCGGATGGCCTTGATGGGGCCGTAGGCGCTTTCCACGTTGAGCAGTTGAAGCACGACGTCACTCATGCCGCCACCCTCCTCAGGCTGCTCACGTCGTCCACCGTGCCGAGGTAGGCCTCGATCACGCGCGGGTCGGCCTGCACTTCCCGCGGCGTACCGGTCGCCAGCACCTCGCCCTGGTTCATCGCCAGCACGCGGTCGGACACTTTCGACACGAGCGACATGTCGTGCTCGACCATCAGCACCGACACGCCCAGCTCATGCTGGATGTCCTGGATCCAGAAGGCCATGTCGGCCGTCTCCTCGACGTTGAGGCCCGAAGAAGGCTCGTCGAGCAGCAGCAGCTTGGGCTCGGTGCACAGCGCGCGCGCCAGCTCCACCACCTTGCGCACGCCATAAGGCAGGCCGGCCACCATCGAGTCGCGATGGTGCTGCAGGTCGAGCAGCTCGATCACCTGCTCGGCCTTCTCGCGCGCGGCGATCTCGGCGCGGCGCGTGGCGGGGGTGAAGAACACCTCGCTCCAGAAGCCGGTCTGCCGGTGCGTGTGGCGGCCGATCAGCAGGTTGTGCAGCACCGTCGCATGCTCGAAGAGCTCGATGTTCTGGAAGGTACGCGCAATGCCCAGCGCGGCGATGGCATGCGGGGCCTGCTGCGTGAGCGCGAGCGGTGTTCCTTGTTCGCCATGCCACGTGATCTCGCCGGTGGTCGGCGTGTAGATGCGGCTGATGAGGTTGAACACCGTGGTCTTGCCAGCGCCGTTGGGCCCGATCAGCGTGAACACTTCGCCGCGCCGCACGTCGAAGCTCACCTTGTTGACCGCGAGCACGCCGCCGAAGCGCACGCTCAGCTCCTTGGCCGAAAGAAGGATGTCGCCGCTCATCTCAGCCGGTCCGACTTGGTGAACGACTTCTGCCGCTTGAACAGGCCCCGGCGGTAGAACGGAAAAAGCTGCAGCCACGTGCGCACCTTGAGCCAGCGCCCGTACAGCCCCAGCGGCTCGAACAGCACGAAGGCGATCAGCACCACGCCGTACACCAGCCCCTGCAAGCCGGGCGCCTGGCCGATGACGGGGGGCAGCCAGTCCTTGCCGATGGAGATCAGCTGCGGCATCGCGATCAGGAAGATGGCGCCCAGGAACGCGCCGTGCACCGAGCCCAGCCCGCCGATCACCACCATCAGCAGCAGGTCGATCGACTGCAGGATGCTGAACTGGTCGGGCGAGATGAAGCTGAGCTTGTGCGCGTACAGCGCACCGCCGAGCCCCGCGAGCGCGGCCGAGATGGCGAAGGACAGGGTCTTGTAGCGCGCCAGGTGAATGCCCATGCTCTGCGCCGAAATTTCCGAATCGCGGATGGCGACGAAGGCGCGCCCGGTCGGCGAGCGCAGCAGGTTCAGGATGCCGAGCGTGGACAGCACCGCCACCACCAGGCAAAGAAAGTAGAAGCCGTCGCCCGAGCCCAGCGACCAGCCGAAGATTTCCGGCGACTTCACGTGCAGGCCGGCATTGCCGCCCGTCACGCTCTCCCAGCGCGCGAACACCTCCTCGACGATGAAGCCGAAGGACAGCGTGGCAATGCCAGGTAGATGCCCTTCACGCGCAGCGCCGGCAGCGCGACCACCACGCCCACGGCCGCAGACAACGCCGCGGCCGCGATCAACGCCAGCGGAAACGGCACGCCCATGTTCGTCAGCACGCCTTGCGTGTACGCGCCCGTGCCGAGGAACGCCGCATGGCCGATGGAGAACTGCCCCGTGAACCCGGCCAGCAGCATCAGCCCCAGGCCGACGATGCCGTAGATCAGCACGAAGGTCAGTTGCGCGAGCCAGTACTCGTCGATGACCCACGGCGCGGCGACGAGGAACAGCACGAGCATGCTGTACCAGAACACGTGGCCGCCGTGGCGCGCGAGGCGGATGTCCTGGTCGTAGCTGGTCTTGAAGATGAAGCGCATGGTTCAGGCCCGGCGCCGGGCCGCCCCAAGGCGGGCCTGCGCCCCCTCGGGGGGCAGCGAGTACACGAAGTGACGAGCGTGGGGGCTCATTTTTCAGACCTTTTTGCGCAACTTTTCGCCGAACAATCCGTTCGGCTTGATCATGAGCATCAGCAGCACCACGATGTACGGCGCCGTGTCCTTGAAACCATCGGGCAGGTAGAAGCCCGCGAACGACTCGACGATGCCGATGACGAGCCCGCCGACGATCGCGCCCGGCAGGCTGCCGAAGCCGCCCACCACCGCCGCCGGAAAGGCCTTGAGCCCGATGAAGCCCATGTTCGCGTGCACGAAGGTGATGGGCGCGAGCAGCATGCCGGCGATGGCCGCGACCGCCGCCGCGAGCCCCCACACCAGCCCGTTGAGCCGCTTCACCGGAATGCCCATGTAGTAGGCCGCGAGCTGGTTCTGCGACGAGGCCTGCATCGCGATGCCGAGCTTGCTGTAGCGGAACATCGCGAACAGCAGCCCGCACAGGATGGCGGTGGCGATGATGATCGCGAGCTGCTCCAGGTTGACCACCAGCTCGCCGAGCTTCCAGATCTGGTCCTTGTAGGGCACGGCCAGCGTGTGCGTCTCGGTGCCGATGCCCGGCACCATGGTGATGACGCCGCGCGCCACGTAGGCGATGCCGATGGTCAGCATGACGATGCTGAACTGCGGCTGCCCCAGGATGGGCCGGATCACCACCAGCTCCAGCAGCACGCCGAAGGCCGCCATCGCCACCACCGCGAAGAGGGCCGCGAGCCAGAACGGCATGCCGAACAGCGACATGCCCGCGAACGCACCGAAGGCGCCCAGCATCATCAGGTCGCCCTGCGCGAAGCTCACGGTTTCGGTGGCCTTGTAGATCAGCACGAAACCCAGCGCGATGAGGCCGTAGATGCAACCTTGCGCAATGCCCGACAGCAGGAGTTGAAGGATCTGCATGCGCCCCCGCCTGCGCTACTGCCTGAAGCCGCCGGCCGCGTCGTGCAGCGCGAGGCGGCGCGAACCGGCCACGATGTCGCTGGGCTTGAGGCCGTAGACCTGGCGGATCGAGTGGCTGAAGTGCGTCGAGTCGGGGTAGCCGGTGTCCAGCGCGATGTCGGTCAGCGTGCTGCTCTGGCGCACGTAGCGCAGCAGGCTGCGCGCGCGCTTCCAGGCCCGGAAGGCGCGAAAGGCCATGCCGGTTTCCTGCTTGAACAGGTGCAGGAAGCGCGAGAACGACAGGTGCACCGAGGCCGCGCACTCTTCGGCCGACATCGGCGTGGCGGGGTCGGCGTTGATGGCGTCGGCCACCTTGCGGATGCGCGCGTCGAGCACGCGCGGCGCGAGCGCCTCGCCGAAGAACAGCGCGTCGAAGTCGAAGCCCTCGAAGTTCATGCCGCGCGCCGAGGCCGCGAGCAGGTGCGCATGCGCCTGGCGCACGCGCTGCACGAAGGCCGGCGCCTCGACCGGGCCGCAGTGCTGCAGGAAGGCCGGCATGCGCGCGGGGTCGACCGACTCCGACTCGATCAGCAGGCTGAAGATCAGCGGATGCGCGCTCTCGACCTGGTGCGGCACATGCGGCGGCACCACGATGAGCTCGCCGCTTTGCCAGGCCCCGCCGCCGATGCGGATGCGGTTGGGCGGCGCGCCGGCGGGCGACACGCACACGCCGTGTCCGCCCATGGTGCGCTCGGCGGCCGCGCCGAGCAGGCCGGCGTAGAACACGCGGTGCGGCGTGAGCCACATCAGGCGTTCGCCCTGCCGTGCGGCGCCGCCAGGCCCTGTCGGCGCGGGCGTCGTCGTCCTCGATCGCTGCATGGTGTTTGTCTCCTGCATCGGTGGACTGCCACGCGAGGGTGGCGTCTTTGTTGGCTGGATCGTAGCGGCGCGGGCCGCTCGCGCGGCACCCCGCGGCGCCCATTTGCGCGGGGACTTTCCCTAGGCCGGCGCGAACGCGCGGCGCAACTCGGCGGCGCACAGCGCGACCGCGGTGTTGGCCTCGTCGAGCACCTTGCCCATGGGCACGAAGCCATGGATCTCGCGCTCGAAGCACACGTACACGGCGCGGTTGCCGGCGGCGGTGAGCGCGTCGGCATAGGCCGCGCCTTCGTCGCGCAGCGGGTCGTAGCCGGCCGTGAGCACCAGCGCGGGCGGCAGCTTCGACAGGTCGGGGTGCAGCAGCGGCGAGGCGCGCCAGTCGAGGTCGTGCGCCGGGTCGGTGATGTAGTGGTCGTGGAAGTAGGCCATGGTGTCGCGCGTGAGCAGGTAGCCCTGTCCGTTGGCTGGTGCGACGGGTGGCCGCGGCGCATGTCGGTGGCCGGGTAGATCAGCAGCTGGAACGCGATGGGCAGGTCGCCGGCCTCGCGCGCGGCCAGCGCCACCACGGCCGCGAGGTTGCCGCCCGCG
>NZ_MOWM01000179.1 GCF_016082275.1 Variovorax sp. E3
TGGGGCGCCACCGTGGGCTTGGGCTCGCGGATGGCCTGGGGGCGCGGCGGTGGCGGCGCCTTCGTCACCTTGGGCTGTGGCGGCGGCGGGGGAGGCGGCGGCGGATCGACCTTCGGTTTCGGCGGCTCGACGAACTGGCTCAGGATCTCGACCGGAATCACCACTCTGCGGCGCGCCGGAGCAGCCCGCTTTGCAGTGCCCAGAGCGCGGCCGCGTGAAAAAGAATGACGCTTCCGGCAATGACGACATTGCGTGAGAGGCCGAGAACGGAGGGGGGAGGGGCAAAGCGGTCAGACACGATCAACCATTCGAATGCGGACACCGTCAAAGGTGCCCCGATTGCAGCAAAACCGCTACGAAGACGCTACGAGCGTTACTTTCGGAAAATCCACCAGACCGAACCCGCGACGAGGATCAGGCTGCCGCCGAGTGCCGAGACGAGTTCCATGCCTTGCTTTCCTTGATGGAGCTGGCAAGCTGGATCGCTCTCGGGCCTGTCTCGCAATTCAACGCGGCGACCGGGTGCGAGGCACTGCACTGCGCGACGATATCGCGCGCACAACCTTCACACTGGCCACACTGGGTGGCCACGCCGAGTTCGAACTGGACTTCGTCGAAAGTCATGCCGGCGCGCACATGCCGTGCGATTTCGCGGTCGGAGACTCGGCGGCAGACGCAAACGATCATGGCTGTGAAAGCGGCAGTTGGCTGGCTGTTGGATGTGATTCATTATAAATAAGAATCCATCGCATTTGCAATAACTATGGTGTTACCGGTTTATGCAACAGGGCCCTTTTGCCGTCAAACCTCCGACCAGAGTCGCAACAGATTGTGATAGTGGCCGGTGAGCGCCACCGTTTCTTCGCACTCCCCCAGCCGGCCGCGCAGCTTCTGGATGTTCTGGTCGAGCTCGAACAGCATGCCGCGCTGCTGGTCGCTGCGCACCATGCTCTGCAGCCAGAAGAACGAGCACACGCGCGCGCCCCGGGTCACGGGGTGCACGCGGTGCAGGCTGCTGGCCGGGTACAGGATCAGGTCGCCGGCCGGCAGCTTCACTTCGTGCGAGCCGTAGGTGTCGATCACCTCCAGCTCGCCGCCCTCGTAGTCTTCGGGTTCGCACAGAAAAAGGGTGCAGGACAGGTCTGTTCGCAGTTGCAGCCCGCTGCCGGGCACGGCCCTGACCGCTCCGTCGACGTGAACTCCGTAGTGTTCACCCCCTTCGTAGCGGTTGAACAACGGCGGCACGAAACGCAGCGGCAGCGCGGCCGAGAAGAAGAGGGCATTGCGGGCCAGCGCGGCCAGCACCGACTGGCCGAGTTCACGGCTGACCGGCGATTGTTCCGGCAACTGCCGGTTGCGCTTGACCTGGGCACCCTGGTCGCCGACGGTCTCGCGGCCGTCGGTCCAGTGGGTGGCGTCGAGCGCGGCGCGCATCTCGCGGACCTGGTCGGGGCTCAGCACCCCGGGCACATGCAGCATCATTTGTAGAGAATTCCGCAGTCAGAAAGGCTCCGGCACGGGCCGGGGTTCGAGTGTCGCACCGCATCGGACAAGGCCGGGCTCAGTAGACGTCGCGGCGATAGCGTCCGCTGGCTGCCAGCTCGCTCACCTGGGCGTCGCCCGCGACCTGGCGCAACGCGGCATCCACGCCCGAGGCCATGCCCTGCAGGCTCCCGCAGACATAGATCGCGGCGCCGTTGTGCAGCCATTCGAGCAATGCGTCGGCCGATTGCAGCAGGCGGTGCTGAACGTAGAAGCGCTCGGGCTGGTCGCGCGAGAACACCATGTCGAGTCGCTGAAGCACGCCTTGGGCCTGCCAGGCCTCGATTTCGTCGCGGTAGAGAAAGTCGTGCGCCGCCTGGCGCTCGCCGAACACCAGCCAGTTGTCATGCCTGCCCGCGGAGGCGCGTGCGCGCAGATGCGCGCGCAGGCCGGCCAGACCGGTGCCGTTGCCGATGAGGATCAATGGGCGTGCTTCGTTGCCGTCGAGGTGAAAGCCGCGATGTGGCCGCAGTCGCAAGGCCACGGTGTCGCCGATCGCGAGGGTCGAGGTGAGCAAGCCCGACGCGGCGCCCAGCGTGCCGTCGGGGTGCTGCTCCTGACGCACGAGCAGTTGCAGTTCGCCGTCGGTGGGCAGCGAGGAAATCGAGTAGTCGCGCGGGTGCGCCGCATCGCTCGCCACGGCCACTTGCGCCAGATCGCCGGAGGCCCAATGCGGCACCGCGCCGACTGGCGGCATCAGCCCCAGGTGAAAGACCGGGGCGCCCGCGCTGCCCGGGTTGAGCAGTTCGCGCGTGGAAAGGCGCCATTGCGCGAAGGCGGCGGCCGCTCCCTCCTCGGAGGATTCCATGGCCGGCGCGTCTCCCCAGCGCGCATGCCAGGCCGCCAACGCGGCGGGATCGCCGTTGTCGACCTCGATGCGCTCGAATTCGCGCGTCGCGCCTGCCGCGTGCAGCCACTCGTCGAGCGCACGGCCGAAGCCGCAGAAGTTGGCGTACTGCCTGTCGCCCAGCGCCAGGACGGCGTAGCGCAGCGAGCCCAGCGCGAGCGGGGAGCCCATCACGCGCTCGGTGAACACGCTGGCGCCGTCGGGCGCATCGCCTTCGCCATAGGTGCTAGCGATGAAAAGGGCGCGGCCCGCGTCGCCGAGGGTGGGGGCGTCGAGTGCGTTCAGTTCCATCACACGCGCGGGCGTGCCGGCGGCGCTCAGTCGTTTCGCGGTCTGCCAGGCGATGTCTTCGGCCTGGCCCGTCTGGCTGGCGAATACCACGAGGACCGGGGGTTCGTCGCGGCTGGTGGCCGACAGCGCGGCGGCGGCACGCAGGGCCGCGGCTTTTTTCCCGCGCTCGCGCATGTAGATGGCTGCGCAGAGTGCGCCATAGGCCGCAACGCAAGCGCCCGCGCCGAGCGCGCGCCACGCGGTCTCGTTCATGCGCCGGTCTGCGTGGGCCAGGCGGCCGTGGCTTGCACGACAGCGGCTGCCTCGCCATGGCTCACGAACAAGGCGGCAATGCCGTGGCGTTCCGCGAAGTCCCGGCCCTCGTCGGGGCCCAGCACCGTCAGCACCGTGGCCAGCGCATCGGCCTGCATGCATTGCGCGTGCAGCACGGTCACGCTCGCGAGCGCATGCGTGGCCGGCTCGCCCGTGCGCGGATCGACGGTGTGCGACCAGCGCTTGCCTTCATGCGTTCGTTGGTGCCAGCGATCGCCCGAGGTCGCGACGGCCATGTCCGCCAGCGCGATGGGCTGTGAGAAAGCAGGGCCGCCGTCGATCCGCACCTGCCACGGCAGTCCGCCGGGACGCGCCCGACGCCGCGCAGTTCCCCGCCGATTTCGAACAGGAAGTCCGCA
Organism: Variovorax sp. E3; assembly: GCF_016082275.1. Lineage (GTDB taxonomy): Bacteria > Pseudomonadota > Gammaproteobacteria > Burkholderiales > Burkholderiaceae_C > Variovorax. The sequence goes on from NZ_MOWM01000179.1 coordinate 3,352, forward strand.
AGGCCAAGCGCCCGCAGCGCCTGGACACCGTGGTCTACCGCAAAGCCCTTGGCAATGCCCGACAGATCGAGCGAGACGCCGCCCGGTTGCCGCAGCGAGCCTTCGGCCGTGTCGAACGCCAGTTGCTCCCAGCCGACGCGCACGCGCGCATCGGCGAGGGCCTGCGCCTCGGGCAAGCCGCTGTCCCGCGCTTCAGGGCCGAAGCCCCAGCATGCGACCAGCGGCCCGACCGTCGGATCGATCGCACCGCCGCTCGCCGCGGCCCACGACGCGGCGCAACGCATCACGTCGGCGAACTCGCGCGGCAACACGTGCCGTGAGCCGGGCGCGGCGCGATTGATCCGGCTGATGTCCGAGTCCGCCTCCCAATGGCTCATCTGCGCGATCACCAGCGCGAGCGCCGCCTCGACGGCCTCGCGCACCTGCGCCAGCGGCAGCATGCGCGGGTTGTCGAAACGCAGCGACCAGGTCGTGCCCATGGTCTGCCCGGCCAGTTGCTGCAGGCTGGCGGGGTCGGCGGGTCGAGGAACGGCCGCGTTGGCGTAGCCGCCAGCGCGCCAGGTGCTGAACGAAAGGCCCAAGGGCGCTGGCCGTGTCAGGGCATCACTTCGAGGGTGGCCGCGTAGCTCAGGCGGCGTTCCTTGGCTTGCGGCACCGTGGTCTTGCCGTCCTTGGTGCTGGCGTCGAGCCAGTACATGCCGGCGGTCGGCCAGGTCACGCTGAACTGGCCCTTGTCGTCGGTCTTGAGCTTGATCTCTTCGAGCTTGTCGCGGTACTGCGTGTTGCCGGCCGTCACGGTCACTTCCAGGCCCTTGGCGGGCTGGCCGTCGAGGTTCAGCGTGAAGGTGGCTTTCTCGCCCTTGACGAGGTCGGTCGGGCTGCCGGCCGAAATCAGTTCCAGGCCCTGGCCGACAGGCTTGAGCGCCGAGGGCTTGCCCACGGTCACGAAGGTCTCGATGCGGCCGGACGACTGCGTGATCGTCACGTCCGTCGCGTCGGCCGGCACTTCCTTGGCGATGCTCTCGGCCGTGCCGCGCGCGCGCTTGGCCTGGCCCGTGGCCTTGTCCTTCCAGCTCGCGAATGCGCCGGCGTTGATCACCGCGATGCGGTAGGTGCCGGGCTGCGCCACGCTCACGTCGAACACGTTGCGCAGCTTGAGCTTGGCTTCGGTCTCGGGCTTCACGCTGCTGCCGTCGGGCGCGGTGATCTGCAGGCCGTCCAGGCGCAGCGGCGCGTGGTTGGCCACGAACAGGTCGTTCGACACGGCGGCGTCGACGGTCACGGTGTCGGCCTTGGAGAACACGGTGGACGAGGGCAGCAGCCAGGCGTTGTGCGCCTGGGCCAGCGAGGCGACGGCCGAGAGGGCGATGGCGAGGCCGGCGGTGCGCAGGGTGAAGTGGGTCATGGCAATTCCTTGGAAGTGACGGGCTGGCGGTGAAAGGGGGCGATCAGGGCTTGAGCTCGAGCTTGATCTCGCCGAGCTCTTCCTTGCCGGACACAGTCGGCTGCGCGGCGGCGGTCGGCGGCCACTGGAAGGGAATGCTCACGACCTCGCGGCCGCCCACTTCGCGCGCGGCTTCGACCACCAGCTTGTAGGCGCCGGGTGCGAGCTTGGGCATGGCGGCGGTGCCTTCGGTGAAGCTCAGCTGGTGCTTGCCCGCCGGCTTGGTCGCGCCCGTCACGCCGTCGACCGGCACCGCGAGTTCGCGGCCGCCGCGACGCCACCACTGGCGCAGGTCCTTCAGCACTTCGTGCCTTCGCCTCGGGGTTGTTGGTCTTGGTGCGCACGTCGTACCAGACGGCCAGCGTGCCGGCGACGCTGTTGTCCGCGCGCTCGATCCAGGTGGCCACATAGGGGCGGTGGTACTCGGAGGCGTTCAGCCGCGGAATCTCGATGTTGACCGCGAGCCCCGCCGAGAAGGCCGGGGCCGCGAACAGCGCCGACATGGCAATCGGGGCGAGTGAATGGCGAGCGTGCACGAAAACCTCTTTTCCTGGAATCAATCAATGAATGAACAGCAGCGCGAGCAGCACCGGCACGACCAGCCCCATGCCCACCATGGGCCAGGTGAACGGCCGGTTGCCGGCGTGCATCTTGAGAATGAACAGGCCGGTGATCGAGAAGACCAGTGCGGCGCCCGCGAAGATGTCGATGAACCAGCTCCACGCAGCGCCGGTGTTGCGGCCCTTGTGGAGGTCGTGAGGTAGGAGAGCCAGCCGCGGTCGGTGCGCTCGTATTCGATTTCGCCGTCGGCCAGGTTCAGGCGCAGCCACGCGTCGCCGCCGGGGCGGGGGAGCGAGAGATAGATTTCGTCGTCCGACCACTCGGCGTCGCGCCCGGTGGTGTCGATGTCCCATTTCTTCTGGACCCAGGCCTGCAGTTCGGCGGGCAGGGGCGCCTTGCCTTTTTCGGCCTTGGCGGCGGGCAACTGCTTTTCGAGCTGCGCGCGCAGGGCTTCGTCGACCGCGCCGCTGAGCCTGGTGACGGCCGGCTTGGCCTCGATCTGCCCCGCGTGGTTGAGTGTGAAGCCCGTGACGCTGAACAGGATCATGCCGATCAGGCAGATGGCCGAACTCACCCAGTGCCATTCGTGCAGGGTCTTGAGCCAGTAGGCACGGCGGCGGTTGTCGGAGCGGGCAGCAGTCATTGAAGGCGCGGATTTTATCCGTGCGAATGAGAATGACTGTTATTCGTGGCGGGTTAAGTTAGGTAAAGCAATAAAAAACGGGACCGAAGTCCCGTTGGATGGCTGGCGTGAAAGCCGCGCTTATTCGATCTCGCCCATCTGCGACTGCAGGTAGTTCTGCAGGCCGACCCGGTCGATCAGGTCGATCTGGGTTTCGAGGAAGTCGATGTGCTCCTCGGTGTCGTCCAGGATCTTCTGCAGCAGGTCGCGGGACACGTAGTCGCGCACCGTTTCGCAGTGGGCAATGCCGTCCTTGATGGTGGCTTGCGCGCCGGTTTCCGCGCCGAGGTCGCAGCGCAGCAGTTCGGGCACGTCTTCGCCGATGTTCAGCTTGCCCAGGTCCTGCAGGTTCGGCAGGCCGTCGAGCATGAAGATGCGGTCCATGAGCCAGTCGGCGTGCTTCATTTCGCCGATCGATTCCTCGTATTCCTTCTTGGCCAGCTTGTCCAGGCCCCAGTGCTTGAGCATGCGGTAGTGCAGGAAGTACTGGTTGATTGCGGTCAGCTCGTTCTTGAGCTGCGCCTGCAGATGTTCGATGACCTTGGGGTCGCCCTTCATGGTTTTTTCCTTGTTCTGTTTCGGAGAGTCAGCAGCGATTGTCCGTGTCGTCGTCAGGGTTGCGCAAGCAATCCCATGCTCCGGCGGTCTGCATGCGTTTGATGGTGATAGGTGTTCGTATTCGGGCGGGAAAAGGCGCCGCCGGCACCTTTGTTTTTCATAGGCCGCACCGATGTAATCGATAGTTCATTGCTATCAAATTGTCTTAATTGGTAGTTATACTGATGGCTCGCAATTACTTTTGTCCAACCGCAGCATCCAAGGAATCACATGTCCCTGATCAACACCCAAGTCCTTCCTTTCAAGACCCAGGCCTACCTCAACGGCAAGTTCATCGACGTGTCCGACGAGACGCTCAAGGGCAAGTGGTCCGTGCTGATCTTCATGCCCGCGGCCTTCACCTTCAACTGCCCGACCGAAGTCGAAGACGCGGCCGACAACTACCCCGAATTCCAGAAGCTGGGTGCCGAGGTCTACATCGTGACCACCGACACGCACTTCTCGCACAAGGTCTGGCACGACACCTCGCCGGCCGTCGGCAAGGCCAAGTTCCCGCTGGTGGGCGACCCGACCCACACGCTGACCAACGCTTTCGGCGTGCACATCCCTGAAGAAGGCCTGGCACTGCGCGGCACCTTCGTGATCAACCCCGAAGGCATCATCAAGACGGCCGAAGTGCACTCGAACGAAATCGCTCGCGACGTCAAGGAAACGCTGCGCAAGCTGAAGGCCGCCGTGTACACCGCCGCTCACCCGAACGAAGTGTGCCCGGCCAAGTGGAATGAAGGCGACAAGACCATCGCTCCGTCGTTCGACCTCGTCGGCAAGATCTAAGCGCCCCGCGCGAAAGCCCGGGCGCTCAGGTGGCCCCGGGCTTTTTTGTCCCCAGTTGATAGTTTCCAGTTATCGAAAGAGAGTCCCTCATGCTCGACGCAAACACCAAAGCCCAATTGAAGAGTTACCTCGAACGCGCCACGCAGTCGATCGAGATCGTCGCTTCGCTCGACGACAGCAAGGCCTCGGGCGAAGTGTTGTCGCTGCTGAAGGACGTCCAGGAAGTCTCGCCGCTGGTCAAGCTGACCGAAAGCCGCGACGACAACCACCGCAAGCCCTCGTTCTCGATCAACCGACCGAGCGAAAACCACGGCCCGCGTTTCGCCGGCCTGCCGATGGGCCATGAATTCACTTCGCTGATCCTTGCGCTGCTGCAGATCGGCGGCTACCCCCCGAGGTCGAGCAGGCCGTGCTCGACCAGATCAAGGCGCTCGATGGCGATTTCGAATTCGAGATCTACGTCTCGCTGACCTGCCACAACTGCCCCGACGTGGTCCAGGCGCTGAACCTGATGGCGGTGCAGAACCCGCGCATCCGCGCCACGATGATCGAGGGCGGCACCTTCCAGGACGAAGTCAAGGAACGCCAGGTGATGGCCGTGCCGACCGTGTTCCTGAACGGCACCGAGTTCGGCCAGGGCCGCATGAGCCTGGAAGAAATCCTCGCCAAGATCGACAACAGCGGCGTCGAGCGCGAGGCCAGGAAGATTGCCGCCAAGGACCCGTTCGACGTGCTGATCGTCGGCGGCGGTCCTGCCGGCGCCGCGGCGGCCGTGTACGCCGCGCGCAAGGGCATCCGCACTGGCGTGGCCTCGGAGCGCTTCGGCGGCCAGGTGCTGGACACCATGGGCATCGAGAACTTCATCTCGATCAAGGAAACCGAAGGGCCGAAGTTCGCCCATGCGCTCGAAGAGCACGTGCGCGACTACGAGGTCGACATCATGAACCTGCAGCGCGCCAAGGCGCTGGTTCCGGGCGACCTGATCGAAGTGCAGCTGGAAAGCGGCGCCTCGCTCAAGAGCAAGACCGTGATCATTTCGACCGGTGCGCGCTGGCGCAACATCAACGTGCCCGGCGAGCACGAGTTCAAGAACAAGGGCGTGGCCTACTGCCCGCACTGCGACGGCCCGCTGTTCAAGGGCAAGCGCGTGGCGGTGATCGGCGGCGGCAACTCGGGCGTCGAGGCGGCCATCGACCTGGCCGGCATCGTGGGCCATGTCACGCTGATCGAGTTCGACACGCAACTGCGCGCCGACGCCGTGCTGCAGCGCAAGCTCAAGAGCCTGAAGAACGTCGACATCTTCACCAACGCGCAGACCACCGAGATCACCGGCGACCAGAAGGTCAACGGCCTGGTCTTCAAGGACCGCGCCACGGGCGAACTGAAGAAGGTCGAGCTCGAAGGCGTGTTCATCCAGATCGGCCTGGTGCCCAACACCGACTGGCTCAAGGGCACGGTCGAGCTGTCGAAGCACGGCGAGATCATCGTCGACGCACGCGGCCAGACCTCGGTGCCGGGCGTGTTCGCGGCGGGGGACGCCACCACGGTGCCGTTCAAGCAGATCATCATCGCGGCGGGCGACGGCGCGAAGGCCGCGCTCGGTGCGTTCGATCACCTGATCCGGACATCGGCCCCAGCATAAGTAAGCATTTGGTTGTTTGATTGAGAATTATTCTCATAAAATAATGAGCTCGGGTCCTACGGCGTAGGGCCCCTCATTGCCAGCCAGATCCCCCGCGCAGCCGCCTGCGCCCTCCAAGGTCCAGCAAGCAGTTCCTCAACTGTTTCTGGACCTTTTTTCGTGGCCGCAAAAACCAACCTCCGCCGTTCCCATCGCCTCGCTCTCCTGCCGTGCCTGATCGCTTCGGGCCTCGGCCTCGCCGTGCCTTCGTGGGCGCAGCGCGTCGCGGCGCTCAACGAAGTGGTGGTGAGCGGCTCGCGCTCCGAGCAGTCGCGCGACGACCTGCCGGTGAGCACCGAGGTCATCGGCCGCGACGACATCGAGTCCAAGCAGATCACCGACATCCGCGACGCGGTGCGCGACCTGCCGAACGTGTCGGTCAAGCGCTCTCCCGCGCGCTTCGGCCTGGCGCAGGGCAACACCGGGCGCGACGGCAACGCGGGCTTCAACATCCGCGGCCTCGACGGCAATCGCGTGCTGCTGCTGACCGACGGCATCCGCACGCCGCGCAGCTACGTCTTCAGTGCCAACGCGTTCGGCCGCGACTACTTCGACATCAGCCTGGTCGATCGCATCGAGATCATCAAGGGCCCGGCCTCCGCGCTGTACGGCTCCGACGGCCTCGCGGGCCTGGTGAACTTCATCACGCGCGACCCGGCGTCGTACCTGCGCGACGGCAAGACTTTCGGCGGCAGCGCGAGCATCGGCTACAGCGGCGACGACAACGGCACGCGCGGCGGCGTCACGCTCGCGGGCAAGGCCAACGACACAGTGCAGTGGCTCATCTCGGCCAACATGGGCCGCGCGAGCGCACTCGAAAACATGGGCACCAACAACGCCCCCAACGTCGACCGCACCACGCCCAACCCGCAGCGCGACCGCAACAAGGCGCTGCTGGCCAAGGTCATCCTCACGCCCAACGCCGACCAGCGCCACGGCTTCACCTTCGAGCACGTCGACAAGACCAGCCGCTACGACCTGCTGACGGGCGTGTCGAAGCCGCCGTACGCCTCGACCTCGGTCATCGGGCTGAACGCCAAGAGCGACCTGCAGCGCGACCGCTTCACCTACGACGGCCGCCTGCGCCTGAACTCCGTGGTGGCCGACAGCCTGCTCGCGGTGGTGAGCTACCAGAAGGCGAAGTCGCGCGAGTTCATCTACGAAGACCGCTACACCGCCGCCGACCGCACGCGCGACGTCACCTACGACGAAGCCACCTGGCAGTTCGGCCTGCAGGCCGACAAGACCGTTCGCATGGGCGACTGGGCGCAGAAGATCACCTACGGCTTCGACTACACCCGCACCAACGTCCGGAACCTGCAGACCGGCCTGGTGCCGCCGGCCGGCGAGAGCTATCCGCTCAAGCGCTTTCCCGACACACGCGAGACCTCGTCGGCGTTCTACGTGCAGGACGAGTTCATTCACGACCGCTGGAGCATCACGCCCGGCATCCGCTTCGACCGCTTCTCGCTCGACGCCAGGCAGGACGGCTTCAGCGCGCAGGCCGTGTCGCTGTCGGGCTCGGCGGTGTCGCCCAAGCTGGGCGTGCTGTTCCGCGCCACGCCGCAGTGGAGCCTGTACGGCAACTACGCCTCGGGCTTCAAGGCGCCCAACGCGTTCCAGGTCAACAACTTCTTCGAGAACGTGATCTCGGGCTACAAGACCATTCCGAACCCGAACCTCAAGCCCGAGAAGAGCCAGAACATCGAGCTGGGCATGCGTGGGCGCACCGGCGTGCTGAGCTACGACGTGGCCGCGTTCACCGGCGACTACAAGGACCTGATCGAGAACGACCGCCAGGTGGGCGGCCAGTTCGGCTCGCGCACCAACCCGGCGGTCTTCCAGTCGGTGAACATCGGGCGTGCGCGCATCAGCGGCTTCGAGATCAAGGGCGAGCTCGACTTCACCGACAACGGCAACGGCTTCTCCGTGCCCTTCGCCTACGGCCAGACGCGTGGGCGCGACCGCACCAACAACCGTCCGCTGAACTCGATCGACCCGAGCAAGGCCAGCGTGGGCATCAAGTACCAGGCGCCGGTGTGGAGCGTGCGCCTGGACGCCGTGAACCATGCGCGCAAGAAGTGGTCGGACATCGACCGCACCGAGGTCACAACCGGCACCCAGTTCCAGACGCCCGCGGCCACCACCTTCGACATCAGCGCGCAGTGGCGCATCCGCAAGGACCTGCGCCTGAACGCGTCGGTCACGAACCTCACGAACAAGCGCTACTGGATGTGGAGCGACGTGCGCGGGCTGACCTCGACGTCGACCATCCGCGACGCCTACACGCAGCCGGGCCGCAGCTTCAACGTGTCGCTCGTGGCGGACTTCTGAGCGCGCCGCAACAGCTATTCGACCCAAGGAAAACCCGATGAATGCACAAGACATCCGAGACCGTTTCGCCGCCTTGCGCGCCAAGGGCATGCGCCACAAGGACGCAGCCGCGGCCATGGGCCTGTCGGAGGGCGCGGCCGTGGCCGCGCACACCGGCGCGCACGACAAGGCGCTGAGCGCCACGCGGCTGCGCGGCCCGTGGGTCGAGCTGCTGCAGGCGCTCGAGCTGTGCGGCCCCGTGCTCGCGCTCACGCGCAACGAGACCACGGTGCATGAGAAGACCGGTGTCTACGAGAAGGTGTCGGGCAGCGACGCCATGGGGCTCGCGCTGGGCGAAGCCATCGACCTGCGGCTTTTCTTCAGCCGCTGGCACGCGGGCTTCGCGGTGAGCGAGGCGGCGGCCAACGCGGGCGTGCCGCCGTCGCAGAGCCTGCAGTTCTTCAATGCGCAGGGCGTGGCCGTGCACAAGATCTTCGTGCGCGACGCGAGCGACCGCGATGCGTTCCAGTCGGTCATCGCCAGCTACACCGCGGCCGACGAGCCGGTGGTGTTCGTGCCCGCGGAAGCCAAGGCCGTGCCGCGCGAAGACAGCGCCATCGACGCGAGCGGCCTGGCCGATGCGTGGCGCGCCATGCAGGACACGCACGAGTTCTTCGGCCTGCTGAACAAGTTCAGCGTCGAGCGCCAGCAGAGCTTTCGCCTGACCGAAGGCCAGTTCACGCAGCGCGCCGAACTGAGCGCGGTGCGCGACCTGCTGCAGGAGGCTTCGTTCGACGGCACGCCGATCATGGTGTTCGTCGGCAGCCCGGGCTGCATCCAGATCCACTCGGGTCCCGTGGTGCGCATCGAGCCGCTCGAAGTGTGCGGCGCCGACGAGAACGCGCCGCCGATTCGCTGGCTCAACGTGCTCGACCCCGGCTTCAACCTGCACCTGCGCGAAGACCGTATCGCCAGCGTCTGGATCGTCGAGAAGCCGACCAGCGACGGCATCGTGACCTCGGTCGAGGCCTTCGACGGCGAGGGCGAACTCATGGCCATGTTCTTCGGCGCGCGCAAGCCCGGCGTGCCCGAGCGCGAAGAATGGCGCCGCATCGTGAGCGAACTGCCGCGCCTGCAACCTGCCGCACAGAAGCCATGACCGCCTTTCAGAACATGAACGACCGCCTGCCGCAGCGCCGCGATGTGCTGCGCCTGCTTTCCGCTTCGGCCCTCGGTGCGACCGCGCTGCCTCTGTTCGCGCAGGACGCCGCGAAGCTGCCGAAGCTCGTGACCGTCAGCGGCGCGATCACCGAGGTCGTCTACCTGCTGGGCGCCGAGGGGCAACTCGTCGGCACCGACACCACCAGCCTCTACCCGGCCGCCGCGCGTTCCACGCCCAAGGTCGGCTACATGCGCCAGTTGTCGGCCGAGGGCCTGCTCTCGCTCAAGCCCGATGCGGTGATCGCCACCAACGAGTCGGGCCCGACGGTGGTGCTCGACCAGATCCGCAGCGCGGGCGTGAAGGTCGAGATCATCGAGGCCGACCACAGCTGGGGCGAAGTGCGGCGCAAGGTGCAGGCCGTGGGCCGCGCCTCCGCGCGCGAGGCGCAGGCGCGCGAGCTGCAGGCCAAGCTCGACGCCGAGTGGAACCAGATGCGCCAGCGCGTGGCCGCCGCCAAGGGGCGCAAGCCGCGCGTGCTGTTCGTGCTGTCGCACAGCGCCAGCCCGCAAGTGTCGGGCGAGAAGACCGCGGCGCATTCGATGATCGGCTACGCGGGCGGCGTCAACGCGCTCGGCGGCTTCTACGGCTACCGGCCGATGACGGCCGAGGCCATGGCCAGCGCCGCGCCCGACATCATCCTGACCAGCACGCAGAGCATCGAGGCCCACGGCGGCGTCGACAAGTTCTGGCAGCGGCCCGAGCTCGCGCTCACGCCGGCTTTCAGGAAGCGCAGCCTGATCACGCAGGACGCCTTGCTGCTGTTGGGCTTCGGCCCGCGCATGCCGTCGGCCACCGCGGAACTGCACGAGAAATTCCTGGCTGCCGTGGCATGACGCAGCGCTTTTCTGCCCGGGCCGTGCTGGGCGGCAGCGCACTGCTGCTCGTCGCGGCCTTCGTGGTGGGCGCGGTGTCGGGCGCCTATGCCATCAGCCTGCCGCAACTCTGGAACGTGCTGACGACGCTGGGGCACGGTGCCGACAAGTCGCCCGAGCACCTGGTGTTTCTCAACATCCGCCTGCCGCGCCTCGTGCTCGGCGTGGCGGCCGGCGCGGGGCTCGGCATGGCGGGCACGCTGATGCAGGGGCTGTTCCGCAACCCGTTGGCCGACCCGGGGCTGGTGGGCATCAGCAGCGGCGCCGCGCTGGCGGCGGGCGTGACGATCGTGCTCGGCGCGTGGCTGTGGCCCGTGCTGCCGCGCACGCTCGGCAGCTGGACGCTGGTGCTCATGGCCTTCGGCGGCGGGTTGTCCGTGACCTTGCTGATCTACAGCCTGTCGCGTAGCGAGGGCGGCACGCGCATGGCGCTGATGCTGCTCGCGGGCATTGCCGTGAACGCGCTGGCCGGCGCGGGGCTCGGCTTCCTGAGCGTGATGGCGACCGACGAGCAACTGCGCAGCCTGCAGTTCTGGCTGCTCGGCAGCCTGGGCGGCGCGCGCTGGAGCGCGGTGTTGCTGGTGGCAGCGGCGGTGGCGACGGCCTGCGTGGCCGCGCGATCGCTGGCCGCGCCGCTGAACGCCATCGCGCTGGGCGAGTCGCAGGCGGCGCTGCTCGGCGTGGACGTGGAGCGCACCA
>NZ_MOWM01000180.1 GCF_016082275.1 Variovorax sp. E3
CCAGCTCGAAGGCCGCGACGAGCGCCCGGCGCACCAGCGGCTCACGGTGCGCGAGCACCAGATCATCTGATGATGCTCAAGGGCATGTCGCTCACGGTGATCGGCGAAGAGATGCTCATCAGCGTGAAGACCGTGAGCACGCACCGCACCAACATCCTCGAGAAGCTCGGCGTGGCCAGCACCGCCGAGCTGGTGCTCTACGCGGTGCGCCACGGGCTCATTCAGTAAGGAGCTTTCAGCGCGGCCCGCTGCGCAGCGGGTCCACCGACTCGGGCAGCGCGTTGAAGTCGAGCTGCTGCGACAGAAAGTCGCGCTGCTGCGGCGACAGCAGCGTGTAGCGCGGCCAGAAGAACAGGTAGTCGTCGGGCGACATGTACGACTGGTTGTCGAAAATCATCCGCTTGTTGCACAGCAGGCAGATGAAGTTGGTCCACCCGGTCCACGGCGTCTTGCCGTCGAACAGCCGCGTGGGCGCGCCGTAGCGCGCGAAGCTGGCCGTGTAGTCGATGAACTTGTCCGACAGCGCCTTGCGGCTGCTGGCGTTGGTGGGGCTCCAGGCAAAGCGCATGAAGTTCGGCTGGTCGGTCACGAAGTTGCCGAACAGCGCCGCCACGTCGATGGCGTGGAACGCGCCGAAGGTGTCCTTCCACGGCTGGGGCGTGTCGTCCCAGTTGTAGTTGTAGCGGTAGATGTCGCCGTTCTGCAGCCGCAGCACGCGAATGACGTTGTCGATCACGTTGTCCAGCGCATACGTCAGCGCCTCGTGCGTCTGCGTGTAGATCGGGCGGAACTCGGGCTTGATGAGCTGGTTGAAGGTGACGGTGCCCGGCGCCGCGTAGTTCGACAGGTTCCAGAACTCCTGCTGCGTGGGCTGGCCCATGCCGAACAGGAACGCGAAGTACGAGCCCTCGTCGTGCGTGGAGCCGATCATGATCGGCATCTTGTTGTAGTCGCCCAGCAGCAGGCCCGGCAGGCCGCTCGCGCGGATCACGGTGCCGTCGGTGAAGTGGCCGGGCACGATGGGGCTGGGCGTGAACTTCATGATCTGCGCGGCCGAGGCGTTGCGCAGCAGCGCGGCAATGTCGGCCTGGCTCATGCCCGCGCGCTGCGCCGTGGCCTGTGCGGTGGTCGATGCGCGGCCGGTGTCCACCAGCAGGCTGTCGATCAGCGACTCGGCCGCCAGCGTGCCCACCACCGGCGGGTACGCATTGGGAATGCCCGACATGCACACCGCGCGCTGGAACTTGCCCGCGGCCAGCGGCGACTGCAGCAGGCCCCAGGTGTTGATGCAGCCGGCCGACTGGCCCGCCACCGTCACCTGCCCCGCGTTGCCGCCGAAGGCGCCGGCGTTGGCCTTGACCCAGTCGAGCGCGCGCACGAGGTCCAGCGTGGTGAAGTTGCCGGAGTCGTCCAGCGCGTTGCCGGTCTTCAGCGCCGGGTGGTTGAGCCAGCCCAGCATGCCCATGCGGTACTGCACCGTCACCACCACCATGTTGGCCTTCTGCGCGAGGTAGGCGCCGTCGTAGCTGGGGTCGCGCGCCGAGCCCTTGGTGTTGCTGCCGCCGTGGATCCAGACGAACACCGGCAGGTTGTCGGCGCTGGAGTTGGGGCGCCACACGTTCAGGTAGAGGCAGTCTTCGCTGCCCACCGGCTGGCCGAAGGTGGCGGGGTCGGGCTCGCCGAAGGGGTTGCCGACCTGCGCGCACATGCCGGCCAGCGTGGTGGCCGCGCGCGAGCCGCTCCATGGCACCGGCGGCTGCGGCGCGCGCCAGCGCAGGTTGCCCACGGGCGGCTGCGCGAACGGAATGCCGAGAAAGGCCTGCGTGTTGTTGGCCGCGGCCTTGCCGTAGATCTGGCCGGCGTCGAGCGTGCGCGTGAGGCTCTGGTTGTAGGCCGCCAGCGCGGGCACGGCAATGGCCGCGAGCGCGCACAGCACCGCCATGCGAAGCAGGCGAAGAATCCGGGATGACGAATACGGCCGATGGTCGATGTGCATGTTGTTGTCTCCTGTGTGGATACGGCGGGCTCTGGCGGCCCGCGTCGTCGCAGGATTCTGCGGACCGCGAGGGCGCGGCGGGCTCGGTGTCATCGCAGGGGCCCGGGAAGAATTGTCCGATTGACATCGGGGCCGCGAAAGCACATGCAAAGCCCGTGAACTTCGCCCGGCGGCTACAGTCGCAGGCAGGACAACACGTGCCACATCCATGCGCTTTTCTCTCGCAAGCACCCTCTTCTGCCTGGCCGCGCTGCTGCATGCGGGCGGTGCATCCGCCCAGTCGCTGAGCTGCGGCGGCATGCTCTCCGGCGTGGGCGACTCCAAGTTCTCGGTGGTGCAAAAATGCGGCGAGCCGATGTCCAAGGACTTCGTCTGCGTGCCCCGGCCGCAGGTGGCATGGGTGCTTTCGCCTTACCCGGGCGGCCCGGCGCAGCAGGTGATCACGCAGCAGTGCGTGCCGATGGAAGACTGGGTCTACCACCGGGGACAAGGCAACTTTCTCGGTATCGTGCGCTTCTACAACGGCGCGGTGGAATCGGTGCGCGACGGGGACCGGGTGCGCTGAACACCTTCATCAACCAACACAGGATCTGACGTGAGCACATTCCAGGACCATTTCTCGGACCACGCGGCTTCCGCCTTCGCCAGGCAGATGGCGTTGGGCGACGTCATCGGTGACAGGTCGTGGGGCCTCGACCTGCAAAGAGGCACGCTGCGCTTCGGCGATGACCTGGAGTACCCGGTGCAGCTGCTGGGCACGCATGCCTCCGGCCCCGGCACATGGCTGTGGGTCTGGGCCAATGCGCAGAGCAACATTCCCGAGCAGCTCACCGAGGCGGCACTGCGCGCCCGGCAACGTGGAGAGGCCGAGCAGATCGAGGCCTTCGCCGCCCCGTCGCTGCAGCTGGACGAGGCCCTCACCGACCACATGATCGCGATGACCTGCGGCGGCCTCGAAGGCGGCCGTTGCTACTACCGCGCGCCCTACGACGGCGGCGCCCTCTTCGTTCTGCTCGACGGCGTGCCGCCCGAGGTGCAGGCGCCGGTGGCGCTGTCGCACGCTCCCACAGTGCTGATGCAGGTGATCTCGCAGTTCGACGTGGACCACAGGCGCATGGTCACGAGCTTCCTGCGGCAGCAGGGCCTGGAGGCCACGTCGACGAGCGCGACGGCCATTCGCGCCGAGCGCGCGGGCGAAGGCCACCTGGACATCAGCTTCGACGAACTCGGCCGCATCTCGAACGTCAAGGGCAAGCTGCTGTCCCAGCCTGCGGCACCGGCAATCGCGGCGGCGCAGCCCGAGGAATCGAAAGCACCGCGCTGGCAGTTCTGGAAGCGCTGAGCCCTGCTCTGCCCGCTCATCCCGCTCAGGGCGGCAGCACCAGCGGCCCGCAGTTCTCTTCAGTCACGAACACCGACACCAGCCTCGCGTGCTTCACCGGATCGGGGTTCTCCGCGAACAGGTGCAGCGTGCCGGGCGGCTCGAAGAAGGTCTCGCCGGTGCGGTAGTCGCCGGGTGGCGTGCCGGCCAGTTGCGAGCGCACCATGCCTTCGAGAATGATCGCGGTCACCGAGCCCGGATGCCGGTGCGCCGGCGAATAGGCCATCGGCGGAAAGTCGACGATGGCCGTGGTGACGGACTTGCCGGGCACATGCGGCAACGGCTCGCAAGACAGCACCTTCACCGACGTGCGCGGCCGCGCGACGGCGCCCGAGCCCTCGACCGGCGGCGCCGACGCGAACATCGGCCGGCTCACGGTGCTGCAGATGTCGTCGATGAACTGCGCGGCGGACTGCTTGCCCGCGTGCGGCAGCAGCGCCCAGCCTGCCGCGGCGACGGCCAGCGCGCCGAAGCCGAGGGCCGCGCGGCGATGCGCAAGAAGCGGCAGCGCGTTCATTGCGCGCTCCCGAGCGGCAGCCGCATGTCGGCGCGCCAGCCCAGTTCGCGCTTCGCCTTCTGGCTGCTGACTTCGTCGCCGTCCTCGGCGATGTTGAACACGCCGCCACGGGTGTTTTGCAGCGCCAGCAATGCGGCGTATGCGGCCGCCTGCACATGCACCGGGCTCGCGCCCTTGCGCTCGGCCGTCGACGTGCCCGGCCCATAAAGCTGGCCGTAGCGCAGCACGCTGGCCGTGATGCCCCGCGCGCCCAACACGGCCTGCTCCAGCGCCGCGACCCCGCCGACGCTGACGCTGCGCGGCCCTTCCGCGCCCAGGTCGAGCGGCATGTCTTCGGTGAAAGGCTTCGGCCCCGGCGCGTAGGCCCACGCGATGCTTTGCGCCACCAGCCGCTTCGCATCGGCCTCGACAGCCGCGGCCACGAGGTTGCGCGTGCCCTCGGTGCGCACGCGCGCATTCATCGTGGCGGCTTCGGCCATGCGCTTGGGGTCCAGGTCTTTCGGCAGGTCGGTCAGTTGGTGGATCACGGCCCAGGGTGCGATGCGCACGAGCGCGGCCTCCAGCGCCGGCGCGTCGAACACGTCGACGACGACCGGGTGCGCGCCCCGCGCCTCCAGCGCGGCCGCGCGGTCGGCGCGGCGCGTGCCGCCATACACGGTGTAGCCCGCGCCGATCAACAGAGGAATCAGCGCGGTGCCCACGGCGCCGGTGGCGCCCGCCAAAAATACCTTCTCGCTCATCGCATCACTTCCTTCAGGCTGTTCATGGGGATGAGCTTAGGCTTACGATGTCTTACCCAAAAGAGCCAAGAATCGATCAAACGACTGGGCCATGAAAAGCGGCACCATTTCCAAACCAGCCAAGCCGACGCTCGACCGCGCCACCGACACGCCGCTGTTCCGCCAGATCTACGAGCGCTACCGCGGCGCCATCGAACAGGGCACGCTTCGCCCCGGCGACCGCGTGGCCTCGGCGCGCAGCCTGGCCAGCGAACTCGGCGTGGCGCGCGGCACCGTCGAGGCCGCCTACAACCAGCTGGCGGGCGAAGGCTATTTCTCGGCGCGCGGGCAGGCGGGCACGGTCGTCTCGCCGTCGCTGCCCACACAGCGCGCGGCGCGGCGCGAGCAGCCCAGGCGCATCGAGGCACCTGCCGCCCACGGCGGGCTCATGCAACCGGGCGAGCCGCCGCCGCTGCAACTCGGCATTCCGTCGTTCGATGCGTTCCCGCGCAAGCTGTGGTCACGCCTGGCCGCGCGGCGCATGCGGGCGATGGGCGCGGCCGACATGTTCTACGGCGACCCTTCGGGCCATGCGCCGCTGCGCGAGGCCATCGCGGCCTACCTGCGGGTGTCGCGCGGCGTGGCCTGCCAGCCCTCGCAGGTCATCGTGACGGCCGGCTACCGCGCCTCGCTCGCGCTGGTCGCGCGCACGCTGCTGAAAAAGGACGACCGCGTGTGGATCGAAGACCCGGGCTTTCCGCCGACGCAAGACGTTTTGCGCCACACCGGCCAGCGCGCGGTGCCCGTGCCTGTGGACGACGAGGGCCTCGTGGTGGCGCGCGGCCTGCGCAAGGCCCCGAAGGCGCGCATGGCCGTCGTCACGCCCTCGCACCAGGCGCCGCTCGGCGTGTCGATGTCGCTCGCGCGCCGGCTGCAGCTGCTCGAATGGGCGTCGAAGGCCAATGCATGGATCGTCGAGGACGACTACGACGGCGAATACCGCTACGCCGGTCCGCCGCTGCCCGCGCTCAAGAGCCTCGACGGCCACGACCGCGTGCTGTATGCGGGCAGCTTCTCGAAGGTGCTGTACCCGGGGCTGGCGCTGGGCTATATGGTGGTGCCCGAGTCGCTGTGCGCGCGTTTCGAGGAGGCCGCGCGCATCGGGTCGAACGGCAGCCCGCAGCTCACGCAGGCCATCGTGGCCGACTTCATGCGCGAGGGGCACTTTCCGCGCCACCTGAAGAAGATGCGGCTGCTCTATGCGCGCCGCAGGGCCCTGCTCGCGGCGGCGCTGCTCAAGACCTTTGGCGACGCGGTGCGCATCGACCTGAAGAGCGGCGGCATGCACCTGATCGCGCGCTTCGAGGGGCGCCCCGAGGCGATGCCGAATTGGCCCTGCGCGCGCAGAAGGCGGGGCTGAACTGCCAGCCGTTGTCGGGCCGGCGCATCGCGGCGACCGGCGACGAAGGGCTCTTGATGGGCTTCACCAACATCGCGGGCATCGCGCAGGCTCACCGGCTCGCGGCGCGGCTTCGCGCGGCGTTGGGCTGAACCGCGTCAGGCCTCGCCGTCTTCCTCGAGCGCGGCGCTTCGGTCCTTGATGCGCGTGACCTGGGACAGCACCGCGTCGGCCGGCGTCATGTCGGGCCGCTGGCCCTTGTAGACCGGCTGCTCGAACTTGCCGCCCGCATAGCGGTACAGGTAGCGCACCTCGACCAGCGTGCCCACGGCCGGCAGCGCCTCGTTGGGCGGCACCGTCACGTTGCCGAGGTCGAGCATCGCGCCGGCCTCGTCGCGCAGGCCCACGGCCACCGAGCGCTGCGCGTTCACGCGGATCACTTCGCAGGTCGCGCTCTGGTTGAACTTGAACTTCAGGCTCGCGGTGCTGCGGCCGGCCGAGAACGGCGCGTCGAGCGCCTTGAGCACGTAGCCCTCGCCGTGCGCGGCCAGCAGTTCGGCGGCGCGGGCGCGCTTGCCTTCGGCGCTGAGTTCGAGCGCGAGCACGGTCATCCACGGCACGGCGCTCGCGGCTTTCTGCAGGTGCCCGAAGCGCTCGATGAACGGCGCGCCGCGCAGGTCCTGCCCGGCCAGCTCCAGCAGGTCGAAGGCCAGGAAGCCGTCGCCCACGTGCTCGCCCGCGATCACGGTGCGTCCAGCCACCGAGTCAGCAGCACCGACCCACGCCTGCGGAATGTCGACGAACAGGCCGCGCCGGTTGGTGCCGCGCACCGCGGCGCCTTCGATCAGCAGGATGCGGTTTTCGCCATCGGCCTTTTCCTGCAGGCCCCAGGCGGGGTCGTCGAGGTAGCGCGCCGCCTGTTCCTCGGCAATCAGCGTGGGCAGTTGCGGCAACTCGCCGCTCACGCGGCCGGCCAGGTCGCTCGAGGTGTAGAGCGCGCCGGACTGGTCGGGCGTGTAGCCCTTGGTGGTCTTTTCTTTCACGACCTTGTCGTAGATCTTCAGCGCCGCCTCGTAGGCCAGCGGGCTGCTGGTCTTGGTGCCGGTGGCCAGGGTGCCGCCGCGCCGGCCGTTGCCGTAGTCGACCACCCAGCCCTCGTCCTTCGGACGCAGGTGGACCTGGTAGACCTTGTCCGAGCCCTGCCCCGTGAAGTAGAGAAAACTCGACTGTTGTAAGTGTTCCGTATTCGCCATTGCGCTCTTTGCCTGCCTGTTGGCGGATGTACCCGCAGCGCGCGATGCTACACACGCGCCAGCGCCGCGCATGCCCGCTAAGATGCGCGGCGACACAAGAAGCACAAGCATCCAAACCCGAAGGCAGGGAGGCCTCCGCGTGAAGCGCATTCGCTCCGAGAAATTGATCCGCATGAAGCCGGGCGCGCTGGGCGCCTCGGGCTTCAGCACCGTGGAACTGTTCGCCCTGCCGGAAGCCCCGGGCCACGTGGTGCACGTGAGCACCAGCCGCGACGGCCAGCAGTGGAAGGAAACGGTCTACACCCCCTCGCCGCTGCCGCTGGAGGCCGCGACCGCTGCGTTCGAACAGGCCGTGGCGGCGCAGATCGCGCAGGGCTACGTAGTCGAAGGCACGGCGCTTCCAGCCGCTGCCGCAGCGCCATCAGCCCCCGTCGCGCTTCCGCATCCGGGCGACGCCGTGCTGCTCGCCAGCATCCATCCCGACGCCTGGCGCCTGCTGCCGCCGGTGCGCCAGAGCCGCGTGGTGTGGCGCATCGGCGAGCGCCGGCTGGCGGCGGCCGTGCCCCGGCTCATCGACCTCCTCGAAACCGGCGAGCCGATGCTCGACTACTGCATTGCGTGGGCCATCGGGCGCTGCAGCGACGGCGGCGCCTTCGAGGCGATGCGCGAGCTGTCGCAGCGCGGCCGCACGCCCGTGGTCACGCGCGCGGCGCGCTGGGCCGCGCTGAGTCTCTGGCCGCAAGACCAGCGTGCCAGCGAAATGGCGCGCATCGCCGACGACTGGCCCGCTGCCCTGCGCCGCGCCTGGGCCGAGCTGCTCGAACTGCCGACCGCGCAGGCCATGCCGCGGCTGCGCGACCACCTGGCCGACACCGCGCTGTGGAACGGCATCAAGTACGCGGCGTGGGTCGAGCAGCTGTTCGACCTGTCGCTGCTCGAAGGCCCCGCCGACGACAGCCTGGTGCATGCGGCGCTGCGAGAAATCGCGCAGACGCTGCAGCTTGCCGCCGGCAGCTTCCGCGCATGGCGCCGGCTCTACAAGGGCGCCGAGTTCGCGGGCGACTACGCGCTGCTCGGCGTGCTGCACCAGCGGCTCGAAACGCAGCGCGCCGCCTTCCGTTCGGGCGGACGCTGGGCCATGGCCAACGGCCGCTACGTCGAGGTCGCGAAAGAAATCGCGCGGCCCGACAGCCGCCTGGCCTACAGCCACCGCACGCGCGACTACCTGCGCCGCCGCACCTGGCGCAGCCTGCGCCGGCTGGCATTGGCCGGCACGGCCGACGAGGCGAGCTGGCTGCAGCTGGCCATGGGCGTGCTGCTCGCGGCCGACGATGCCGACGCCGGCACCGCCGGCCAGCAACGCGACCCGCGCTGGAGCGAAGAGCCCAGCCGCTGGCACACCGGCCCGTACAGCACGTGGCTGGTGCTGATGCAACTGCTGCACCGCCACGACGACGAATGGGAGGCCCAGCGCGGCGGCCTGCGCTGGCGCCGCCACACGCCGTTGCCCACGCTGCGCGTGAACCGCACCGAGGCCTGGCCCGAGCGTTGGGACCGCCATCCGCAAGCGCTGCTGCAGCTGATGCAGCAAGGCCGCTGCGCCGCCGTGCATGCCTTCGCGGCCCGCGCGCTGCAAGACAACAAGCCTTTCCGCGAAGCGCTCGAAGCGCCCATCGTCGAAGGCCTGCTCGCCAGCAGCTGGCACGACACCGCGCGCTTCGCGCTGGGCATCGCGCGCGAGCGCATCGCGGCCGGCGCGCCACCGCTGCCCTGGCTGCCCGCCCTGCTGCGCTCCCCGCTCGACGAGGCGCGCGCTTATGCGCTCGAATGCATCACGCGCGACCCGGGCCTCTACGGCCAGCAGGTCGAGCTGCTGCTGATCCTGCTGACCTCGGCCGACGCCGAAGTGCGCCGCGCGTCGCGCCTGCTGCTGCAGGCGGCCGCGTCGAACCTGTCGGTGCTCGATGCGCTGTGCGTCGAACTGCTCGCATGGCTCGCGACCAGTGATGCCGAGACGCCCGAGCTGGCCGCCATCTGCGAGAACCTGCAGTGGGCCCTGCAGGGCCTGCTGCGCGCGGCAGCAGCCAAGGCCCCGCTGCCTGAACTGCTCGCGCTGTTCGACCACCCCGCCCCCGACGTGGTGGCCACGGCCGCCGAATGGCTGCTGCTGCACCCCGCGTCGGTGCAGGGCCTGCCGGTGGCCGTGCTCACGCGCCTGCTGCAGTCCGACGACCAGCGCCTGCGCGGCGCGGGCGTGCGGCTCTTCACCGCCCTGCCCGACGACACGCTGGTCGGCCAGCCCGAGCTGTTCGCGGCCTTCTGCGCAAGCCCGATGCCCGCCGTTCGCGCGGCCGTCGCACCGAAGCTCGCACAGCTGCTGCCGCAGCATCCGGACTTCGGCGCGAAGCTGATGCCGATGCTGCGCGATGAACTGTTCCGCGCCGAGGCTGCCGAGGGCGTGTTCGACGCATTGCTGCAATGGCTGCAAGGCCCGCTCGCCATGCACACGCGCCGGGGCGAGCCCGCCGTCGCGCTGCGCCTGCTCGAAGCGCGCAGCAAGGGCGCGCAACAGCTCGGCGCATGGCTGCTGCCGCAACATGCACCGCAAGACTTCGACGTGCTGCAGACCGCGAGCCTGGGCCTCGTCGACACCGCCGCCGCTCGCCGCTGGGCCATGGACCAGCTCGCGGGGCAACCGGAGCGCACGCTGGCCAACCTGGGCGACGCACTGCGCATGTTCGACAGCCGCTGGAACGACGCGCGCGACTGGGCCCGCCAGTGGTTCGGCGCGCAGGGCCAAGCGCCGCAGTGGACGCCCGCGCTGCTGGTGCGGCTGTGCGACCACAAGGACGCGGGCGCCAGCGCCTGGGCCGCGAGCTGCTCACCACGCACTTCGACGTGACCGACGTCACCACCTACATGCTGCAACTGAGCCAGCACCCGTCGCCGGGCATGCAGCTGTTCGTCACCAACTGGCTGGCCTCGGCGGCCGGGCAGAAGCCCGACGTGCTCGCGCGGCTGGAGCCCTACTTCCTGAGCGTGCTGTCGCAGGCCAACCGCGGCCGGCTGGCCAAGGCGCGCGTCATGCAGTTCCTGGCGGCGCAGGCGGCGCATTCGGAAGACATCGCGCGCATCGTCGCGCGCGTGTTCGCGCGGCAGGCCGTCACCGGCGCCATCACCGAGCGCGCGCAGTACGTGGCGGGGCTGCGCGGCATCCAGTCGCAATTCCCCGCGCTCGACAACCCCTTGCAGACCGCCCCCGTGCGCAGCGTTGCGCCGCGCCGCGCGCTGCCTGCCGCACCCCAGGGCGGAGGGCCCGCCGCATGAGATTCCAGTACCGCTACTTCGGCCACTCCGGCGCGCAGCACACGGCCGACAGCACCGCGCTGCAGTTCGCGCCCGACACGCTGCGCGCACCGGTGCACTTCGTGGCCGACATCAACCGCCACCTGCCGTTTCGCGAAGGCATGTCGGCGCTGCACGACGTGGTGGTGGGCGACCTGCGCTTCCAGCCGCGCGACAAGAGCGCGTACCTCGAATGGCTGGCCGGGCAGGAAGGCGAACTGCTCGCGCAGTTCATGACGCGCAGCGACGAGCTGAAGGCGCAGATGGCCCCGCTGCGCGACGAGCTGGCCGACCTGCGCAAGCGCAAGTCGGCAGTGCTGCAGCCCTTCATGCGTGCGCAGAAAAGCTACTTCGACCACATCTACAAGGTCAACCGCGAGGCGTGGTTCGTGCTCGACCCGGTGATCACCGTACACCCCGACCGCGTGTTCTTCGAGTGCTTCAGCCAGGACGAGTCGAGCTACGGCATGTTCTCGTGCAGCCACGATGTGTTCGACCGCGTGAGCGACCACGCCTTCGGCACCACCACGTCGACTACTCGGAGTCGCTGTACGACGAGTTCCAGAAGATCCGCGACTACAAGGCCACGCGCCTGGCCATCGACCCCAGCGGCTTCCAGGTGCAAAGCGACAACGACCCGGCCTTCCACGAGCCGAAGATCGACGTGCCCGACAGCTGGGTGCGCGGCTTCCTGCAGGTGAGCAGCGCGATGCTGCTGCCCGCGCAGCGGCTGCAACTGCACCCGATGGACGTGCACAACATCTGCCTGGTGCTGCGCCGGCGCAAGGAGCGCGTGGGCCCGCGCTCGCTGCGCTTCATCCTGCGGCCGGGGCAGCCGGTGCGCATTCTTTTCGAGCCCTGGGGCCACGAGTTGGTGTGCCCGCGCTCCACGCACAGCGCCACGTCCGACACCGACATCCGCGTGTGGGGCCGGCGCCGGCTGCTGCAGCTGGAGCGGCTGGTGCCGGTGGCGCAGGGCTTTACCGTGCACCTGCTGGGCACGGGCATGCCGAGCTTCTGGGTGGCGCAGCTGCCCGACATGGAATTCACGCTCGGCCTTTCGGGCTGGACCGCCAACGACTGGTCGCGCAACGGCCACTTCGAGCTGCTGCAGCCGCGCCACACGGTCGACCAGGACAGCCAGCTGCGCGTGTTCGCGGCGCTGGGCGAACGCTGGCGCGCGACCACGGCCGAGCTGGCCGCAGCCACGGGCCTGTCGACGCTCACGGTCGATGCCGCGCTCGGCGGTTATGTGCAAGCGGGCCGCGTGGTGTACGACCTGGCGCACGGCGTGTGGCGCCTGCGCGAACTGAGCCGCGAGCCGCTGCCCATGGACAAGCTGCGCTACGCCAGCCCCGAGGAAGAAGCCGCCGCCGAGCTGGTGCAGGCGCGCCGCATCGCCAACGTGAAGACGCTGGCGCGACCCGACGGCGGCCTCACGCTGAGCGGCAAGTGCAAGGGCGTTTCGGGCCAGCGCGAATACCTCGTGAGCCTGCAGCTGGACACCGACCAGCGCGTGGCCTCGGGCGACTGCCAGTGCAGCCACTTCGTGCGCCACCGCATGACCAAGGGGCCGTGCGAGCACATGCTCGCGCTGCGGCTGTCGGCCGCGCCGGCCACCGCCGCGATCCAGAACGCAACAACGACGACAGAACAGGAAAGGACCGCACGCATCGGCTGATACACTGCTTTTTGCGAACGGAGCGGGAAGGCTCTTGCAATCCGGATGGCGTATCGCCACCCTCGCACACAGCACTTCCCAAGCGTCACTGGACGTCTCTTCACTGTGCCGTACATGCATGGTGGCGCGACAACAGTGCGGCTTCCTCGAAGCTCATCGGCGCCACCATGCACGTACGGCGTCGAGTGGAGCCCTCCAGTCCCGAGGCTCTTCGACGAGATTCCCGCTCCGTTCGCAATTTTTATCTTCAGCAGTGCATCGGCCGGTGGCGCAGCGCCATGACCATGCAGTCTCCCCCCGCTTCTTCCATTCCCGACTCGGCCCTCACGCGCGAGCAGCTCTACGAGCGCATCCGCAAGGGCTCGAAGCAGGAAGTGATCCTCGAGGAAATGCAGCGCCTGGGCTTCTGGCCACGGGAAACCGCGCAGCCCACGGTCGAGGCGCAACTGATCCGCCGCGAAACCGAGCTGCAGACGGCGCTGAGCAATCTCGGCACCGAGCTTCGCGGCATCGAGGACCGCGACAAGGCCCTGAAAACGATGCGCAAGGAGCGCATGGCCAAGGCCCGCGAGCGCCGCGAGGAAACGCGCCAGCGCCTGGCACAGGGCCGCCATGCGCGCGCCGTGGCGTGGCACGACCGGCGCCAGCGCGAGCTGCTCTACGTGGGCGACGGCGTGTCGGGCGGCCTGGGCGAAACGCTGAGTGACGCCGAGAAGCTCGCGCACAACGCGCTGCCCGTGCTGGGCCACGCGGGCGACATCGCCACGGCCATGGGCATCGGCCTGGGCGAGCTGCGCTTCCTGGCGTGGCACCGCGACGTGGCGAGCGTGAGCCACTACCAGCGCTTCACCATTTCCAAGAAGAGCGGCGGCGAGCGCCACATCTCCGCGCCCATGCCGCGCATGAAACGCGCGCAGTACTGGGTGCTCGACAACATCCTCGCGAAGATGCCGGTGCACGAGGCGGTACACGGCTTCTTGCCGGGCCGCTCGATCCTGACGAACGCGGCGCCGCACGTGGGACAGGACGTGGTGATCAACCTCGACCTGAAAGACTTCTTTCCCTCCATCGGCATGCGCCGCGTGCGCGGCGTGTTCCGCCAGCTCGGCTATTCGTCGCAGGTGGCGAGCCTGCTGGCGCTGGTGTGCACCGAGGCGCCGACCGACGAAGTGCAGCTCGACGGCCGGCGCTACTTCGTCGCGCGCGGCGAGCGCGTGCTGCCGCAGGGCGCGCCGACCAGCCCCATGCTCACCAACCTGCTGTGCCGCCGGCTCGACGCGCGGCTGGCCGCGAGCGCGGCCAAGCTCGGCTTTCGCTATACGCGCTATGCCGACGACCTGACGTTCTCTGCCGGGCCGCAGCACAGCCGCGACACCGGCAAGCTGCTGTGGCGCGTGAAGCAGATCGTGGCCAGCGAAGGCCTCACGGTGCATCCCGACAAGCAGCAGGTCATGCGCAAGCACCAGCAGCAGCATGTGACGGGCATCGTGGTGAACGACAAGCTCTCGCTCGACCGCGACACGCTGCGGCGTTTTCGCGCGGTGCTGCACCAGGCCGAGCGGCACGGGCCGCAAGGCCTTCAATGGAACGGCAACAGCGACGTGATCGGCGCGCTGCGCGGCTACGCCAACTTCATCGCAATGACGGATGCGGCGCGCGGCGCGCCATATGTCGATCGTGTTCGCGCGCTGGCCGCGAAGCACGGGGGCGGCGCTGTCGCCATGCCGGCCGCGCAACCAGCATCGCCACGCACGCTGCCCGCGGGCCAGTTCCGCAAACAGTCCGCCGCCGGACACGCGCCGTGGCCCGCATGGTGGCAACCGGCGCAAGCGCCCGCGCCGGTGCTCGAGAAAACCGCCGAGCAGATCGCCGAGGAAAAGAAGGCGCAACGCGAGCGGCGCGCGCGCAGGCGGCCGCGGCAG
>NZ_MOWM01000181.1 GCF_016082275.1 Variovorax sp. E3
AAGCGCCGCTGAACCCCAAGGTGACCAGAACCAGCGGCCCCAGGCAGCAGGCCGAGGCGAGGATGGCAGCCAGCCCGCCGGCGAAGAGCGCCCCGCGCCCGTTTTGTGGTTCAGACATGCGCGTGTCCTTTCGAATTTAAATTGGATAGCGTAACCTTACTTCCGTAGTCATGTACGGAGTCAAGCAATATGGAAAACAATTTGGAAAATCTGACCATCGGCGTTTTCGCCAAGGCGGCCGGGGTCAACGTAGAGACCATCCGGTTCTATCAGCGCAAGGGCTTGTTGCCGGAGCCGGACAAGCCTTACGGCAGCATCCGCCGCTATGGCGAGGCGGATGTAACGCGGGTGCGGTTCGTGAAATCAGCCCAGCGGCTGGGCTTCAGTCTGGATGAAATAGCCGAACTGCTGCGGCTGGAGGATGGCACCCATTGCGAGGAAGCCAGTAGTCTGGCCGAGCACAAGCTCAAGGACGTGCGCGAAAAAATGACTGACTTGGCGCGTATGGAGTCGGTGCTTTCCGAACTTGTGTGTGCCTGCCACCTGCGGCAGGGGAATGTTTCTTGCCCGCTGATTGCTTCACTGCAAGGGAAGAAAGAACCGCGCAGTACCGACGCGGTGTAGCCAAGGGAACTACGCCTAAGCGTGCTTTATTTTCCGTTTTCTGAGGTGACGTCAACCGTCAGAAAAAACCGTGCGGCCGACTTTTGATAATTCGTGCTATCGCCTTCTGAAAATGACACAAGACCAAGGCGAAGCGCAGCGCGATCATCACGCCGCGCACCGCCCAGGAAACACAGATTGCGGCCATGCCGCGCCAGTCACGCGCAGCGCGCCAGGCGCTCGCCAAGACGCCACCGCTGCGCGTCGGCGGCGATGGCCTGGTCGAAGGTGCCGACCGCATCATGCGGACGCCGACCGAGCACCAGGCCGCCGGCGTCGCTTTCAAGGTCGCGCGCATCTACTTGCGCGTCAGCACCGACGAGCAGGACTTGACCAGGCAGGCCGCCATCGTGGAGAGCACCAGGGCCGCCGGCTTCTACGTCGCCGGCATCTACCGCGAGAAGGCTTCGGGCGCTCGCGCCGATCGCGCCGAGCTGCTGCGCATGATCGGCGACCTGCAACCCGGTGAAGTCGTCGTTGCGGAGAAGATCGACCGCATCAGCCGCCTGCCGCTGCCCGAGGCCGAACGCCTCGTGGCCTCGATCCGCGCCCAGGGCGCGCGCCTGGCTGTCCCTGGCGTGGTCGATCTATCCGACCTGGCCGCCGAGGCGAAGGGCGTGGCAAAGGTGGTGCTGGAGTCGATCCAGGACATGCTTTTGAAGCTGGCGTTGCAGATGGCCCGCGACGACTACGAGGATCGCCGCGAGCGGCAGCGGCAGGGCGTCGAGCTGGCGAAGGACGCCGGCCGCTACACCGGCCGCAAGGCCAACACAAAGGTGCATGAACGCATCGTGGCGCTGCGCAGCGCAGGCCACAGCATTCCAGAGACGGCCAGGCTGGCCGGGTGCAGTGAAAGCCAGGTCAAGCGCGTATGGGCGCTGCACAACCAGGCGCAGGCGTGACCTACTCGGCCGCCTCCAGCTCGCGCAGGCATTCCATGATCGCCGCCCGCTCCAGCGGATCGAGCTTGGCGAGCTTCGCTTGCCAGCGGGCTTTCTTCCGCTTGATGCGCTCGCGCTCGCGGAAGTTGCTGCCGAGGTAGCGCAGATCGTGCAGCTCGGCCGGCTCGGGGTAGTTCATCCACAGCCGTTCGATAGCGATGCCGCCGCGCGTCATCGCGTTGAAGTCGATGGTTCTCCATGACGCCAAGGGAGAGCTGTCATAGATCGTTGAGCTGTAGCCC
This sequence comes from Variovorax sp. E3, assembly GCF_016082275.1. Lineage (GTDB taxonomy): Bacteria > Pseudomonadota > Gammaproteobacteria > Burkholderiales > Burkholderiaceae_C > Variovorax. The sequence goes on from NZ_MOWM01000181.1 coordinate 1,847, forward strand.
GACACCATCACCGCGCACGGCAAGCCGGCCAGCACGTCGAGCAGCCGCACGTGGTCGGCGTCGTCGTATTCGTGGCGGTATAGCTTGCCGCCGCGCCGGCTGTCCATCACGTAGGGCGGATCGGCGTAGACGAACTCGGAGCCGGTGAACTGGTGGGACTCCAGCCAGGCCACGGCGTCGCCGTGGTGCAGCTCCAGGCCGGGCACGTCGAGCTGCTGCCAGACCTCGATCACCTCGGGATCAACGTCGATGCCGACGCTGCGGGCAGCGGGCCGCTTGCGCTCCAGGATGTTGCCGCCGCCCAGGTGCGTTTCGATGTACGTGTCGTGAGGCGGGATGTTGTTGATGATCGTCTGGTAGACGCCGGCACCGCCCTTGCCGCCGGGGTATCTCATGGCCTTCTTCCTGGAGTAAATCGGGACTTGGCCAGCATCGTCAGAAATGGCGATGCTGTCAAGGGAAGCCGGCCGGGCCTGCATCGTCAGAGCCGACGATGCGAAGCTGCTGGAGCGACCTGCAGCACCGCCAGGAATGGCGATGCCGGATCGCTCAGTAGGTGGGGATGTAGACCACCTCAATGTCCACGCGCTGGTTCTCGCGCCGGCCCTCGGCCGTCGAGTTGTCTGCCACGAAATCGGCGGCCGATGCGAAGTTCACCATGATCTTGAGCGGCGAGACGCCGCGCGCCACCAAGTACGACCTGGCCGAGAGCGCACGGCGTAGTGCAAGGGCCTCATCGGCCGCGCTGGGCCGTAGTGTGCTGGTGCGCCCGCTGATGTAGATGATCGCCGCATTCCTAGCGTCGGCCAGCAGCTCCAGGGCCTCTGGCGTCGGCTCGAATGTCGCGCTGCTGTCGGGGAAGGACACCGATACGCCGGACTTGATCGGCGTGCCGAAGTTGCCGGCGTCGCCGGCGGCCAGTGCGCTTTGCGCGCTGACCAGGAACGCCAGAGAGAGGGCCAGAAGAACGGGTTTTCGCATGGGGCAGGACTCCAATCAGAAGAACAGGTAGCCGGCCTTGCTCATGGGGATGCGGATCAACCAGAGCGAGGCCAGGTGCAGCGGGTAATAGGCGTAGAAGGCCCAGCGCAGGCGCGGCACGCGCACATCCACCCGCGAGGCCAGGAAGAGCACCGGCAGGGCTGCCAAGGCCCACAGGTTGCGATTGACGAACCACAGGGCCGCGCAGGCCAGCACCGCGACCGCCGCGGCGGCCCAGCTCGGCCGGCGCGTGTACGACCACACCGCCAGGCCGAAAGCCACGGCCGGCCACCAATATTCGACCGAGCTGCCGCCGACCAGGAACACCACGCCGGCGGCCGCCAGGTGCAGCTTGCCGCCACGTTCGACCAGGTAAGCCGTGGCCGTGACGACCAGCAGCGTGAACATCACGTTGAGCGGCCACCAACCGGCGTACAGGCCGCCGAGGGCCACGAAGGGCACGGAGGCCAGCGCGCCGAACATCGCCAGGCGCGACATGGTGCGGCCGTACACGCCGCGTTCGAGCGTGCCCGGCCGGGCCAGGTTGTAGGCCAGGACGAACACGAAAAGGGGGAGCGCCACGCGGCCGGCCTCGAACAGCACCGGCAGCGTCGCGTTGAACAGGTACTTGTTGACGTGATCGCCGGTCATGAGAACCAGTGCGAGCCACTTCAACGCTTCGACGGTTCCATCAGGAATCCGCAGGGCCTTCATCAGCGCCGGCCCCCGCGAATCGCGTAGGCGCGCAGCACCAGGAAGATGATGTAGAGCGCTGGCAGTGAGAGCACGAAGGCGATGGGCTTGCCGATCCACGCCGGCAGCGCCCACAGCAGAAGGCCCAAGGCGAAGATCGGGCCGAGGCCCAGCAGAAGCAAATCGAGCTGGTTCTTGGCCTGCCCTTCCGCCCACTTGCAATAGGCTTGAAGCAACCGGCCGACGCCCAGCGTGTACCGCATCATGAAGGCGTGGAATTTGTCCATGTTTAGCCGCTAAATCGGAAGAGCCGGCCTACTCGGCCGACCCCTCGCGTGAAGTGTTGAAAGACACCGTGCGGGGCACGTAGCCGGCCACCGACACGCTGCGAGCTGCTGCGGCCGCTGGGGCGGCCTGCTGGGGTGCTGGTGCCGGCCTGGCCGCCGGCGTCGCCCGCTGGGCCACCGTCGCGGGCTGGCTGGGCGTCGAGGGCGTGGCCCCGGCCTTCGTCACGTCAAGCGTGACGAACCGAGCTTCGAGCCAATCGGCCCACTTCGACGCCTTGCGCATCAAGTCGGCCCGGTACACCGCGTTGTACTGCGGCGTGCGCGAGTGGTAGTTCGCCGCCTTCGTCCAGAGGTCGCCCTTGTCGTTGCGGATGTGCATCCGCAGCCGCCAGGCGGCCAGGTCGAACGAGTAGCAGCCGGCAGCCGCCACATCGTTCGCCGTGATGCCGTATCGGGCCAGGTCGCCCAGGTACGCGGTGTTGAACTGCATCGGGCCAACGTCATGCGTGCCATTCGAGTTGCGCACCCACTGGCCCGGCTTGCCGCCCTCTTTCTCGGCGACGGCCAACACGATGTTGACCGGCACCTCGTACTTGACGGCGGCCGAGATCGAGCAGACGACGCGCTCCTGGAGCTGCGGCGGCAGATCGGCGAAGAACGGCATGCCCTCCCCTCCCTCAGTTCAGCCAGGACTGACGGCGGCGCTCTTCGTCCTCGCGCCGGATGCGTTCGTTGTACTCGGCCAAGGCGCGGTCATAGTCGCGCGCTTCGACCCAATACCCGCCCCGCTCTGGCGTCCCGACATAGCGCGGCAGCGTGCCGCTGCTGGCGAAGTCGGTGTAGGCGTGGCCGGTGTAGGCCCCGCAGTAGTCAGGCAACTGGTTGCTGATGTACGTGCGCCCATCGTCGTAGCCGCCCGTCCACATCACCAACGTCGAGTTCAGCGACTGCGCGTCGCAACGGCCAGCGCCGCGCGAGATCGCCGACACGAGCGACTGCATTTCCGGCGTCTGGCTCGCCACCGGGCAAAGCTGGAGGAAGTTCAGGCGGGCGCGGATCGTGTCCGACAGCTTGCGCTTCGTGATGTTGAAGTACCGCGACAGCGACGGCGTGCATTCGCTCGGGCGCGTGCCCGACGACAGGCACAGGATCGCCTCGCAGGCCAGGCGCGTGTCGCCGGTCAGCACGTCTTGCGCGCTGGCCGTGCCGGCGGTCGATCCGAGGGCTGCCACGAGGGCGGCCAGGGCAAACAGTTTCTTCTTCATGGTTGGACTCTCCTTGGTTACGCAGTTGTGCCGTCGCGGCCTTGCTCGCGGTTGGCGAACGCAGCTACTTCGGACTCGGGATCGGCATCGGCAGGGCCGCCTGCCAGGCTGTTGTCGCCGAAGCTCGGCGCGGGCTGCTGGTCGGGCACGTCGATGTTCTCGGCCGTGCCGCTTCCTTGCGCCTTGATCGCGGCGGCGATCTTTCCGCCAGTGGTGTCGGCGATCCGCTCGGCTGCGGCTTCGCGCAGGCTCGCGGCTTTGGCCTTGGCAACATCGGCGGTTCCCTTCGCCAAGTTCGCGCCGGCGTCGGCGGCGATGCGGCCGGCCGTGCGAGGGCCGATGCGGCCGATGCGAGCAAGCCGGGGCCGGTGCTGCCCGGTGCGGCCTGCTGCCCTTGCCCTGCCCCGCCGGCGGGCTTGGGTTCGTTCTTGGCGGCCTTGTCGGCACTGCTGCCGGTGCTGGCCGTCGAGCTGCTGCCCTGGCCGCCGCGTCGGCTTTGCCGCCGCCCTTATCGCCGCCCTTCGAGCTGCCCGAGCTGCTGCCGGTCGAGGGGCTGCCGCCACCCGACGAAGAGCCACCGCCGGAGCTGCCGCTAAAGCCCGCAGCCTGAGCGAAGGGCGTGCTGCCGGTGCCGGCGTCGCCGCCGCCGCCCGCACCGCCGCCCGAGCTGCCGCCGCCCGAGAAGGCCGACATAACGTCCGTGCCTGCCGACACGTTCTCATTGGCCTCGAGAAGGCGGCCATGACGGCAGAGGCACCACCGGCGGCCGAGGCTGCGCCGGCGGCCAGAGCGGCGCCGCCGGTCGCGGCCGCTGCTGCTGCCATGCCTGCGGCACCCAACGCAGCACCTGCACCGAACTGGCCGATGCCGGCACCGCCCACGCTCGCGCCGGTGATGATCCCGGCGATGAGCGGCGGAATCTTGTTGACCAACGCCAAGAGGATGATGACGACGATCAGCATCACGCCCATTTCCTTGAGGCTGATGCCGGCGCTCATGCGCGAGTAGTAGTCATCGAGGAAGGTCTTGCCGATGCCCACCAGGAGCACCATTGCGAAGAGCTGCGCGGCCACGCCCAGGACGACCTTGTAGTAGTTGATCGCCATGTCGGAAGTCCAGCGCGAACCACCGAAGCCGAGGAAGAACACGCCGCCGTAGGCGAGCACCCAGCCCGACGCGAGCAGCAGAAGCATATTCACACCGACCAGGGCCAGGATGACCAGGATCGCCACGGCCATGAGGATGCCGGCCATGCTGTCCACCGGCGACCACACCGAGGACTGATCCATCACCTTGTCGAAGATCGCAAAGCCCACGTCCACGATGCCCGAGGGCGACAGAGCATTGCCCAGGCCCGTCGCGTTGCCGGCGAGCTGCCGCAACGACGCATAGATGGACGAGGCGAAGTTAGGGCCGTTGGTTAGCGCCCACCAGAAGAAGCCGGTAAAGATCGTGAAGCGGACGAACTCCGCGAAGAACTCGCCAATGTCGGCCTTGCGCAAGGCCATCATGCCGAACGTCCAGACCATCGAGATCACAACCAGCGTCCAGAAGAGCCAGGTTGCGGCCGTGGTGATGACACCGGCCCAGCCGCTCGCGGCGGCCTGGTAGCGATCCAGCACGCTATCGAACACGCCGGCGTTGTCGATGGCCGCGTGGGCATCGACCGCGAAGAACGCCAGCCAGACGAACAGCGGCAGGGCGAGGGTTTTTAGATTGGCTGGCATTCTCATCGTCAGCACCTCACCATTCGCGTTTCGGGCTGGGCTTGAAATCCCCACCACGACGCAAGCACAGCGACGAAAAAGCCTGCTGGACGCCCTTGTCCTCGATCTTGGCGATGTTCTCGGGCTTGCAGTTCTCGTCGTTCACTTCCGGCATGGGGGCCGTGGCCGGCTTGTTGTCGCAGCCGGCGACCAAGGCCGCCACGAGGGCGGCCGAGGCCAAGGACAGAGCCTTGATTGCTTTCATGAATCCCCCTTACCAGGTGCGCGCCGGGCTGGCCCGGTAGCTGCCCTGGCGCAGTTGTGCGGCCGCTGCCGCCTGCTGGGCTTCCTTGTCGGCGTCGGCCTGCATCTTGGTTGCCATCGCGTTCTGCTGCGCGATCAGCAGGCCACGAATCTGCAAGAGCTGGTTGGCCTGCTGGCTGGCGAGCTGGTTGGCGTAGCCGATGGCCTGCATTTGGCCCTGCGCGCCCTGCGCTGCCGATTGAAGACGCTGCAACGTCGCTGCATCGGCCGTGAGATTCGTTTGCTGCCTATCGAGGCCCTTGAACAAGGCATCGTTGGCCTTCTTCTGCGACTCGCTCGCGAGCTGGGCCACATTCCGAAGTGCTGCGCGTTCCGCGTCGGAGCACCCTGCCGCCGTAAAGCACGGCGAGTTCTTGTAGTAGTTCACGTCCTGGAACTTGCCGATGTAGCTGTCCAGGCTGCCGAGTTGGGTCTTGTAGTAATCCAGCGTGTTGACCGCGTTCATCAACCCGTTGATGGTCGATTGCGCCTGATCCCAGATATACGCGGCCGGGGCCATCGTGTTCTGGAGTTGGTTTTGATACTGCTGGAGCTGGGTGCTGTACTGCTCAATTTGCTTGAGCGTCTGGGCCACCGATTCGATGGCCGTCATGATGTTCTGCGACAGGTTGGTGCCGTCGATGACGGGGATGCCAGCCTGCACAGGTGTGACCGCCAGCGTGCTCGAAACAGCAATGACGAGGGCCAATTTAGCGGCTAAAAACTTCGGCTTCATGGTGCTTTTCTCCTATGGCGTTAGTAATCGAAGGAACGGTACGGCTTGGAAAACGTCATGTCCTTCGTGACCACGACGTTGAAGCGATACCCCGGCCGAATTTCCAGCGTCGGCGAAATGCTCAGGTTCTTGGCGATGAGTTGCGCCGTAACCTGGCCGAGCTGCTGGCCGAGGGCTTCGCTTAGGGCACTGCTGGCGCTCGGTGCGCCATAGGTGTTTGTGGCCTGGTTCTGGCGTTGGCTGTAGGTGATGCCTGCTGTCACGCCGGACATGAGGAAGGCCGAGCCGAACAGGCGCACATAGTGGTTGTTCACCTGGTCGTGGAAGCCCGCGTATCCCGCGCTGTCCGCGCCTGGCATCGCGCCAATGTCCATCGCCTTGCCATCGGGGAACACGATGCGTTGCCACGCAACCAGCACGCGCGCTTGGCCGTAGGCACGTCGCTCGAATACGAGCCGACGAGGCGCGATCCCTGCGGGATCAACAGGTGCTTGCCGGTCGGTGTGTCGTACACGTCCTGCGCGACCTGGGCCATGATTTGGCCCGGCAGATCGGAGTTGATGCCCGAAATGAGCGTGGCCGGCACGACGAAGCCCGCGCGCAGCTCGAACGGTGTGCGCGGCGCTTCCGGCTGCGAATCCAGCTTCCAGCGGTCGCCCTGCCCACCTTGGCCGAACTGCGCCATGCTGTTGCGCCCGCCGCCGCTGGTCGAGGTTTGCAGGAGCTGCGGCGCACCGCCCGCGCCCATGCCGCCGGCGGCCGGAGCCGCGCCGCCACCACCGACGCCCATGCCGCGAATCTGCGCCAGGCGTGCTTGATAGGCGGCGGTCGGATCGTTGCTGCGCTGCGCGTCGATTTGCTGCTGCACCGCTGCGATGCGGTTCAGCATTTCATCGCGCGTCTGCGGCGTGCCGGTGTAGGTGCTCGGGCCACCCGGCGCGGAGCCGTTGCTACGCGGGGCATCCACGCGCACGGTGGTCTTGGCCTTCACGGCTTCGCCGAACATCTGCATCTTCGCCATGCGGATGCGCTGGGCCTCGTCGTCGTTCACCGGCTGGCCCGGGTTGCCGGGGTTGGCCGGCGGGGCCGGCGGCGCGTCCGGGTTGGACGGCCGCGCGATCTCCAGCGGAGCCGACGCCGGGCCGGTCGGCATGTCGGGCACCTTGAGCGGGCTTGCCGGCTCGATCAAGCCGCCGGTCTTGTCGCCTGCGATCTCCTTGGCGAACATCGACGTGTTGCCGGCCTTCTCCTTGGGGCCGTCCGCCGGCGCGTTCTGCTTGGCCGCGCGATCCGCCGCGACCAGGGCCATGACCAGCACGAACGACAGCAGGACGCCGCCGAGGATGTACATGGGCATGTTGTTGACGCGACGGACGCCCGCCTTCTTGGACACTTCGCCAGGCGAAGCGTCAGGTGCCATCTGATCGGCGTTTTCTGTCATGGCGTCACTCCTTGCGCACCCAGTACCCGGCCGCGCGAACGTGCCGTTTTGCGCCAGGTAAGGGCGGGTGATGGATTGATTGCCGACCATCAAGGTCAGGCGGTACAGGTTCGAGTCGCCAGCCTGGTCGAGCACGTAGCGCAACGGCAGGCCGCCCGACGCGGCCGTGGTGGCCGGTGCGCTCGCCTGCGATGCCGCCGAGGCCGGGGCCTGCGTGGAAGCGCCGGCCGGGGCGTACTCCAGGAGGGCATAGCCCTTGTCGCGCAGCGACTTGACGAGCGCCTGGCCGAACGGATCGGGCGTCGGCTGTTGCAGCTCCAGGCGCGTGCGCGCCGGCGCGTACAGCGTGGCGAGCTGCTGCACCGCGTCGGTGGCGAGCTTCTGCTGATCGAGCGCGGCCGACTGGACGAAGTTGCCGTACTGGCTGGTGGTTGCGCAGCCGCCGAGGCCCAGGGCGAGGGCGAGCAGCGCGAGAGAGACGATCTTGCGCATGGTCACTTCCTCCGGCTGATGGTCACGCGGTCTTGGCTACTGCCAACACCGGCAATCAGGATCGCGCGGTCAAACACCGTGTCCACGATGTAGCGATTGCCCTGCACGCGGTAATTGACCAGCACCGTTTCGTCGTCGGTGAACAAGCCGCCCTCTTTGCGCACGACCAGGAGCGTCGGCGCTTCGGTCTGCTGCATCGTGCCGGGCATTTCGATGATGGTCTTGCGGCCATCGTTGTAGACGCGCACAGGCTTCCAGCTCGCCGACCCGGACAGCTCATAGTCGAACGAGAGATCGCCCAGGTACTCGCCCGTCGCCGGCAGGGTGTTGTCGGTGCGTTCCTGCTTCTCGCGGCGCTGGATCGCGTCCCACTTGGCTTGCGCTTCCTCGGGGTACGTGAACGAGACTTGCGGCATGTACTCGGTGCGATGCGAGCGCAGGCGGAAGTGGTAGCTGCGGCGGTTCGTGGTCACAACCAGGCTGGTTTCGAGGCCCACGTCCATCGGCTTGATGATGAGGTGCTGAACCTCGGTCGCGCCGCTGCCGGTGATGGCCGGTTCCACCGTCCACCTGGCCGTGTCGCCCAGGTTGATCGAGTTCACTTGTTCGCCGGGCTGCAAGGCCACGTCGCACACCTGGAGCACCGCGCAAACGATGCTCGGCTGCTGCGCGCCGTACACGAACTTGATGGCACCGCCCGAGCCGGCCACCGGCTTGATGCCGGTCGCCGACCCCGCTTCCCACCGTTTGGCGATGGCGAGCGCCGCGCGCTCTTGAGCGGTCAGCGTCGGGTTGGTCTTGTTGAAATACTTGTCGGCAATGTCGTCGCCAGGGGCGGCCAGAGCCAGGGAGGGCACCGCCACAGCAGCGCCCACGATCAAAGCGGAGAGGGTTTTCTTCATGGTGGATGACCTCGAATTCATTGGATGCGGGACCAGGAGTAATCACGCACGTAGATGCTCAACGGGTTGTTCCGCAGTTGCTCATCGGTGGTGTTGGGCGTGACCTCGGCGATGTAGGTAGTCACGAGCGCGCGCCAGGTGACGGGCTGACCTTTCAGCGTGCCTTGGCGGTCGCGCGTGGTTTCCACCCACTCGACTTGCCAGGTGTCGGGCGTTTGCGGGATGACGGTCTTGATCTCGACGCTGACCATTTCCTTCTCGGCGCGCTTGAACGGGCTGGAATCGGGCGTGCCGTTCAACCACTCGTTCATCTTTGGCGTCGCCGGATCGTTGGGGGCGAGCATCGAGTACGCCTTGAACACGCACTTGCGCTGCAAGGCCACGTCAGGCGACACCATGCGCGCGCAGCTCATCCAGTCCGCAACGGCGGCGTGGATGACACGCGGATCGGCCTTCCCTGCGGCCTGCACCGGGCCGGCGGCCACCGTCTGGCCCAGCTTGTCCACCTCGACCACGTAGGGGATGAACTTCGACTGGCTGCCGATGTGGATCACGCCACCCACGCCGGCCAGCGCGATCAACAGCGACAGGATGCCTATCACCTGCCAGGTTTGGCGCTGCGAGACGACGCCGCCCACGTGATCGTTCCAGGTGCGGCGCGCGGCCAGGTAGGGGTTCTCGGCCTCGCCCGCACGGCGGCCGCCGGCGAGCGGTTCCTTCGAGCGGCGCGGATCGCGCGGCTCGGCGGAGTTGGCGGGCTTCTTGAAGATCAAGCCCTTGAGGGTGTCGGCGATGCTCATGCGGCCTCCAGGTAGTCGTTGAGATTCAGCCCACGGCCGGCCAGCCACTCATGCACCCATTCGTGGCCGAACTTGGCTTCGAGGCTCTTGATGGTGGCGACCGATTCCTTGTCGGACGCACCGACGAAGGCCAGGGCCATCGGCCCCAGGGCAAGGTCATAGAGACGGCGGCCGTTCTCCGAGACGTAGTAGTACTGACGCTTCGGAATGGCAGTCGCCAGGATTTCGATCTGACGCGCGTTGAGGCCCATACGGCGATAGAGCGCCGATGTGTCCTCATCCCTGGCGTAGACGTTAGGCAGGAAAATCTTGGTCGCGGTCGATTCCACGATCACGTCCAAGATGCCCGAGTTGGCCGCGTCGGAGAGGCTTTGCGTCGCCATCAGCACAAGGCAGTTGGCCTTGCGCAGCACCTTGAGCCATTCCCTGATCTTGGCGCGGAACGCGGGGTGGCCCAGCATCAACCAGGCTTCGTCCAGGATGATGACGGAGGGCTGGCCTTTCAGTGCGCGCTCGATGCGGCGGAACAGGTAGAGCAGCACCGGCAGCGCGAACTTCTCGCCCAGGTTCATCAGCTCTTCGATCTCGAACACCGTGAAGTCGGACAGCGACAGGCCGTCCTCTTCGGCGTCGAGCAGGTGGCCCATCGAGCCGTCCACCGTGTACTGCTTGATGGCCTCGCGGATCGCCTCGTCCTGAATCGTCACCGAGAACTCGGAGAGCGTGCGCGCGCCGCTGGCGTGCATGCTCATGATCGCGTTGCCGATCTCGTTGCGCTGCGCCGGCGTGGTGTTGACGCCGTTCAACGCCAGGATGGTGTCGATCCACTCCATCGCCCAGGCCCTATCCCCCTTCGTTTCGAGGAACTGGAGCGGGCAGAACGCCAGGCGGTCATCGTCGGCGGCCACCGTGAAATGCAGGCCGCTCTTGCCCTTCGTGGCCGCGCGGATGCCGGCCGCGAGTGGGTACATCGACATGCCCTTGTCGAAGGCGTAGATCGACATGCCGGCGTAGCGACGGAGCTGCGCGGCGATGATGCCCAGGTGCGTCGATTTGCCTGCGCCGGTCGGGCCGAACATGAAGGTGTGGCCCAGGTCGCGCACGTGCAGGTTCAGGCGGAACGGCGTAGCGCCCACCGTCACGCAGTGCATGAGCGCCGGCGACAGCGGCGGGTACATCGGGCACGGAGCCGTGGCGCTGCCCGTCCAGATCGAGCTTGTCGGCAGCAGGTCGGCCAGGTTCATCGTGTTGATGAGCGGCCGGCGCACGTTCTCGACGCCGTGGCCGGGCAAGCTGCCCAGGTACGCATCGAGCGTGTTGATCGTCTCGATACGGGCCGCGAAGGCCAGGCGGTTGACGGCCTTCTCGACCAGGAGCGCGGAGGCCGCCAGGCGCTCCCGATCCTCGTCCATCAGCACGACTACGCTGGTGTAGTAGCCGGCCGCCACCAAGCCGCTGTTGACCTCGGCGATGGCCGCCTCGGCGTCGCCGACCATCGCGGCCGCGTCCTGGTTGATCGAGCCGGTATTCGTGTTGAACACCTGATCGAAGAAGCCGCGAATCTTCTGCTTCCACTTCTTGCGGAACTTGTCCAGGTGCTTCAAGGACTCGTGCTGATCCATGAAGATGAAGCGGCTCGACCAGCGGTATTCGCTGGGCAGCTCGGCCAGGGCCGAGAGCACCCCAGGCGTTGACTCCAAGGGGAAGCCTTCGATGGCGACCACCTGGATGAACTTGCGCCCGATCTTGGGCACGACGCCGCCCCACAGCTCTTGCCCGCCGATTACCGCATCGAGGTACATCGGATTGCTGGGCAGCATGACCGGGTGATGGAGGCCCGTCACGCAGAACTGCAACCAGCTCAGGAAGTCATCGTGCGTGACTTCCCTGCCCTCTTCCGACACGACTTTTTGGCCGCGCAGGCGCGTCATCTTGACCGCCGAGGACAGGCGCGATTCCAGGCTGGTGATCTCGCGCTTGAACTGCGCAATCAGGCCCGTAGTGCGCGCCGTATGGTCGGGAGCCACCGCATCGTCATCGAACATGAGTTCGACAAACTTGCGCTGGGCCAGCACTGGCGGGAACCACGTGACGGTCAGGACAAAGTAGCCCTCGAACATCGCGCCCAGGCCCTCGAACAAGCGCCGGCGTTCCTCGTCAATGGCGAAGGAAACGGAGTCGGGGAACGATGACACGCCCCGCTCCGAGTAGTTCGGCGCAGGCCGACGCACAGCATCGACATGCACCATCCAGCCGTTCCCCAGGCCCGCCAGGGCCTGGTTGATGCGGAACGACACCATTTCCCGCTGTTCCTCGGTGCTGCTGGCGTTGTCATCACCCTTGTACAGCCAGGCGGCCATAAAGGAGCCGTTCTTGCCCACGATCACGCCGTCATCGACCACGGCGGCGTAATTGAGCAGATCGGCCAGGCCGGCATCCTTGGCGCGATGCTTCTTGAGCTTCAGCTCGGCATCGACAGCCCGGATGCGGGCAAAGAGGATGAGCAACAGAACCGCACCGAGCACAGCAATGGCAATTGCGATTGCTTCGATCATTTGTATTGCTTCCCTTGACTCGGCGTGTTGTCACGGAAGGGCGTGCTGCGAGCCGGGTAGTACGGCTTGTACCGGCGGTGCCGCAGGTACACGTGTCGCAGCTTCGGATCGGCCTTCGCCATGAGGCGCAGCGCGAAGAGCGCGCCGAACCACAAGGCGATGCCGAACACCGTTGCCCTCACTTCTTGGGCGCTGAAAATCA
>NZ_MOWM01000182.1 GCF_016082275.1 Variovorax sp. E3
GCCGCCGCCGTGCAGGCGCAGCAGGCACCACAGGCGCCGCGCGCCATCGCGCCGGGCACGCCCATCCGCGTGCTGATCGGCGTGCCCGCCGGCGGCACGCAGGACGTGCTCACGCGCGCCATCGCGCAGGAAGTGCGCGAGTCGCTCGGCCCGCTGGTGGTCGACAACCGCTCGGGCGCCGCGGGGCGCATCGCGGTGGAAGCCGTGAAGACCGCCGCGCCCGACGGCCACACGCTGCTGCTGGGCACGGCCAGCATGATGACCATGTTCCCGAGCGCTACCGGAACCTGTCGTACGACCCCATCAAGGACTTCCAGCCGCTCCTGAACGCGGCGCGCTTCGAGCTGGCGCTGGTGGTGCACAAGGACGTGCCCGCCAACACCCTGGCCGAGTTCATCGCCTGGGCCAGGGTGCAGCCGGGCGGCGCGAGCTTCGCGTCTTACGGCGCGGGCACGCCCTCGCACTTTCTGGGCGAGATGCTCAACCGCTCGGCGGGGCTGTCGATGTTGCATGTGCCCTATCGGGGCTCCACGCCCGCGCGCCAGGACCTGATGGGCGGCACCGTGCCGGCCTACTTCGACACCGTGGGCGGCGCGCAGCAGATGCTGCCGAGCGGGCGCGTCAAGGTGATCGCCACCAGCGGCGAGAAGCGCTCGCCGCTGATGCCCGCCGTGCCCACCTTCGTCGAGGGCGGGCTGAAGGACGTGGTGGCCACGGCCTGGTTCGCCTACTACGCGCCGCTGAAGACGCCCAAGCCCGTGGTCGACCAGTTGCGCGCCGAGTTCACGCGCGCGGTGAACACGCGCGAGGTGCGCCAGCAGCTGCTGCAGAACGGCATGTACCCGGTGGGCGACGGCCCCGACGCGCTGCTGAAGACGATGCGCGAGGACACGGCGCGATGGGCGTCCATCATGAAAGCGGTGAACTTCCAGGCGAACGACTGAGCACCCGCCCGGCCACCTAAACTCGACGGATGGCCAAGGACAAAACAACTTTCGTCTGCAGTGAATGCGGCGGCACCAGCCCCAAATGGCTCGGCAAATGCCCGAGCTGCGGCGCCTGGAACACATTGATCGAACAGGTCGCGGGTGCCGGCGGCGCCGGCCCGGCCAACAACCGCTTCGGCACGCAGTTCGCGTCGCTGGCGGGCGCGTCGGAACTCGCCACGCTGTCTGAAATCGAGGCGACCGATGTCGCGCGCACGCCCACCGGGCTCGACGAACTCGACCGCGTGCTGGGCGGCGGCATCGTGTCGGGCGGCGTCACGCTGATCGGCGGCGACCCCGGCATCGGCAAGTCGACGCTGCTGCTGCAGGCGGTCGATGCGCTGCAGCGCGCGGGGCAGAACGCGCTGTATGTGACGGGCGAGGAAAGCGGCTCGCAGGTCGCGCTGCGCTCCAAGCGGCTGGGGCTCGACCACTCGCAGGTGCAGGTGCTGGCCGAGATCCAGCTCGAGAAGATCATCGCCACGCTCGACGCCACGCGCCCGGCCATCGCGGTGATCGACTCGATCCAGACGGTCTACTCCGACCAGCTCACGTCCGCCCCCGGTTCGGTGGCGCAGGTGCGCGAATGCGCGGCGCACCTCACGCGCTTTGCCAAGACCAGCGGCACGGCCGTGGTGCTGGTGGGCCACGTCACCAAAGAGGGCGCGCTCGCGGGCCCGCGCGTGCTGGAGCACATGGTCGACACGGTGCTGTATTTCGAGGGCGACACGCATTCGAGCTTCCGGCTCGTGCGCGCCATCAAGAACCGCTTCGGCGCGGTGAACGAGATCGGCGTGTTCGCCATGACCGAGCGCGGCCTGAAGGGCGTGACCAACCCGAGCGCCATCTTCCTGAGCCAGCATGCCGAGCCGGTGCCCGGCAGCGTGGTGCTGGTCACGCTCGAAGGCACGCGGCCGATGCTGGTCGAAATCCAGGCGCTGGTCGACAACGGCGGGCCGAGCCCGCGCCGCTTGTCGGTGGGCCTGGACCGCGACCGCCTGGCCATGCTGCTGGCCGTGCTGCACCGCCATGCGGGCGTGGCCTGCATGGACCAGGACGTGTTCGTGAACGCGGTGGGCGGCGTGCGCATCAGCGAGCCCGCGGCCGACCTGGCCGTGATGCTGGCCATCACCTCGAGCCTGCGCGGCAAGCCGCTGCCCAAGGGCTTCATCGCATTCGGAGAAGTGGGCCTGGCCGGCGAAGTGCGGCCGGCGCCGCGCGGGCAGGAACGCCTGCGCGAGGCCGCCAAGCTGGGGTTCAGCGTGGCGGTGGTTCCAAAGGCCAACGCGCCCAAGAAGGGCGCGAAGGAAATCGAAGGGCTGACGATCCACGCCGTCGACCGCATCGAAGAGGCGATGGACGTGGTCCGCCGCCTCGACTGATCAACACGTCGCCGGCTGTTCTCCGGGGAAAAAATGACCCGGCGCGCATCGACGCGCCGGGCCCACCCTCCCTATCCCCCGATGTGCATCGTGAACGCCGGTCCGCTGTTGAGCACGCATTGGCCGCTGCCCAACGTGGCCGAGTTCATCGTGTACTGGCAACTCAGGTTGCCGCCGCGGCTGCCGGTGGCATTTGCCACGCCGGTGCCCCGCAAGCCCGCGACCCGGGTTGCTTCCCCCTGAAACTGTTCGCCGCCGATCTGTGCGTTGAAGTGGCCGCGGCCGTTCATGTCGTTGGTCACCGTGCCGGCAACGGCGCCGTAGCGCGCGGCCTCCGCATTCGAGGGGTACAGCCGCGCGTTGAAGGTCTGCGCGATCGGTCCCGGCGCGACGGCATAGGACTGCGAAGACGGCACCACGGGAGCGGGCTGGCCGAGCGGCACCACGTAGCAACCGCTGAGCACGGTGCCCGCGAGCGCGGCGACGAGGGTGAGGCGAACGAGAGTGACGGAGCGCGAAGTATTCATATGCTTTTCAGCGGCCCGGGCAGATGCCCGTGCGGCGAAATGTGCCCGCTCGTCTCCCGCCGCCGCGCGCTTTTGGCGATGAGTACCGCCGCGCGCGCCCGGCGGTAGCCACGGCCGCTACCGCGATGCGCCGGTGCCGCTTCGCGCCGGCCCGCGTGGACCGGCCCGAGGTCTTTTGCCGGACACCCCCGGGCGGGCGGCGACAATGCGCGCCATGAATTTCAAGAAATTTCTGGTGCCCGTGGGCGCCATCCTCCTCCTGGGGCTGGCCTGGCGCAGCGGCGGCTGGGGCGGCGTGGCCCTGGCCGGCGGCGCGATCGTGATGTTCCTGCTGTTGCATTTCAACCGCGCGATGCAGGTGCTCAAGCGCGCGGCCGAGCGGCCGGTGGGCTACGTCGCAGCGCCGTGATGCTCAACGCCAAGCTCAAGCCGAACGTGACGCTGATGCACGTCATTGCCATGACCCGCGCCCTGGGCGAACTGCGCTCGCCCAAGGACACGCAGCCCGAGCTGTACCGCTGGACCGACGGCGGCGGCTCGTACGTCGACGCCGTGTTCAACGGCGGCAAGCTGCAGAGCTGGACCATGACGCGGCCCGAGAACCCGGGCGACGAAGAAGAAGGCGGCGGCACCCCCGCGGCCTAGGCCGCGTCGCCCTTGCCGCCGCGCGCGGGCTTCGGCCTGGGCTGCCGCCACGGCGGGTTCGCCTTCGCGTGGTGGCGCGCCTCCTTCGCGAACTCGGCGCACACGTGCGTCATGAGGTCGGCCGAGCGGTAGACCAGGAACACGTCGAAGTCGGGCACCGCGTCGGTGAGCGGCAGTTTCTCGAGCAGGCCCGGCTGCAGCCGCAGCGGCCCCGCGCCGTGGAACACGAAGTCCGACCACATGCTGATCAGGTCGGTCTGCGTGGCCAGCTGCAGGCCCAGCAGGTTCGACGCGCTGTGCACCATGCGCTTGGGCATCGGCAGCCCGTGCATGTTCATCGTGCTCACCAGCGGGCTGCCCGCGTCGTCGACCGGATCGAGCACCAGCCAGTCGGCGTCCAGCAGCGGCTGCAGCTTGCGCACGCGCCGCAGCGGATGGCCGGCGCGCACCGACAGGTGCATGGCCACTGAAAAAAGCGGCTCCCACTGGAAGGCGTTGGTGCCGGGGCCGTTGCAGGTGGAGATCAGCCCCAGGTCGAGCCGGCCTTCGCGCAGGCCCTCGAAGATCTGCTGCGGCCGCAGCTCGAAGCCGCGCAGCGCCACGTTCGCAAAGCGCTGGCGAAACGACGCCATCGCATCGGGCAGCGGCCCGCTCGACGCCACCGCGGTGAAGCCGATGTTCAGCTGCGCCTCGTCGTGCCCGCGGATCGCCTCGATGTCTTCCAGCGCATGGCGCAGCTCCTGCTCGACCAGGCTCGCGCGCTTGACCAGCGCCGTGCCGTAGGCCGTGAGGCTCACGCCGCGCGTGGAGCGCGACATCAGCGTCACGCCGAGCTCGCGCTCCAGCTCCGAGATGGTCTTGGACAGCGCGGGCTGCGTGGTGTGCAGGCTGCGCGAGGCCTCGTGGATGCTGCCGTGCTGCGCCACCGCCAGCAGGACGCGCAACTGTTGCAGCTTCATCGTGGTGCCGGTCTCTCGAAATGGGGCATCTTGGGGCTTGTCCCGATGGCTTCCGGGGCCTGTTTATGACGGGGATGCCGTTTGGTTATCAGCATGAAAATTTGTGATTCTTTGCCACGGCGCTTTGCCTGAATACTCCGCCGCGAAGGGGCCGGTCCGACCCCCGCAACCTGTTCGTGGAGTGACATTAGATGAGCGAAGCCGCATTGCCCGCAAGCCCGATTCGAGGCGCCTCACCCGCCGCCACCCCGCACGCGGCCCATGCGCCCCATGCGGCGCAAGGCAAGGGAAAGCAGAGCCAGTTCCGCCTGATCGCCGCCTGCTCGCTGGGCAATGCGCTGGAGATGTACGACTTCACCGTCTACAGCTTCTTCGCGCTGCTGATCGGCAAGTTGTTCTTTCCGTCCGACAGCCCCTACGGCTCGCTGCTGCTGGCGGTGGCCACCTTCGGCATCGGCTTCGTGATGCGCCCGCTGGGCGGCGTGATCATCGGCAACTACGCCGACCGCAAGGGCCGCAAGGCCGCGATGACGCTGACCATCGGCCTCATGGTGCTGGGCACGCTGTGCATCGCGCTGGCGCCCAGCTATGCCTCGGCCGGCGTGTTCGGCTCGCTGATGATCGTCGCGGGCCGGTTGCTGCAGGGCTTTTCGCTCGGCGGCGAAGTGGGCGCGGCCACCTCGATGCTGATGGAGGCCGGCGGCGTGAAGGGCCGGGGCTTTCGCGTGAGCTGGCAGCTCGCGAGCCAGGGCGTGTCGGCATTGCTGGGCGCGCTCACGGGCGCCGCGCTGTATGCCGCGCTGCCGCAGGCCTCGCTCGAAAGCTGGGGCTGGCGCATGCCGTTCCTGCTGGGCCTGTTGATCGCGCCGGTGGGCCTGTACATCCGTTCGCACCTGGAAGAAACGCACGTGGCCGAGAGCCACGCGTCCAGCCCCGTCGGCCGGCTGCTGCGCAACCACGGCGGCACGGTGCTCAAGGGCATCCTGGCCACCACGGCGGGCACCGCGACCATGTACCTGGTGGTGTTCTTCATGCCCACCTACATGATCCGCGTGCTGCACATGCCGCCCTCGCTGTCGCTGCTGTCGGGCTGCGTCACGGGCATCACGCTGTTCGTGGTGTCGCTGGTGGCGGGCCGGCTGGCCGACCGGCTGCCCAACCGCAAGCCGCTGGTCATCGGCTCGCTGCTGTTCAGCGTGATCGCGGTGTACCCGGTGTTCTGGGTCATCAACCACTACCCGAGCGTGCCGCTGGTGCTGGCCCTGTCGGCGCTGCTGACGGCGAGCGTGAACATCGGCACCACGCCCATGTTCCTGATGCTGCTGGAGATGCTGCCGATCGGCGTGCGCGCCAGCGGCATCTCGGTGATCTACAGCATCGGCGTGACGGTGTTCGGCGGCTCCTCGCAGTTCATCGTGACCTGGCTGCTCGCCACCACCGGCAACCCGATGGCGCCGGCCTTCTACATGATGGTCTGCGGGCTGCTGAGCCTGGGCGCGCTGCTGAGCCTGCGTGAACGCAAGGCCGATTGAACTCCCCCCACACGACGAACTTTTTTCCCATGACACGCGAACTCAGCCCCCAGACCACCAAGCTCCTGTCCCGCCTGCTGCCGCAGGCCGACGTCGACACGCAGGCCTTCGTCGACATCCGCCGCCAGATCCACGCCAATCCCGAGCTGGGCTTCGAGGTGAGCGCCACCAGCGAGCTGGTCGCCAACCTGCTGCGCAGCTGGGGCTACGAGGTGCACACCGGCATCGGCAAGACCGGCATCGTGGCGCAGCTGAAGCTGGGCAGCGGCACGCGCCGCCTGGGCATTCGCGCCGACATGGATGCGCTGCCCATCACCGAGGCCACGGGCCTGCCGTATGCGAGCCGCAACCCCGGCCGCATGCACGCCTGCGGCCATGACGGCCACACGGCCATCCTGCTGGCCGCCGCGAAGGCACTGGCGGCGGCGCGCGACTTCGACGGCACGCTGAACCTGATCTTCCAGCCCGACGAAGAAAACCTCTGCGGCGCGCGCGCGATGATCGAGGACGGCCTGTTCGAGCGCTTTCCCTGCGATGCGGTGTACGCGCTGCACAACGCGCCCGGCGTGCCGGTGGGCACGGTGCTGGCGGTCGAAGGCCCGGTCACGCTGTCGTCGGACGTGGCCGACGTCACCCTCCAGGGCGTGGGCGGGCACGGCGCCATGCCGCACCGCGCGCGCGACCCGGTCGCGGCCGCTGCCGCCGTGGTGACGGCGCTGCAGACCGTGGTGGCGCGCAACGTGGCGCCCGACGACACGGCCGTGGTGTCGGTCGGCTTCATTCGCGGCGGCGCCACGCACAACGTGATTCCGCAGTCGGTGGCGCTGGGCCTGAACGTGCGCGCGGCACGGCCCGAGACGCGCGCGCTGGTCGAACAGCGCATCCGCGAGATCGTGAACCTCACCGCGCAGGCGCACGGCGTGCAGGCCGAGATCGACTACCGCCAGCTGGTGCCGCCGGTGGTCAACACCGCGGCCGAAACGCAGCTGCTGGCGCGGGTCTGCGGCGAGATCGTGGGCGAGGCCAACGTGGTCACCGAAGTGCCGCGCGGCTTCGCGGGCAGCGAGGACTTCGCCTGGATGCTGGCCGCGCTGCCGGGCTGCTATCTGCTGCTGGGCAACGGGGAGGGCGAGTTCGGCGGCTGCATGGTGCACAACCCCGGCTACGACTTCAACGACCAGGTGCTGCCGCTGGGCGCCGCCTGCTGGGTGCGCCTGGCGCAGACCTACCTGGTCGCCTGATCTTTCGAGGGAGGCGGCGCGTCAGAAGGGCGCGTCAGAACGGCGCGTCCTCTTCCTCGGCCGCATCGGCCGGGGTCGTCGTGGTGGGCGCGGCTGCGGCGGCGGCGGCGGGCTTCACGGTGTCGTCCGGCGGCGCGGCCGAGAACGCCGCCTCGCCGCCCAGCGCGTCGAGCAGCGCCGGCACCAGCTGGCCCAGTTCGCCCGTGGCAATGGCGACGTCGGCGTCGTAGTTGTCTTCCTTCTTGCCGCCCGAGGCGCCGTCGCCCGTGCCTTCGAGGAACACGATCTTGCGGATCAGCAGGCCGTGCGTGAGCTCGAAGGACACGCGGTCGTCCCAGGTCAGGGCCAGGCGCGTGGGCCGCTTGCCGTCGGTGATGTGCTTTTGCACTTCCTCGATGTCCAGCGGGTGCTTGGCGTAGCGCACCACGGCCTTGGAGTCGTCGGAGGCCTTGAGCTCGCACTCGCGGTCGATGGTGAAGCCGGCCGGCGGCTCCTGCGTGAGCAGCCAGTTGGCCATGGCGGCGGCGGGCTCGATCTGCGTGTTGATCAGCGCCACCGCAAAGCCGTCGAGCGACTTCACCAGGCTGGTGACCACTTCGTCGGCGCGCGCGGCGTTGCCGCTGTTGATGACCAGGCGGTTCTCGGCCTTGTCGATCCACACGGCCACGCGCGCGCTGCGCGTGAAGGCCATGGGCAGCAGCTCGAGCGTGATGTCTTCCTTGAGGTCCTTCTTTTCCTTCTTGCCGGGCTTGCGGCCGGTGGTGGCCTCGATGCTGGCGCAGCGCTCGTCGAGCTTGCGGCGCACCACGGAGCCGGGCACGGTCTTGCTCTCGATCATGTATTCGACCAGCCACTGGCCGTCGATGGACTCGACCAGCGGGCCGCCGGCTTCGCCGCGGGGTTCGACCCAGCCGGCGGATTTTTCCTGCGAGGGGCCGCACGGCACGAAGCGCTGCTTGCCCAGCCCTTCTTCCGCCTCGGCCAGTGTTTGGGACCAGGCAGGTTCGATGCGATAGACGATGACGTTCTTGAATACGGACACGGGAACCCTTTTTCCACTGGTTTGGACAACCAATCATTGTCGGGCACCGCGCTAATCCTGCCGCCGTAAAATCGAAAGCTTTTGCGACTTCCCACCTCGCTCCCCAACACCGCTCCCAAAGGAATCAGGAAATGAGCTCGATCCCCCCCTCGCTGGACGACCGTGACGGCAAGATCTGGATGGACGGCGAACTCGTGGACTGGCGCGACGCCAAGATCCACGTGCTCAGCCACACGTTGCACTACGGCTGCGGCGCCTTCGAGGGCGTGCGCGCCTACAAGACGGCCGACGGCGGCACCGCCATCTTCCGCCTGGCCGAGCACACCGAGCGCCTGTTCAACAGCGCCAAGATCCTGCGCATGAAGATCCCGTTCACGCCCGAGCAGCTCAACGAGGCCCAGAAACAGGTGGTGCGCGAGAACAAGCTGGAAAGCTGCTACCTGCGCCCGCTGATCTGGATCGGCTCCGAGAAGCTGGGCGTGAGCCCCAAGGGCAACAAGATCCACGCCATGGTCGCGGCCTGGTCGTGGGGCGCCTACCTCGGCGAAGAAGGCATGAAGCGCGGCATCCGCGTGAAGACCTCCAGCTACACCCGCCACCACGTCAACATCACGATGACGCAGGCCAAGACGGTGAGCAACTACACCAACTCGATCCTGGCCAACATGGAAGCGCTGGACGACGGCTACGACGAAGCGCTGCTGCTCGACGCGAGCGGCTTCGTGTCGGAAGGCGCGGGCGAGAACATCTTCGTGGTCAAGGGCGGCGTGGTCTACACGCCCGACCTGTCGGCCGGCGCGCTCAACGGCATCACGCGCAACACCATCCTGCACGTGTGCAAGGACCTGGGCCTGGAGCTGGTGCAAAAGCGCATCACGCGCGACGAGGTCTACATTGCCGACGAGGCCTTCTTCACCGGCACGGCCGCTGAAGTGACGCCCATCCGCGAGCTCGACCGCATCGAGATCGGCAACCGCGGCGACGGCGGCGCCCGTGGCCCGATCACCGAGAAAATCCAGTCTGCCTTCTTCGACATCGTGAACGGCAAGAATCCCAAGTACGCCCACTGGCTCACGAAAGTCTGAGAAAACACATGTCCACCAATGCAGTCGTCGAACTCCTGGCCAAGGAGCTCAACCATCAGGGCGGCGTGTTCTGCCCCAGCCCCAAGGCCGACATGAAGCTCTGGAACAACCACCCGAAGGTCTACCTGGACGTGGCCCGCACCGGCGAAGCCAAGTGCCCGTACTGCGGCACGGTGTACCGGCTGAAGGCCGGCGAGACCGTGTCGTCGCGGCATTGACACATTGACACTCGCCGCCCTGTTGCGCCGCTTTGCCGCGGCGTACCTGGTGCTGCTGGTCGTGCTGGCCGTCGTGCTGCAACTGGCCGGCGCCTCCTCCAGCATGGGCGGCAACATGGCCGCCCTGATCGGCGCCATGACGTGGGTGTGCGTGGACTTCACCAAGAAGAACGGGCGCTACTTCACGCGCGAGGAAAAGCGCCGCGCCGTGCTGGGCATGCTGGCCATCGACATGGCGCTGCAGGCCGTGGTGGCGGTAGCGGTCAGCCTGTTCTTGAGCGTGCCGGCCCCGGCGCTGGTGCCGATGCTGCTGGCGCTGCTCTTCGTCGGCGTGCTGCACGCCCTGGCGATCTGGTTCTACGTCGCTTCACCGGCAAGCAGTACGCGGCGGCCGAAGCCAGGCGCAACAAGAACAACGGCTGAGCGGCGGCCGGTTCAGGGGGTTCCGATGGAGGGCAGCCGCCGCGACGGCCACAGGTCGCGCCACGGATCGGGGTCCTGCTTTTCCTGCGCGAGCCGCAGGTAGATCATCGCGATCCACAACAGCGCCAGGCCGATCTGCGCGTCGCGCAGCGCCGAGTTCACGCTCGACGCGATCAGCGCGATCAGCGTGGCCGCCAGCGCGTAGCGGCCCGCCATGTCGGGCCGTTTCCACGCCTGCCAGACGCCGGCGACCATGATGGCCAGCAGGCTCAGCAAGGCCGGCAGCCCGCCCTGCGCGCCGACCCACAGGAAGTCGTTGTGCGGCATGTTCGAGTCGGCGAACAGCACCGGGCCGCGCTTGTGCCATTGCTCGGTCCAGCCGCCGATGCCCCAGCCGGCGAGCGGCTGGTCGACGATCATGCGGCCGGTGTCGCGGTACATGTAGTAGCGAATGACCCAACTGCCCTTGAAGACCGCGCCGGCCTGCGCCTCCTCGAGTTCCTGCACGCCGGTCTCGACCTTGTGCTGCAGCTGCGGCAACTGGTAGAGCCCGGCGCCCAGCACCACGGTCCCCAGCACCAGCGCGCCCACCAGCATCTTCAGGTGGTTGCGCCACTGGTGGATGCACACCGCCGGAATCACCAGCAGCAGCGCCAGCACCGAGGTGCGCGAGGTCAGCGGCAGCGCCACCACCAGGCCCAGGCCCAGCATGAGCACGAACGCCGGAATGGCGCGCAGCGGCTTGTGCGCGGCGATCTGCGCAATGCCCCAGACGGCGGCGGTGGACGCCACCACGCTGAACAGCAGCGCGTTGCTGATCGACTTGTTGCCCACCTCCATGACCACCGCGCGCAGCGGCGACCAGAGCGGAAAGCCGATGGCGTAGTAAGCAATGATCAGCAGCACGTTGAGCGCGGCCACCAGCAAGAAGCCGCGCAGCGCCCAGATCGCTTCCTCGCGCGTGAGCGCCATCGCCATCAATATCGTCAGGCCGATGCGCAGGCCGTGGAACAGGTTGGAGGGGGTCTCGGGGTAGTGCGGCCGCACGGCCAGCACGATGAAGGTCCAGGCCAGGTAGGCCATCACCGGCCACCACAGGGGGTTGGCGCGCAGCCGCGCGAAGCGCTCGCGCCCGCCGCCGGCCACCAGCAAGGTGAGCAACAGCACGATGGCCGACAGGTAGGTGACGCCGACCGGCATGAACACCACCAGCCCCCAGAACATGGCCGCGGGCCGAACGATGTGCGATCTCTGCATAGGGGCGGGATTTTAGGTGGGGCTCATGGCCCCAGCCTGACTTCGCCCCGGCCGCGCCGGTCTCAATGTCCGCGCGTGGCGGCCGGCAGGCGGATGACGAAGCTCGCGCCGCCGCCCGGGCGGTCTTCGCAGCGCACCGTGCCGCCGTGGCGCTCGGCGATCGACTTCACCAGCGCCAGCCCCAGGCCGACGCCGCCGTTGCGCTCGCTGGCGCCGGGCAGCCGGTAGAAGGGCTCGAAGATGCGCTCGCGCAGCGCGGCGGGCACGCCGGGGCCGCGGTCGTTGACGCGCACCGTGGCAAAGCCGTTGGCGCTGCCCAGCTCCACCGCGATTTCGCCGGCGCCGTAGCGGCGCGCGTTCTCCAGCAGGTTGCGGATCGCGCGGCGCAGCAGGCGCGACACGCCCGGCACGGTGAGGGTCGCGTTGTCGGTGCCTTCGGCCAGGTCGAGCTCGGCATTCACCTGCG
Organism: Variovorax sp. E3; assembly: GCF_016082275.1. Classification (GTDB taxonomy): domain Bacteria; phylum Pseudomonadota; class Gammaproteobacteria; order Burkholderiales; family Burkholderiaceae_C; genus Variovorax. Next base: position 11,764 of record NZ_MOWM01000182.1, read on the forward strand.
AGCACTCTTCGGCCGCCAGGCCGGTCAGGTCGACCGGTTCGATGGTGCCCAGGTCTGCCTCGCTGGCGTCCAGCCGGCTGGCCAGCAGGATCTCGTCGATGAGCTGGTCGAGCTCGCCGATGTTGCGCGAAATCTCTTCGCGCGCCGTGGCGCTCGGGCGCTCGCCCATCAGCTCCAGGCCCATGCGGATGCGGGTGAGCGGCGAGCGCAGCTCGTGCGAGGCGTTGGCCAGCAGCGACTTGTGCGAACGCACCAGCTGTTCGATGCGTTCCGCCGACGCGTTGAATCGTTTGGAGAGATCAGCCACTTCGTCCTGCCCTTCTTCGGTCACGCGCACCGACAGATCGCCTTCGCCCCATTTCTGCACGCCGCGCTGCAGCGACTCCAGCCGCTGCGTGATGCGCCGCACGATCGGGTAGACACCCAGCGCCACCGCCACGCCCACCAGCGCGATCATCCAGCCCAGCCCGAAGGGCGTGCGCCACGGCGCGAAGCCGCTGGAGCCGGCGGGGCGCTCGCGCGGCGCCACGCGCAGCGTGATGTCCTTGCCGTCGCTGAGCGTCACGTCGAACTCCAGGCCCTGGCCCGGCACGCGCATGGCCTTGCCGGTGCCGATGGGCTTGTCCTGAGCGTCGAGCACGACCACGTCGCGCGGCACCGGCGCCAGCCGCTCGCGTTCGGCCTGCGCGGCCTCGCGCACGATCCAGTTGGCCATCAGCGTGAGGATGACGACGCCGCCCACCACCGCGAGCCAGATGCGCACGTAGAGATGGCGGGAATAGAGGCTGCGCAGCATCGGCAGCCGTTCAGTCTTGCTGCTTGGCGAACACGTAGCCCACGCCGCGCACCGTGAGGATGCGCTTGGGGTTCTTCGCGTCGACCTCGATGGCGGCGCGGATGCGGCCCATGTGCACGTCGATCGAGCGGTCGAAGGCCTCCAGCTCACGGCCGCGCACGGCCTCCATGATCTGGTCCCGCGTGAGCACGCGGCCCGCGCGCTCGGCCATGGCCACCAGCAGGTCGAACTGGTAGGAGGTGAGGTCGGCCAGCGCGCCGGCCACCGACACGGTGCGCGCGTTGCGGTCGATTTCCAGCGTGCCGAAGCGCATCACGGTGGAGGCCTCGGTCTCGGTGGCGTTCTCGCTGCGCCGGCGCAGCACCGCGCGGATGCGCGCCAGCAGCTCGCGCGGCTCGAAGGGCTTGGGCAGGTAGTCGTCGGCGCCGATCTCCAGGCCGATGATGCGGTCCATGGGGTCGCCCTTGGCCGTGAGCATCAGCACCGACACCTTCGAAATGGCGCCGGGCAGCGCGCGGATGCGGCGGCAGACCTCCAGGCCGTCGGTGTCGGGCAGCATCAGGTCCAGGATCACGAGGTCGGGCGCGTGCTGCTGCAGCTGTTCGAGGCCGGTGGTGCCGTCACCGGCGTGGTTGAAGCCGAAACCCGACTGCGTCAGGTATTCGCCCACCATGTGCGCCAGGCGGGCATCGTCTTCGATCATCAGGAGTTGGGGGGTGCTCATGCGCTTCATGGTCGTCCACAGGGAGCAAGCGGGCTTGAACGCTCCGTAAAGTTGGGTAAACCTCGCGCCCGGCGGTCAACCGGATGCGCTGCGAAAAGCATAGCGCCCCACCCACTGTTCATGGGCGCCATGGTCCTGTTTCATCGCCCGCCCCCTTGCGGCGGCGGGCGTCGGGGCCGTCAGGCCGTCGGGCTCAGTTGCAATCGCAGCGCGAGCGCGCTCGACAGCGGCAGCTCGATCGGCACGCCGGCGCTGCCCTCGGCCTGCGCCAGCGCCTCGAACAGGCTCAGCGCGTCGGCCATCGGGTTGATGCCCACCAGCGTGCGCGCGGCCTGCGAGCGCGGCGCGGTCGGCTCGGCGGCGGCGTCGCTGGCCAGCGACCATTCGAACGATGCCACCGTGCGCTCGGTGCGCTCGTGCGCCACCACCAGCGCCACGGCCAGCAGGCCGCGGCTGTCGGTCACGGAGGTCAGCGGGCCCAGCGTGGGCGTGTCGTAGCCCACCAGCAGCACCGGTTCGTGGTCGGCGGCGCATTGCACGGCGGCCTCGAACAGGCCGGCGGCAAAGCTGTGCTCGAAGGCCGAGACGGCGTTGCTCGCGGCCATGCAGCCGGTGCCGATGGTCCAGTAGCCCACGGCGGCGTTGTGCACCGAGTTGTGGAACTTGGTGGGCGACAGCATCTTCGGGTCGGTCGCGAGCGTGCTGCACATGTAGTCGTTGATCGACAGGTCGCCGTGCGCCGAGGTGAACAGGCAGGGCACGTCGGCGGCGTTGCGGCCCGAGCCGGCCATGGCGGCGGCCGCCACTTCGAGCGCCAGTGCCACGGTGTCGGGCGCGCGGCGGCGCTCGGCCGGAG
>NZ_MOWM01000183.1 GCF_016082275.1 Variovorax sp. E3
GCCGAACCGTCGGGCGCGCGCACGCGGGCGCGCAGGCCCAGCGCGCTGGCGGCGTCGAGCGTGGCGGCCAGCGTGGAGTTCGACGGCGATTGCGGGTTGAGCGCCACGTGGTGCTTGCGGCGGCTGCGGTACAGGAACGCCAGGAAGCGGTGGTTGAAGATGTCGAGAAAGTCTGCCGTGGCGTGGTCGCGCTGCTGGCGGCGCTCCAGCAGCATTTCGGTGACGGGCATCGGCAGCGGGCCGCCGCTGCCGCCCAGCGACAGCGCGGGCGTGGTCAGCGCAAAGGGCTCGCCGGTGGGCGCGTCGGCCGCCACCTCGCGCACGTCGCTGGCTTCGAACGCCAGCGACACGAAGGCATGCAGCCGCACGGCCTCGCGTTCGCGCGGGCCTTGCGAGCGGCCCACGGGCACCGCGTCGGGCGCGGCTCGCTCGAGCAGGCTGATGGCCTGGAACAGGTTGAAGTCCTGCGGGCGGGCGCTGAGTTCTTCGATCACAACACGACCTGCCGGCCCGTCATCGGCGCCCATTGCTTGCGCACTTCTTCGCCGCTGCGCACCACGAGGCGCACGAAGGAGTTGACCGAGGTGTACATCGCGAAGAAGCGCGCGAGCACGGCCGACATCATCAGAGGCGAGCCGCCGACGAAGGCGTCGTCCTCGAACTCGAGCGTGACCTGCGTGCCCCGGCAGTAGCCGCGCCAGGCCTCGGTGCCCACGTGGGCGGTGACGCCGCGCGCCGAGAGCCCGGCGATGCCGCGGATCTGCGCATGGTCGCGGCGGCTGTCGGAAGCGAACAGCAGCAGCATCTCGCGCAACTGCTCGCGGCCGGTGGAGCCGTCGACCAGCGATTGGTGGTTGAGCGTGAGCAGCGACACCAGCCGCCACAGCGTTTCGCTGCCCAGCGGCGGGTCGCGCTGCGCGGTGGGCTCGTAGAGGCAGCGCACGCGCGTGGGCTGCGGCGGCCCTTCGGCCAGCAGGCGCGCGCCCACGGGCACCTGCTCGGCCAGGCGGCGGTTGGTGCACAGCAGGTGCGCGTAGACCACGGGCTGCACGGGCCGGCTGTGCGTCTTGCCGTGGTCGACGAAAGACAGGAAGACGTCGGTGCCCGGAATGTTCTGGCGCAGGCAGGGCTCGCGCCGCGCGGCCCAGAACACGGCGCCCTGCGCGCTGTCCACATGGCCCAGCGCGGCGAAGCCCGGCACGTTCACGGGCTTGTCGGCGTCGGGGTCGGAGGCGATCACCGAGACGATCGAATGCACCTCGGTGGTCGCGTCGCGCTGGCGGTCGGGCACCAGCATGTATTCGTAGTGGCGCTGGTCCATCACCAGCGGCTCGCTCACGCGCGCAAACAGGTTGACGATGGGCGTGCAGCCGAGCTGGAAGTTGTCGGCGTCCAGGTGCCGCAGCGCGCGCGCGGGGCGGTCGAGCTGGAACACCAGTTCGCACGTGCGCCCCCGGCCCAGCCGCGAGCGCAGGTGCTGCAGGTCGAAGAAATGAAACTTGCGCGGGAACGCGAAGTACTCCTGCAGCAGGCCGTAGGCGGGCTGTGCGTTGGCGGGCTGCGGCAGCACTTCTTCGCCTTCGGCGAAGCCGACCTCGCGCCAGGCGTCGGCCGGCAGCATCTGCAGCGCGCCGCCTTCGGGGATGACGCCGACCGACTTCACGCCCGACACCAGCGCGTCGTACAGCGGCATGGTGGTCATCCAGTCGCCCTGCAGGTGAATGCGCAGGCTGTCGATCTCCAGCTCGGAGAAGTCGGTTTCGGTCTCGCATTCGAGCGTGAGGCGCAGCACGGCATCGGTGTCGATGGCGGCGCGCGCAATGCGCAGCGGCCACAGCACGGTGTCCCAGGCGGTGCGAAAGCGGCAGGCCTGCGAGGGCGCGTTGTGCGAAGGCACGGCCTGCGCCTGCAGCATGGTGTGCCGCGCCACGCGAAAGCCCGTGGTGACCTTGCCCTGCGTCGGATCGAGCGCGAACTGCGCCACCGACATCGAGGGCAGCGGCTGCACCAGCGACGGGCACAGGTTGTCGAGCAGCGCGCAGGCGACGTCGGGAAATTCCTGGTCGAGGTCGCGGTGAACGCGCGCCGAAAGAAAGGCCACCGACTCGATCAGCCGTTCGGTGTGCGGGTCGAGCGATTCGCCGCCGTGCAGCGACAGCCGCGAGGCGACCTTGGGGTAGCGCTGGGCAAAGTCCGCCCCCTGTCCGCGCAGGTAGGACAGCTCGCGCTTGTAGTACTGCAGCAGGTCGCTGTGCTGGATGTCGGACACGTCAGGCGACTTTCATCAGGCTGCCCGGCGTGCCGAGCAGCATCTCGAAGTCCACGCGGCGCAGCGCCATGCCGGCGCGCGCCTGCGCGCCGATGCGCACCAGCGCCACCTCGTGGCGGTTGGGCGTGGCGCTCACGTGCACGCTCACGTCCGACAGGCGCGGCTCGTAGCGCTGCACCGCCAGGCGCAATGCGGCGGCCAGCTGCTGCAGGTCGGCGGTGTTCTGCGCGCTGAGCGCGGAGAAGTCGGGAATGCCGTACTCCAGCACCGTGCCGCTGCCTTGCGCGTAGTCGGCCACCGACAGCGGCGAGCGCGTGTTGAACAACTGGCGCAGCTCACGGCCAATGGAGTCCTGCAAGGACTCCATGGTTTCGAGGTGCGCGCCACGGGCGTGCGCGGACGGCGCCGACGCCAGCCGGTCGAACAGGGGCACAAGGCCCCCTTTGACGAGTTCGGACACGGTAGGCGCCGGGTGTCAGCGTCGGTCCGTCATGCGACCGCGACGTTCTTCGAGAGATCCCAGCCGAACGGAGCGATGCCTTCCTGGCCGCCTTCTTCCTTCTGCTTGGTGTACTCGACCTTGATGGCCGCGTAGTTCAGCGAGATGCTTTCCTGCGGCAGGTCGCCGCCGCTGGACACCGAGAAGCCGCTGAGGATCACGTCGGTCAGGGTCACGACCATCAAGGGCAGCAGGCCGCTCTTGTCTTCGCGCGGGAAGGTGATGATGGTGTCGCCCGCGAACACCTCGCCGCCGGCGAGCTTCTGCAGCAGCTGGGGCGTGGCCGAGTCGCTGGTGCGCGTCACGGTGATCTCGGAGAAGCTGGGCTTGCCCGCGGTGCGTTCCTGGTTCGACGTGCCCGAGGTCACGGCAAGGCCGGCGCCGAACTGGAAGCTCTGGACTTCCATTTCGTCCTTGTGGCCCTCGATCTGGGTCTGGCCGGTGACACCGGGCATCTTGAGGTAGATAGGCATGTGAAAGTTCTTTCAGTCTGTCTGTGGGTGTGGACGCGGATGAAGCGCGCGATCAGGCGGCCGCGGCCGGCAGGTCGGCCACCAGGCGGATGGAGGCCGAGAGTTCCTCGAGCTGGAAGTGCGGCTTCAGGAAGGCGATGGCGCGGTACGAGCCCGGCTTGCCCGGTACCTCGGTCACGTCGACGCGGGCCTGGCTCAGCGGGTACTTGGCCTTCATGGCCTGCGGCGCCGAGGGGCTCACCAGCACGTAGTTCGCGACCCAGTTGTTCAGGTGCTTCTGCATGTCGGCCTGCGTCTGGAAGCTGCCGATCTTGTCGCGCACGATCACCTTCAGGTAATGCGCGAAACGCGAGGCCGCCAGGATGTAGGGCAGGCGCGCCGAGACGGCCGCGTTGGCGTTGGCCGCGTCCTTGTCGTACACCTTGGGCTTGTTCACGGTCTGGCCGCCGAAGAAGGCCGCGGTGTTGGAGCCCTTGGAGTTGACGATGGCGATGAAGCCCAGGTCGCTCAGTTCCTTTTCGCGGCGGTCGGTGATGGTCACCTCGGTCGGCGGCTTCAGCGCGATGTCGCCTTCGTCGGTCTTGTAGGCGTGGGCCACCATGCCGTCGACCTTGCCGCCGCCTTCCACGCCGCGGATGGCGGTGGTCCAGCCGTACAGCGAGTGCGCTTGCGTGATGCGCAGGCCCAGCTGGTAGGCGGCGTTGGCCCACAGGTACTTGCCGTGGTCCGAGCCGTCCACGTCTTCTTCGTAGTTGAAGTTCTCGATCGGGATGGTCTTGGCGCCGTAGGGCAGGCGCGCGGCGTAGCTGGGCAGCACCAGCGACACGTAGCGCGAGTCTTCCGACTCGCGGAAGCTGCGCCACGAGGCCAGCTCGGCGCTCTCGAAGGTCTTGGACAGGTCGCGCGGAATGCCCAGCTCGGTGAACGACTTGAAGTCGAACAGCGCGGGCGCGGCGGCGGCGATGAAGGGCGCGTGTGCGGCGGCGGCCACGCGGGAGATGCGCTCCAGCAGCGCGATGTCCTGCGGGTGGCGGCCGAAGTAGTAGTCGCCGATCAGCAGCGAATAGGGGTGGCCGCCGTAGGTGCCGTATTCCTCTTCGTAGATCTTCTTGAAGAGCACGCTGGTGTCGTGGTCGACGGCGGTCTCCAGGTCTTTCAGCAGGTCCTTCTTGCTCACGTTGAGCAGGCGCAGCTTCAGGTTGCTGCCGGTCTCGGTGCCGAACACCAGGTCGCGCAGGCCGCGCCAGGAGCCTTCGAGGGCCTGGAACTCGGGGGCGTGCAGGATCGCGTTGAGCTGGTCGGTCAGGAGGCGGTCGATTTCGGCGACGCGCTCGTTGATCAGCGTGACCACGCCCTTGTCGGGGCTGGTCTTCATGCCTTCGTCCAGGATCTGCGAGGCGAGCTGACCGATCAGCTTCTTCGCGTAGGCGCCCTGCGAAGGCTCGGTCGTCATGTTGCCTTCGTAGACGATCTTGTCGAGCAGGCTCAGGTCACTGGTCGTGACGGTGGTTGCTGCGCTGCCGGCTTCGGCGGCTTTGGATTTGTTGGCCATCTCTATCACCATTCAAGATTTGCCGGATCGCGCCCGTGGGGTCGCGCCGGCGTGGTTGATCACGCTGCCGGGGCTTCGGCTTCGGGGGACGATTGGGTCTGCGCGGCCGCTTGCGGAGCGGCTGCGGTGGTGGCGGGTGCAGCCGTGCTGCCTGCTTCGGCCTTGGCCTGGCTCTGGACCGTCTTGAGGTCTTCGCCGTTCTGCACCACGCGCTCGAGCAGGTCGTCGAGCTCGTCGTTGCCGTCGAGCTTGGCCAGCAGGTCGCGCAGTTGCTGGCGGGCCTCGAGCAGCTTGGCCAGGCGCGGCACCTGGCTCACGATGGCCTCGGGATGGAAGTCGGCGAACTGCGCGAAGTTCAGTTCGATCTTCAGGTTGCCTTCGCCCTTCATGGTGTCGGGCACCGAGAGGTCCAGGCGGGGCGAGATGTTGCCGAGCACCTCTCGAAGTTGTCGCGGTCGACTTCGACGAAGCGGCGCTCCTTGAGCTTCGGCAGGGCCTGGACGGGCTGGCCCGACAGGTCGGCCAGAAGGCCCACGACCAGCGGCAGTTCCTTCTTTTCGACGGCGTCGCCGATCTCGACGTCATAGGTGATCTGGACGCGCGGGGGACGGTTGCGGCCCACCCATTTTTGCAAGCTGTTCGACATTTTTCGCTCTCAGAAAAGGTTGAATTGACAAGAACACACGTTGAAGTTTTCGGCGCCCTTTGCCTGGTGGGGCGGCGCGCGGTCCGTTGCCGTTGCAGTCCCGGCATGCATCAAAGACGAACGGAAGATACAAATCGAGATATTTGCTAACAATCCCCGGAATTAGGTAGGTACCCCCCAAACGCGGGAGAAATCTCAATAAAAACAAGTACCTGAGCTTTGAAAAGTTACGTATATGAGAGGTTTGTCACATAAGTAAACGAGCGAATCCTAGGGAGGCGGGCGCGGCGGCGCATCGGACCAAAGTCCAATGACAGGCGGATGGCGGCGGCGCTATCGCGCGCGCGATCGGCGGCGCGGCGCTGTAACACGTTGATCGCTTTTGGGGCGAGGCAGCGCTTTTTGCGTCTTGGGCGTGCACCTGAAAGGGGTTTGCGCCTCAAATTGGGTCATCAATCCGGCAAAATGCAAGATCCGCATAAGGTTATGCACCAATCTGGCAAACAAAGGATTTGAATGAAGCACGCATCCGTCGAGGGTTTCCTGGCACATGTCGCCCAACGCAACCCTGGACAACCTGAGTACCTGCAGGCCGTGACCGAAGTGATGGAAAGCCTCTGGCCCTACATCGAGCAGCACCCGAAATACACCACCTACAGCCTGCTGGAGCGCCTGGTCGAGCCCGAGCGCGTGGTGACTTTTCGCGTGTCGTGGGTCGACGACCATGGCGAGGTGCAGGTCAACCGCGGCTTTCGCATTCAGCACAGCCTGGCCATCGGCCCGTACAAGGGTGGTATCCGCTTTCATCCGTCGGTAAATCTGTCGATCCTCAAGTTCCTGGCGTTCGAACAGACCTTCAAGAACGCGCTGACCACGCTGCCCATGGGCGGCGGCAAGGGCGGTGCCGACTTCGACCCCAAGGGCAAGAGCCAGGGCGAGGTGATGCGCTTCTGCCAGGCCTTCGTGAGCGAGCTGTTCCGCCACATCGGCTCCGACACCGACGTGCCGGCGGGCGACGTGGGCGTGGGCGGGCGCGAGGTCGGCTTCATGGCCGGCATGGTCAAGAAGCTCACCAACCGCGCCGACTGTGTGTTCACCGGCAAGGGCCTGAGCTTCGGCGGCTCGCTGATCCGCCCCGAGGCCACCGGCTACGGCAACGTCTACTTCGCGCAGGAAATGCTCAAGCGCAAGGGCCGCGGCTTCGAAGGCATGCGCGTGAGCGTGTCAGGCGCGGGCAATGTCGCGCAGTACACGGTCGAAAAGGCGATGGCGCTGGGCGCCAAGGTCGTCACCGTGTCGGATTCGAGCGGCACCGTGATCGACGAGGACGGCTTCACGGCCGAGAAGCTCGCGGTGCTGATGGACGTGAAGAACCACCTCTACGGCCGCGTGAGCGACTACGCCGAGCGCACCGGCACGCGTTTCGTGGCCGGCGCCACGCCGTGGCACGTGCCGGTCGACGTGGCGCTGCCGAGCGCCACGCAGAACGAACTCAACGAGCAGGACGCGCGCACGCTGGTGAAGAACGGCGTGATCTGCGTGGCCGAAGGCGCCAACATGCCCTCGACCATGGACGCGGTGAAAGTGTTCGAGGCCAACGGCGTGCTCTATGCACCGGGCAAGGCCAGCAACGCGGGCGGCGTGGCCACGTCGGGGCTGGAGATGAGCCAGAACGCGGCGCGCCTTTCGTGGACGCGCGACGAGGTCGACGGCCGCCTGCTGCAGATCATGCAGGGCATCCACGAGTCGTGCCTGCACTACGGCGCGCGCAAGGACGGCAGCGTGAGCTATGTCGACGGCGCGAACATCGCGGGCTTCGTGCGCGTGGCCGATGCGATGCTGGCGCAGGGCGTCGTCTGACGCCGAAGGCCACCTCGCCTGCTAGAGCTCGATGAAGGCCGACGTGGCTTTGTTGAGCGCCAGCTTGCCCTTGGCGGTGATCGATTCGACCTGGGCCAGCTGACGGATCGCGCGCGCATCGGGCGCGCGGTCCGAGGGCGGAATGAAGGCCGTTACCAGTTCGGCCGCACGCAGCACGCGCAACCTGTCGATGTCCGCGGGCGTGTGGAGGACGTATGGCAATTTCTGCTCGGCGATGACGCGTAGAAATTCCATGGACATGAGCCGTCTCCTTTGGGTTGAGGGCGTTGACAACATTGTGCGCACAAACAATTAGCGTTGTCTAAACCCTGCGCCGCGCATGTCTTTGGGGTCGTGTACCGAAGTGTTCCTTTCGTTCCGTCGCAGCGGCGAACGGTGCCCGTTTGTTTCCGGCCGCGGCGCGGCGGTTTCAAAAATTAATTCGGTGCCTGGGCCGGCCACGCCGTGGTGTCCGGCGTCACGAGGTGCCAGCGCACCGGATCGATGCCGGCGAAGGTCTCGCGGTAGCGCGCGGCGGTGCGGCCTTCGCCCGTCACGTCGCGGATCACGATGCTGTCGATGCGCCGCGGATGCGCGTGAAACGTTTGCGCGTAGAGCTCCGGATCGGCCTCGCCCGAGTCGCCCACCAGCACGAAGCGGCGCTGCGCAAACTCGGTGAGCAGGCGGTTGATCACGCCGAGCTTGTGCGCGCGCGAGTCTGCGGCGTCGGGAATCAGCGTGCGCCATGTGGTGCTCTCGCGCAGGTGCATGCTGCCGGCGGGAAAGTCGGCGCTGCGAATGAAGTCCGAGAGCGGCGGGTAGAGCTGGATCGGGCTCGCCGACAGGTAGTGAAAGCGCGTGTCTGGCGCCTTGGCCAGCGCGCGATACCAGGCCGCCATGCGCGGCGCGGCCTCGAAGCGGCGCGCGAACGTGTTGAGCAGCATCTCGCGACGCTCGCGCACCTGCGTGTGCTTGATGGTGTCGTCGATGTCCGAGATGACCGACACGCCCTCGGCGGGCACGACCAGCGCCTGGCCTTTGAAGCGATGCAGCAGTTCGCCCGGCCCGGTCACGCCGTGGAACTGCGCCCACTGCTGCGCGGCGCGCGGTGTGTCGATCACGATGCGCAGGTTGCTGCGCCCGTCCTTGCCCGAAGGCGGCATCGTCACGCGCACCGGGCTGCCGTCGAAGGCGACGTCGATCTGCTTGTCTTCTTCCGACTCCGCATGGAACAGCGCGGTGCGCTGGTTGAAGCGAAGCCTGGCCGCCGGCGAGAGCTTCTTGAGGTTCAGGCCCAGGTAGCGGGCGAGGGCGGTGTTCAGGCCCCAGCGGTGCTCGCGCTCGAAGATCCAGGCGTGGATGTCGACCTCGAGCCGGCCGTCGGCGGTGGGGCGCGCCGTGCCGTTCATGAACAGCGCTTCTTCGTCGGGCTCCAGCGGTTCCGCGGCCCGCAGCACGTCGAGCGGTGCCAGGCCCGCGAGCAGTGCCGCTCTCGCCACCAGCGACCGGCGCCGCAGGTCGGGCGTGGTCGGCGGGTGCGGGGCGCACTCGCTCATGCGGGGCTGGCGGCGGCGCGTTCGTAGGTCACGAAACTGAAGGCGATGCCTTCCTTGGCCGAGACATGCGACTCGCGTCGGGTCTCGCGCCACGCGGCGGCATCGAGCACGGGCGCGTAAGCATCGCCTTCGTAGTCGCGCGCCAGTTCGGTGACCACCGCGCGCTGCGCGAGCGGCTCGGCCTCGGCGTAGATCTGCGCGCCGCCGATCACCCACACCTCGGCGGGCGAAGACTCGGCGCACAGCGCGAAGGCTTCTTGCAGGCTGCCCACGTGTTGCGCGCCTTCGGCACGCCAGTCGGCCTGCCGCGTGACCACGATGTTCCGGCGGCCCGGCAGCGGGCGAAAGCGCGGCGGCAGCGAGTCCCAGGTCTTGCGGCCCATGACCACCGGCGCGCCGGCGGTCTGCTGCTTGAAGTGCGCCATGTCCTCGGGCAGGTGCCAGGGGATGGTGTTGTTCGCGCCGATCACGCCGTTGGCGGCGCGGGCGAAGATGAGATTGACTTTCATGGCAGGTGCGGCGTCGGGTTCAGAGCGAGTCGATCTTGATCATGTTGGCGTTGATGGTACCGACTGGCTTGTGGATCTCGCTTTCCGGCACGGCCGCCAAACGCGCCAGCAGGCGCGGGTTGATCGGTTCAGTGTCGAAATACACGCGGACCCGTACGAGTTCGATGGGCCCGCACAGGGCGGTCAGGTAGGTCGCATACCGGGCCATGAGCACATCTTCGTCGAGTTCTTCCGCCGTCAGTTTCGCGTGGCAAACGCGCGCGACCATCAGGTTGATGTCGTAGTCCAACCCGGCATCGCTCTGCATGCGGGTGCGAGCGACCCAGCAGCCGTCGATGGATGGCTCTTCCTGAAACACCTGGTGCAGGAGTCGGGTGGCCCAGGGTCGCAGGGGTGTCAACGGCACATCCATCAGGTGCCGCCAGAAACCGTTGCGTAGTGCGTCGAGCTTCTCGGCCGCAAGGGTCCGTCGCCTGGAGAACTCGCGGATCTCGTCTTCGGTTCCGTGCAGCCGCACGTGCGAGAGGATGGCCTCATAGGCCGGCACCGCCAGGCGTGCGTCCAGTTTGATGGCCGAACGTACCTGGGTGATGCCTTCGGCGCGTGCGCGCTTCAGCAGGGCCAAGCCCAATGCGTACTGCGCGAGTGCGTCGCAGGCATGCAATCGCGCATGGCGTTCGAGGCCTTGCAGGGTTTCGTCGGAGGCCTTGATTTCGTCCTCGGCCTGCAGGCGCTCACGTTCGAATTCGCCGTTCTCGAGGACCTTGCCGGCGTGCTGTGTCCGCAATGCGCCCAGCCGCAGATGGCGAAGGCGCCAGTTGGGCGCCGCCATTTCGCGCCATCGGGTATTCACGGCGTCCACCTGTGTGGCCCAGCCAGCCCCCAACAGGGTCTCGCCCGCACTGTGCAAGACGGACCAGTCCGGCAGGTTCGACGCGGCGCCTGCCGCTTCGATGCGGTCGTCCAGGCTGGGATGGGTGTCGTGGGTGCGCGCCGGCAAACCGCGTGCTTCGTCCAGGGCTGCCTGCAGTGTTGCGGGCGTGGCGTCTCGCACGAAGCCATCGACGAGGTCCCAGAAAGCCTCGGGCGCATGCGGCGAGGCCGCCTGCAATTCGTTGAGCTTCAACGGCAAGCGGGTCCGCATCAGGCTGTTCGCGATGTCCAGCTTGATCAGGGCCTGGGCGAGATGGTTGCTTCCGGTGGCCTGCACCGCCAGGGCGTCGGCTTCGAACTCGCACGTCCGGGACCAATTGGCGGACATCCGCATGAATCGCGGCAAGAAGGCCAATGCGATCCATCGGCGCAGGCGGTCGATGCCGGAGTCCTGCTTGTCGTTGCCATCGAGATAGACACCCCACTTGAAGCGGACGTTGTAGATCCAGTGTCCGAGCCGGCCATGGCGGCGCGAGAAATGCCCAAGCTCGTGCGCGATGACCGCGGCCGCCTCCTGCGCCGACAGCAGCTTCAGCAAGGGCACGCCGAGCAGCAAAGTCCGCCGGCCGCCCACGAGCGCAAGCAGCCCACCGGTCTGGGATGCCGCCGCATTGAGTTCGTCGGTGAGCAGCACGCGGTGAATGGGCGGCGCGTTGAGTTTCAAGCGCAGGTCGTCCAGGGCGGTGAAGAGGGCCGGCGCCTTGTCGCGCGCCAGTTCCGTCCCGGAGACATCGAAACTGGGCTGGAAGATCCACCACATCCACAAGGTCAGTGCGGCTCCAACCACGGCTGCCGTCGTGGGCCCGAGAAAGACGGCCTGAAGAATGATGATCGGCGCCCATCCCAGCATCGAGGCGCCCAGGAACGTAAGCTCCGCGGCCACGGCCATCAACGCCAGGCGCGTGCGCTCCCCGGAGGGCCGGGCTTGCGTCAGGGCCGCGGCGGGCGCTGCGACGCTTCCCGGTTGTGCAGTCGCAGGCCCGGGTTTCACACCGCCACGGGCGCCTTGATCGGGTCGCCGTGCCGGTAGTCCAGCACCTCGAAGTCTTCGTACTGGTAGTCGAAGATCGAGTCGGACTTGCGCTTGATGTTCAGCGTCGGGTAGGGGTAAGGCGTGCGGCTCAATTGCAGCGCGACCTGTTCGGCGTGGTTGCTGTAGATGTGGCAGTCGCCGCCGGTCCAGATGAAGTCGCCCACGTCGAGGTCGCACTGCTGCGCCACCATGTGCGTGAGCAGCGCGTAGCTGGCGATGTTGAAGGGCACGCCCAGGAAGATGTCGGCGCTGCGCTGGTAGAGCTGGCAGCTGAGCTTGCCGCGCTCGCCTTCGGCCTGCGGCGGCGCCACGTAGAACTGGAAGAACGCATGGCACGGCATGAGCGCCATCTTCGACAGCTCGGCCACGTTCCATGCGCTCACGATGATGCGGCGCGAATCGGGGTTGCTCTTCAGGGTCTTGATGACGTCGGCAATCTGGTCGATGTGGCCGCCGTCGGGCGTGGGCCAGCTGCGCCATTGCACGCCGTACACGGGGCCCAGGTCGCCGTCTTCGCGCGCCCATTCGTCCCAGATGCTGACGCCGCGTTCCTTGAGCCAGTTGTTGTTGCTCGAGCCGGTCAGGAACCACAGCAGTTCCTGGATGATGGACTTCAGGTGCACCTTCTTCGTGGTGACCAGCGGAAAGCCCTCGTTCAGGTCGAAGCGCATCTGGTGGCCGAACACGCTCTTGGTGCCGGTGCCCGTGCGGTCGCTCTTGAAGACACCGTGGGTGTCGACGTGGCGCATGAAATCTTCGTACTGGGAGCGGACGGGGCGGGCTGTCGAGGTCATGTTGGGAATTTTACGTGGCGGCGCTAGCATCGGCCGATGAGCAGCCACGACCACCCCCACGACCACAGTGAACTCGGCGAGATGGACCTGCGCGTGCGCGCGCTCGAGAGCGTCCTCACGCAGAAGGGCTACATCGACCCCGCCGCGCTCGACGCGCTGATCGACACCTACCAGACCCGCATCGGCCCGCGCAACGGCGCGCGCGTGGTGGCGCGGGCCTGGGTCGATCCGGCGTTTCGCGCGTGGCTGCTGGCCGACGCCACGGCCGCGATCGCCTCGCTGGGCTACACGGGTCGCCAGGGCGAGCACATGGTGGCGGTGGAGAACACCGACGCGCTGCATCACATGGTGGTCTGCACGCTGTGCAGCTGCTACCCGTGGCCGGTGCTGGGCCTGCCGCCCACCTGGTACAAGAGCGCGCCGTACCGCTCGCGCGTGGTGAAAGACCCGCGCGGCGTGCTCGCCGATTTCGGCGTGACGCTGCCCGAGGGCACGCGCATCCGCGTGTGGGACTCGACCGCCGAGGTGCGCTATCTCGTCATTCCGCAGCGGCCCGCGGGCACCGAAGGCCTGGGCGAAGAAGAACTCGCCGCGCTGGTCTCGCGCGATTCGATGATCGGCACGCGGCTGGTGGAAGCGCCCGCCGAAGCAGGGAGCCCCGCATGAACTACGCGACCCAGGCCGACCTTGGCGGCCAGCCCGGTTTCGGCAAGGTGGTGCCGGAGCCCGAAGGCGAGCTGTTCCATGCCGATTGGGAGCCGCGCGCGCTGGCGCTGGTGCTCGCGATGGGCGCGACCGGTTCCTGGAACATCGATGCGAGCCGCGCCGTGCGCGAGACGCTGCCGGACTACCGCGACCTGAGCTACTACCAGATCTGGCTCAGTGCGCTGGAGCAGCTGATGCTGCAGCGCGGGCAGGTATTTGCCGACGAGATCGCCAGCGGCGAGATGCGCCATGCGCCCGCACCCGTGGCCCGCGTGCTGCAGGCCGCCAACGTGCCGGCGGTGCTGGCCAAGGGCTCGCCGACCGAGCGGCCCGAGCCGGCGCCCGCGCGCTTCGCCCTTGGCCAGGCGGTGCGCATGCACCTGGGCAAGGCCGACCATCACACGCGGCTGCCGGGCTATGTGCAGGGCAAGCGCGGCACCGTGGTGCATCTGCACGGCGCGCATGTGTTCGCCGATGCGAATGCGCAGGGGCTCGGCGAGCAGCCGCAGTGGCTGTACACGGTGGAATTCGAAGAAGCCGAGCTGTGGGGCGACGCCGCGCCGCGCCAGAACCTCGCGGTGTCGGTCGATGCGTGGGAAAGTTATCTGGAGGCGGCGGCATGAGCGGCGACCGCATGCCCCTTGCGCCCGGCATGCCGCGCGATGCGGACGGGCCCGTGTTCAGCGCGCCGTGGGAGGCGCAGGCATTTGCGATGACACTGGCGCTGCATGAGCGCGGGTTGTTCAGTTGGCCCGAGTGGGCCGAGACACTGGCCGCGCAGATCGCCGCCGCGCAGGCTGCGGGCGATCCGGACACGGGCGAGACCTACTACCGGCACTGGCTGGCGGCGCTCGAGACGCTGGTGGCGCGCAAGGGCGCGAGTTCGGATGCTGAACTGGCGCGCTATCGCCATGCGTGGGACCACGCGGCGGATCGCACGCCGCATGGGCAGCCGATCGAGTTGCGCGGGGAAGATTTCCCTTCGCCCTGATTTGTGTCTTGCTCCTTCCCCTTCCGGGGGAAGGCCGGGATGGGGGCAAGCGCCCAACGAGCGCCATTCAGTGGTCAAGGCCGC
>NZ_MOWM01000184.1 GCF_016082275.1 Variovorax sp. E3
AGCGTAAAGAGTACCGGAGGGGTATAGCTCAATTGGCAGAGCGTCGGTCTCCAAAACCGAAGGTTGTAGGTTCGATTCCTACTGCCCCTGCCACTTAGGTGGCACCCCTAAAGCCCATCGTGACCCGGTGGGCTTCGGCGTCTCAAGAGGCGCATTGAATTGAAGGCCGAAAGGCCACAGGAAATCAGCCAACCATGGCCACTTCTCAAATCGAAACCGTGAGCACCGGCGCCGACAAGGCCAAACTGGCCGTGGCCGTCGTGCTGGCAGTGGGCGCCATCGTGGCGTTCTATCTGCTGTCGCGCCAGGGCTCGGTGGTGCAATGGGCTGCGCTGCTGGTCGGTCTGGCCGCGGCCGTGGCCACCTTCGGCAGCTCCGAGAATGGCCGTCAGTTGTGGGCCTTCGGCCGCGACTCGTGGCGCGAGGTCAAGAAGGTCGTCTGGCCGACCCGCAAGGAAGCAATGCAGATGACGGCTTATGTGTTCGCCTTCGTGGCGATCATGTCCGTCTTCCTCTGGCTCACCGACAAGACGCTCGAATGGGTGTTCTTCGACCTCATTCTGGGCTGGAGAAAATAAATGACCGACGACACCGTTGAAACCACGCCGACGACCCCGGAAGAGGAAAACACCTCCATCCTGGCGCCCGCGGCCAACCCCGACCTGCGTTGGTACGTGGTGCATGCCTATTCGGGCATGGAGAAGGCTGTCGAACGCAACATCACCGAGCGCATCAACCGCGCCGGCATGCAGGACAAGTTCGGCCGCATCCTGGTTCCGACCGAAGAAGTGGTTGAAATCAAGAACGGCCAGAAGCGCACCACCGAGCGCCGCTTCTTCCCGGGCTACGTGCTGGTCGAAATGATCATGGACGACGAGAGCTGGCACCTGGTGAAGCACACCAACAAGGTCACCGGCTTCGTGGGCGGCGCCAAGAACCGTCCGGCCCCGATCTCGCAAAAAGAGGTCGAGGACATCGTCAGCCAGATGCAGCAGGGCACCGAGAAGCCGCGCCACAAGGTCGAGTTCACCGTCGGCGAATTCGTGCGCGTCAAGGAAGGCCCGTTCACCGACTTCAACGGCACGGTCGAGGAAGTCAACTACGAGAAGAGCAAGGTCAGTGTGTCGGTCATGATTTTCGGCCGCGCCACCCCTGTGGAACTCGAATTCAGCCAGGTCGAGAAGACCTGACGCCTCGCCGACCTCCGGGTCGGCGTTACTGTTTCCGGCTGCGCGCTGTCCGACTCGGCGCGCGGCCTTGATCCCGAAGAGTCGTTCAACCCCGGGGAGCCGCGGCCCGAAGCCAAGGCGATATCACCCGCAAGGAGCAAAGCATGGCGAAGAAAATCGTCGGCTTCATCAAGCTGCAAGTCCCAGCTGGTAAGGCCAACCCGTCACCACCCATCGGTCCCGCACTGGGCCAGCGTGGTTTGAACATCATGGAGTTCTGCAAGGCGTTCAACGCGCAAACCCAAGGCGTCGAGCCGGGTCTGCCGCTGCCGGTGGTCATCACCGCGTTCGCTGACAAGAGCTTCACCTTCATCATCAAGACGCCCCCGGCGATCACCTTGATCAAGAAGGCCATCAAGCTGGACAAGGGCTCGGCCACGCCGCAGTCCGTCAAGGTCGGCAAGATCACGCGCGCTCAGCTCGAAGACATCGCCAAGGCCAAGATGAAGGATTTGACCGCGGCCGATCTCGACGCCGCTGTTCGCACCATCGCCGGCTCTGCCCGTTCGATGGGCGTGACTGTGGAGGGCGTGTAAATGTCCAAGATCACCAAGAAGCAAAAGTCGCTCGAAGGCAAGGTCGACAGCAACAAGCTGTACCCGCTGGCTGACGCCATCGTCATCGTCAAGGATGCCGCCACCGCCAAGTTCGACGAATCGATCGACGTGGCCGTGCAACTGGGCATCGACGCGAAGAAGTCGGACCAGGTCGTCGTGGCGCCGTCGTGCTGCCCAACGGCACCGGCAAGACCAAGCGCGTCGCCGTGTTCGCCCAAGGCGCCAAGGCTGAAGAAGCCAAGGCCGCCGGCGCCGACATCGTCGGCATGGACGACCTGGCTGCGATGGTCAAGGCTGGCGACATGCCTTTCGACGTCGTGATCGCTGCCCCTGACGCCATGCGCGTCGTCGGTACGCTCGGCCAGATCCTCGGCCCGCGCGGTCTGATGCCCAACCCCAAGGTCGGCACCGTGACCCCGGACGTCGCCACGGCCGTGAAGAACGCCAAGGCTGGCCAGGTCCAGTTCCGCGTCGACAAGGCCGGCATCATCCACGGCACGATCGGCCGTCGCTCGTTCGACAACGACAAGCTGCAAGGCAACCTCGCCGCGCTGATCGACGCTCTGGTCAAGGCCAAGCCGGCGACCAGCAAGGGCGTGTACCTGCGCAAGGTGGCTGTGTCGTCGACCATGGGTCTGGGTGTCCGCGTGGACACGCAAACCATCTCGGCGAGCTAAAGAGATTGGCTCCGTCCCCGGCTTCACGTCCGGGAACGGGGCGAATGTGGTGGGTCGCGGCAGCTTCGGTTGCCGCGGGCCATCCAAGACCGCTGGTGTGCAGGGTGCTGCACTTAATCGCCGGGCCTTCCCGCCCGGCAATCAGCGCAGATGGCGATCCCGCTGCAAGGAATTTGATTTTTGTTCCGAAACAGTTGGTCGCTGCATGAAGCGCGATCCGAGGCCCCGGCCGAAGGTCGCATTAAAAGGAGTAGACCTTGAGTCTGA
The DNA here is from genome assembly GCF_016082275.1 of Variovorax sp. E3. Lineage (GTDB taxonomy): Bacteria > Pseudomonadota > Gammaproteobacteria > Burkholderiales > Burkholderiaceae_C > Variovorax. Next base: position 2,731 of record NZ_MOWM01000184.1, read on the forward strand.
ATCGCAGTGAGAAAGAAGCGGTCATCAGTGATGTGACCAGCCTCGCCGCTAAAGCTCAAACGCTCGTGATGGCGGAATACCGTGGCATCACGGTGGCCGATATGACCAAACTGCGCAGCGAAGCTCGCAGCAAGGGTGTGACCCTCAGCGTGTTGAAGAACACGCTGGCACGCCGTGCTGTCGCTGGTAGCGCATTTGAAGTCGTCGGCGACCAGATGACCGGTCCGCTGATCTATGGCTTTTCTGAAGACGCAGTGGCCGCCGCCAAGGTGGTGGCCGACTTCGCGAAGACCAACGACAAGTTGGTGATTCGCGGTGGCGCGTTCGCAGGCAAGGCCCTGGACGTCAACGGCGTGAAGCAACTGGCAAGCATCCCTTCGAAGGAAGTGCTGCTGTCGCAGTTGCTGGGCTTGATGCAATCCCCGATTTCCCGTACGGCACGCGTTCTCGCGGCGCTGGCCGCGAAGCGTGGCGAAGGCGAAGCTGCACCCGTCGCCGAAGCACCGGCAGAAGCGCAGGCGCTTGAGCCCGCGTTTGAAATATTCAACCCAATTGTTAGGAAACAAAAATGGCATTCGATAAAGACGCATTTCTGACCGCGCTCGACGCAATGACGGTCCTGGAACTCAACGACCTGGTGAAAGCCATCGAAGAGAAGTTTGGCGTGAGCGCTGCCGCCATGGCAGGCCCCGCAGCAGCTGGCGGCCCCGCCGCAGCCGCTGTGGAAGAGCAAACCGAATTCAACGTCATGCTGATGGATGCTGGCGCGAACAAGGTTTCGGCGATCAAGGCCGTGCGCGAAATCACCGGCCTGGGCCTCAAGGAAGCCAAGGACCTGGTGGAAGCCGCTCCCAAGGCTGTCAAGGAAGGCCTGTCGAAGGCTGACGCTGAAGCCGCCAAGAAGAAGCTGGAAGATGCCGGCGCCAAGGTGGAACTGAAGTAATTCAGACCCCCTCGAGGGCTGGAGGCGTCTGAAAAGGCCCTCCAGCCTTTGGCGCTTTCAGAGCGCACTCAAAAGTTGCCGTCTTTCAGGCGATTTCTGAGTGTCTTCTGACCCCGACTGCAGAAGACCCCTTGGTTCGGGTGATGTGCAATGCATCACCGTCCGCCAACGGCTGGTAGTGGCCAGCCGCCAAGGAGTGGTGCATTTGCACGCGAACCAAGTCGCTGAAGATCTCAAGCTCCGGAGCTCTCATGGCCTATACCTACACAGAACGCAAGCGCATCCGAAAAAGTTTCGGCAACCGCGACAGCGTCGTTGAAATCCCCTACCTGCTGCAGATGCAGAAAGACGCGTACACCGCGTTCCTGCAAGCCGGCATTCCCCCGAAACAACGCACCGTCGAAGGCCTGCAGGCCGCGTTCGACGCCGCCTTCCCGATCGTCTCGCACAACGGTTTCGTCGAGATGAAGTTCCTCGAGTACAACCTGGCGAAGCCGGCGTTCGACGTGCGTGAGTGCCAGACCCGTGGTCTGACCTTCGCCTCGGCCGTGCGCGCCAAGGTGCAGCTCATCATCTATGACCGCGAGTCGTCGACCTCGCAGTCGAAGGTGGTCAAGGAAGTGAAGGAACAAGAGGTCTACATGGGCGAAGTGCCGCTCATGACGGACAAGGGTTCGTTCATCATCAACGGCACGGAACGCGTGATCGTGTCCCAGCTGCACCGTTCGCCCGGCGTGTTCTTCGAACACGACAAGGGCAAGACGCACAGCTCGGGCAAGCTGCTGTTCTCGGCCCGCGTGATTCCTTACCGCGGCTCGTGGCTCGACTTCGAGTTCGACCCGAAGGACATGCTGTACTTCCGCGTGGACCGTCGCCGCAAGATGCCGGTCACGATCCTGCTGAAGGCCATCGGCCTGAACCCGGAATCGATCCTCGCGAACTTCTTCGTGAACGACAACTTCCGCCTGATGGACAGCGGCGCGCAGATGGAGTTCGTCTCCGAGCGCCTGCGCGGCGAAGTCGCGCGCTTCGACATCACCGACAAGTCGGGCAAGGTCGTGGTCGCCAAGGACAAGCGCGTCACCGCGCGCCACACGCGTGAACTTGAGCAGGGCGGCACCACGCACATCAGCGTGCCGGAAGACTTCCTGATCGGCCGCGTGATCGCACGCAACATCGTGGACGCCGACTCGGGCGAAATCCTGGCCAAGGCCAACGACGAGCTGACCGAAGCGCTGCTGAAGAAGCTGCGCACCGCCGGCGTGCAGGACGTTCAGGTGATCTACACCAACGAACTGGACCAGGGCGCGTACATCTCGCAAACGCTGCGCATCGACGAAACGGTGGACGAGTTCGCCGCGCGCGTGGCCATCTACCGCATGATGCGCCCCGGCGAGCCGCCGACGGAAGACGCGGTGCAGGCCCTGTTCCAGCGCCTGTTCTACAACCCGGACACGTACGACCTGTCGCGCGTGGGCCGCATGAAGTTCAACGCCAAGGTCGGCCGCGACGAATCGACCGGCCCGATGGTGCTGACCAACGAAGACATCCTGGCCGTGGTCAAGATCCTCGTGGACCTGCGCAACGGCAACGGCGAAGTCGACGACATCGACCACCTGGGCAACCGCCGCGTGCGTTGCGTGGGCGAACTGGCCGAAAACCAGTACCGCACCGGCCTGGCGCGTATCGAGAAGGCCGTGAAGGAACGTCTGGGTCAAGCGGAGCAAGAGCCGCTGATGCCGCACGACCTGATCAACAGCAAGCCGATCTCGGCCGCGCTGAAGGAATTCTTCGGTGCGTCGCAGCTGTCGCAGTTCATGGACCAGACGAACCCGCTGTCCGAAATCACCCACAAGCGCCGCGTGTCGGCCCTTGGCCCGGGCGGTCTGACGCGTGAACGTGCAGGCTTCGAAGTGCGCGACGTGCACGTGACCCACTACGGCCGCGTGTGCCCGATCGAAACGCCTGAAGGCCCGAACATCGGCCTGATCAACTCGCTGGCCCTGTACGCCCGCCTGAACGAATACGGCTTCATCGAGACGCCGTATCGCCGCGTGGTCGACAGCAAGGTCACCAACGAGATCGACTACCTGTCGGCCATCGAAGAAGGCAAGTACGTCATCGCCCAGGCCAATGCGGCCCTGGACAAGGACGGCGTGCTGACCGGCGACCTGGTCTCCGCGCGTGAAGCCGGCGAATCGATCCTGGTGGGTGCCGAGCGCATCCAGTACATGGACGTGTCGCCCGCGCAGATCGTGTCGGTGGCTGCCTCGCTCGTGCCGTTCCTGGAGCACGACGATGCGAACCGCGCGCTGATGGGCGCCAACATGCAGCGTCAGGCCGTGCCTGTGCTGCGTCCCGAAAAGCCGATGGTCGGTACCGGCATCGAGCGCGTCTCTGCGGTCGACTCGGGCACCGTGGTCACGGCCACCCGCGGCGGTATCGTCGACTACGTCGACGCGACCCGTGTCGTGGTGCGCGTGAACGACGACGAAGCGGCTGCCGGTGAAGTCGGTGTGGACATCTACAACCTGATCAAGTATCAGCGTTCGAACCAGAACACCAACATCCACCAGCGTCCGATCGTCAAGCGCGGCGACAAGATCGCCAAGGGCGACGTCGTGGCCGACGGTGCATCGACCGACCTGGGCGAACTGGCCCTGGGCCAGAACATGCTGATCGCGTTCATGCCCTGGAACGGCTACAACTTCGAAGACTCGATCCTGATCTCCGAACGCGTCGTCGCCGAAGACCGCTACACCTCGATCCACATCGAGGAACTGGTGGTGATGGCGCGCGACACGAAGCTGGGCGCCGAAGAAATCACGCGCGACATCCCGAACCTGGCCGAGCAACAGCTCAACCGCCTCGACGAATCCGGCATCATTTATGTCGGCGCCGAAGTGCAGCCGGGCGACACGCTGGTGGGCAAGGTCACGCCGAAGGGCGAGACCACGCTGACGCCTGAAGAGAAGCTGCTGCGCGCCATCTTCGGCGAGAAGGCTTCCGACGTGAAGGACACCTCGCTGCGCGTGGACCAGGGCTCGCAAGGCACCGTGATCGACGTGCAGGTGTTCACCCGCGAAGGCATCACGCGCGACAAGCGCGCCCAGCAGATCATCGACGACGAACTCAAGCGCTTCCGCCTGGACCTGAACGACCAGCTGCGCATCGTCGAGGCCGACGCGTTCGACCGTATCGAGAAGCTCCTGACCGGCAAGGTCGCCAACGGCGGTCCGAACAAGCTGGCCAAGGGCACCAAGCTCGACAAGGCCTACCTGTCGTCGGTCGAGAAGTTCCACTGGTTCGACATCCGCCCGGCGGAAGACGAAGTGGCAACGCAGCTCGAGTCGATCAAGAACTCGCTGGAGCAGACGCGCCACAGCTTCGACCTCGCGTTCGAAGAAAAGCGCAAGAAGCTCACGCAGGGCGACGAGCTGCCGGCTGGCGTGCTCAAGATGGTCAAGGTCTACCTGGCCGTCAAGCGCCGCCTGCAACCCGGCGACAAGATGGCCGGCCGTCACGGCAACAAGGGTGTGGTGTCGAAGATCGTTCCGGTCGAAGACATGCCCCACATGGCCGACGGCACGCCGTGCGACATCTGCCTGAACCCGCTGGGCGTGCCTTCGCGGATGAACGTGGGCCAGGTGCTTGAAGTGCATCTGGGCTGGGCCGGCAAGGGCATCGGCCAGCGTATCGGCGACATGCTGCAGCAGGAGGCCAAGGTGGCCGAGCTGCGCAAGTTCATGGAGCAGCTGTACAACGGCTCGGGCCGTCCGGAAGAACTCGGCCAGCTGAGCGACTCCGAACTGCTGGCCATGGCTGCCAACCTGCAAAGCGGCGCCACGTTCGCAACGCCGGTGTTCGACGGCGCCTCGGAAGAGGAAATCCGCGGCATGCTGAAGCTTGCTTACCCGGACGACATCGCGAAGCTCAAGGGCCTGACCGATACGCGCACGCAGGCGTACCTGTTCGACGGCCGCACCGGCGACCAGTTCGAGCGTCCCGTCACCGTCGGCTACATGCACTTCTTGAAGCTGCACCACCTGGTCGACGACAAGATGCACGCCCGCTCGACCGGCCCGTACTCGCTCGTCACGCAGCAACCGCTGGGCGGCAAGGCGCAGTTCGGCGGCCAGCGTTTCGGGGAAATGGAAGTGTGGGCGCTGGAAGCTTACGGCGCCGCCTACGTCCTGCAGGAAATGCTGACCGTGAAGTCCGACGACGTGCAAGGCCGTACCAAGGTGTACGAAAGCATCGTCAAGGGCGAGCACTCGATCGAAGCCGGCATGCCGGAATCGTTCAACGTGCTGGTCAAGGAAATTCGTTCGCTGGGGCTCGACATCGAGCTCGAGCGTTCTTAATTTGAAAAGGGAAAGAGTCTTATGAAATCGCTACTCGACCTGTTCAAGCAATTCACGCCCGATGAGCATTTCGATGCCATCAAGATCGGCATGGCTTCGCCCGAGAAGATCCGTTCGTGGTCTTTCGGTGAAGTGAAGAAGCCCGAGACGATCAACTACCGCACGTTCAAGCCCGAGCGCGACGGTCTGTTCTGCGCGAAGATCTTCGGCCCCATCAAGGACTACGAGTGCCTGTGCGGCAAGTACAAGCGCCTGAAGCACCGCGGCGTGATCTGCGAGAAGTGCGGCGTTGAAGTCACGCAGACCAAGGTGCGTCGCGAGCGCATGGGTCACATCGACCTGGCCGCGCCCTGCGCCCACATCTGGTTCCTGAAGTCGCTGCCGTCGCGTCTGGGCCTCGTGCTGGACATGACGCTGCGCGACATCGAACGCGTGCTGTACTTCGAAGCCTACGTGATCACCGACCCCGGCATGACCCCGCTGAAGAAGTTCGGCATCATGTCCGAGGACGACTATGACGCCAAGCGCAAGGAATACGGCGACGAGTTCATCGCCAAGATGGGCGCCGAAGGCATCAAGGACCTGCTGGAAGGCATCGAGCTCGACAGCGAGATCGAACGCCTGCGCGGCGACCTGACCGGCTCCGAAGTCAAGGTCAAGAAGAACTCCAAGCGCCTGAAGGTGCTGGAAGCCTTCCGCAAGTCGGGCATCAAGCCGCAGTGGATGGTGCTCGAAGTGCTGCCCGTGCTGCCGCCGGACCTGCGTCCGCTGGTGCCGCTGGACGGCGGCCGCTTCGCGACCTCCGACCTGAACGACCTGTATCGCCGCGTCATCAACCGCAATTCGCGTCTGCGCCGCCTGCTGGAGCTGAAGGCTCCGGAAATCATCGCGCGCAACGAAAAGCGGATGCTGCAAGAGGCTGTCGACTCGCTGCTGGACAACGGCCGCCGTGGCAAGGCCATGACGGGCGCCAACAAGCGCGCGCTGAAGTCGCTGGCCGACATGATCAAGGGCAAGAGCGGCCGCTTCCGCCAGAATCTGCTGGGCAAGCGCGTCGACTACTCGGGCCGTTCGGTCATCGTGGTGGGCCCGACGCTCAAGCTGCACCAGTGCGGCCTGCCGAAGCTGATGGCGCTGGAGCTGTTCAAGCCTTTCATCTTCTCGCGCCTGGAAGCCATGGGCATCGCGACGACGATCAAGGCCGCCAAGAAGGAAGTCGAATCGGGCACGCCGGTGGTCTGGGACATCCTGGAAGAGGTCATCAAAGAGCACCCGGTCATGCTGAACCGTGCGCCTACGCTGCACCGTCTGGGCATCCAGGCCTTCGAACCCATCCTGATCGAAGGCAAGGCCATCCAGCTGCACCCGCTCGTCTGCGCGGCATTCAACGCCGACTTCGACGGTGACCAGATGGCCGTTCACGTGCCGCTGTCGGTGGAAGCGCAAATGGAAGCCCGCACGCTGATGCTGGCCTCCAACAACGTGCTGTTCCCGGCTTCGGGCGAACCGTCGATCGTTCCTTCGCAAGACGTGGTGCTGGGTCTGTACTACACGACCCGCGACCGCATCAACGGCAAGGGCGAGGGCCTGATCTTCTCCGACATCGGTGAAGTGCAGCGCGCGCTGGACGCCAACGAAGTCGAGTTGACCGCCAAGGTCGCGGTGCGTATCACGGAGTACACCAAGGACAAGGAAACCGGCGTGTTCACGCCGTCGACCTCGCTCGTGGACACCACCGTGGGCCGTGCCCTGCTGTCCGAGATCCTGCCGAAGGGCCTGCCGTTCTCGAACATCAACAAGGCGCTGAAGAAGAAGGAAATCTCCAAGCTCATCAACGTCTCGTTCCGCAAGTGCGGCCTGAAAGAGACCGTGGTGTTCGCCGACAAGCTGCTGCAGAACGGTTTCCGTCTCGCGACGAAGGCCGGTATCTCGATCGCCATCGACGACATGCTGGTGCCCGCCGAGAAGCACGGCATCATCGAGCGCTCGGCCAAGGAAGTGAAGGAGATCGAACAGCAGTACGTGTCCGGTCTCGTGACCTCCGGCGAACGCTACAACAAGGTGGTGGACATCTGGGGCAAGGCCGGCGACGAAGTGTCGAAGGTCATGATGGCCAAGCTGTCCAAGCAGCGCGTCATCGACCGCCATGGCAAGGAAGTGGAGCAGGAGTCGTTCAACTCCATCTACATGATGGCCGACTCCGGCGCCCGCGGTTCCGCGGCCCAGATTCGCCAGGTGGCCGGTATGCGGGGCCTGATGGCCAAGCCGGACGGCTCGATCATCGAGACGCCCATTACCGCGAACTTCCGCGAAGGCCTGAACGTGCTGGAGTACTTCATCTCCACCCACGGTGCCCGTAAGGGTCTGGCCGACACGGCGCTGAAGACGGCGAACTCGGGTTACCTGACCCGTCGTCTGGTCGACGTGACGCAAGACCTGGTCGTGACCGAGCAGGACTGCGGCACGCACGGCGGCTACCTGATGCGCGCGATCGTCGAAGGCGGTGAAGTGATCGAGTCGCTGCGCGACCGTATCCTCGGCCGCTCGGCCGCGGACGACGTGCTGCACCCGGAAAACCGTTCGGTGCTGCTGAAGGCCGGCGAGATGTTCGACGAAGACAACATCGAAGCACTGGAAGCCCAGGGCGTCGACGAAGTCAAGGTCCGCACCGCGCTGACCTGCGAGACCCGCTTCGGCATCTGCGCCACCTGCTACGGACGCGACCTGGGCCGCGGCGGCCTGATCAACATCGGCGAAGCCGTCGGTGTGATCGCCGCCCAGTCCATCGGCGAACCCGGCACGCAGCTGACGATGCGTACCTTCCACATCGGTGGTGCCGCTTCGCGTGCCGCCATTGCCTCGAGCGTGGAAGCCAAGTCGAACGGTTCGATCGGCTTCAACGCCACGATGCGCTACGTGACCAACAGCAAGAGCGAGCTGGTCGTGATTTCGCGTTCGGGCGAGATCGTCATCCATGACGAGCACGGCCGTGAGCGCGAACGTCACAAGGTGCCGTACGGCGCCACGCTGACGGTCAAGGCAGACCAGCAGATCAAGGCCGGCCACGTGCTCGCCAACTGGGATCCGCTGACCCGCCCGATCATTACCGAGTTCGCCGGCAAGACGCAGTTCGAAAACGTCGAGGAAGGCCTCACGGTTGCCAAGCAGGTGGACGAAGTGACCGGTCTGTCGACCCTGGTCGTGATCGACCCGAAGCGCCGCGGCGCCGCCAAGGTCGTGCGTCCGCAGGTCAAGCTGATCGACGCGCAAGGCCAGGAAGTCAAGATCCCCGGCACCGACCACTCGGTGACGATCGGCTTCCCGATCGGCGCGCTGGTCCAGATCCGCGACGGTCAGGACGTGGGCCCCGGCGAAGTGCTGGCGCGTATTCCGGTCGAAGGCCAGAAGACCCGCGACATTACCGGCGGTCTGCCGCGCGTGGCCGAGCTGTTCGAAGCCCGTTCGCCGAAGGACAAGGGCATGCTGGCCGAAATGACCGGCACCGTGTCGTTCGGTAAGGAAACGAAGGGCAAGATCCGCCTGCAGATCACCGATCCGGAAGGCACGGTCTGGGAAGACCTCGTGCCGAAGGAAAAGAACATCCTGGTGCACGAAGGCCAGGTGGTGAACAAGGGCGAATCCGTGGTCGACGGCCCGGCGGACCCGCAGGACATCCTGCGCCTGCTGGGTTCGGAAGAACTGGCGCGCTACATCGTGGACGAAGTGCAGGACGTGTACCGCTTGCAGGGTGTGAAGATCAACGACAAGCACATCGAGGTGATCGTTCGCCAGATGCTGCGTCGCGTCGTGGTCGACAACATCGGCGAGACCGGCTACATCTCCGGCGAACAGGTCGAACGCAGCGAAATGCTCAACACCAACGACGCCCTGCGCGCCGAAGGCAAGATCCCCGCGACGTTCACCAACCTGCTGCTGGGTATCACGAAGGCGTCGCTGTCGACCGACTCGTTCATCTCGGCTGCTTCGTTCCAGGAAACGACGCGCGTGCTGACCGAAGCCGCGATCATGGGCAAGCGCGACGAGCTGCGCGGCCTGAAGGAAAACGTCATCGTCGGCCGCCTGATTCCCGCGGGCACCGGCATGGCGTACCACCAGGCACGCAAGGTCAAGGACGCCATGGACGAGGCCGAGCGCCGCGCCATCGCCGAATCGGAAGCCGCCGAACTGGCAGGCTCCGGTGACAGCGATGCCGCCACCAGCACGGTCGACGCCAGCGAAGGCGCCGCGACCGAATAACTGGTTAGCATCACCGGCCATGACCGGTACCCCACGCCCCCCGACCGGCCCCGGTTGGGGGGCGTTTTTCTTTGTGCTCTGGATGAGGTGTTCTCGACGATGAGTCTGTTGCCCGAATCGCTGGCCAGCTGGATCGTGATCGCGGTCCTGCTGTTCTGGTTTGTCGGTGCCTACAACCGGCTGGTGCGCTTGCGCGCGGCCGTCTTGCAGAGCTACGTCACGCTCGATGCGGCGCTGCGCAAGCAGCTGGATTTCGTGCAGGCCAGCATCACCGCCGCGCCGCAGCCGGCGGATGCGCCCGCGAACGAACTGCTGTCGTCGATCGCGCCGCTGCAGGCTTCGACCACGCAACTGGCCACCCTGCTGGGCGCGACCCGGCTGCGGCCGCTCGATGCCGGCGGCATGGCCGCGCTGGCGACCGCGCTGCAGGTGTGGATCGGCGCGTGGCAGCGCCAGCATCCCGATGCGGTGACGGTCTTCGAGGCCGACGGCACGCTCGCGCGGCCCACGTCGGCGCAGCCCGGCGCGCCCGTGGCCGCGGTGCCCGGCGGCGTCGAGCCCATCGCCTGGCCCGAGCCCTCGGCGGCGGCGGAGATCGCGCGCGGCCAGTTCAACCTCGCGGTGGGGCACTACAACGCCGCGATCGCGCAGTTCCCGGCGCTGCTGGTGGCATGGGCCGTGCGTCTGCGTCCGGCCGCGCCCTTGCTCTGACGCGGTCCCTTTTTCTTTCCATTGCGTGGCGTCCGGCTTTACGCACGCCCGTTACCATCGCCCCAACTTGGCCGAACTACCTTCCGATCTCCCCAGCAGCAGCGGCGCGCCGTCGCTGCAACCGCCGCTCTGGCGCCAACTGCAACTGACCGCGGTGGCGCTAGCGTCGATTCGCGCCGGCACCTCGGGCTCCGTCGCCTTCGAAGCCGTCGAGCCCGCGTTGCGGCCCGGCGTGCAGGCGCTCGGCTTCCAGGTGCTGCGCTGGCTCGGCCGCGCCGAGGCACTGCGCCGTCACCTCGCCAAGCGCACGCCGCCGCCATTGCCCGACGCCTTGCTCTGCACCGCGCTGGCCCTGGCCTGGGACAGCACCCGCGCGCCCTACGAGCCGTTCACGCTGGTCGACCAGGCCGTGGAGGCCGCCAAGCGCAACCCGGCGACGCGGGCGCAGGCCAGCTTCATCAACGCCTGCCTGCGGCGCTTTCTGCGCGAGCGCGACGAACTCGTGGCCGCGACGGATGCCGAGCCGGTCGCGCAATGGAACCATCCGCGCTGGTGGATCGAGCGCCTCAAGCGCGACCATCCGCGCGACTGGCAACGCGTGCTCGGCGCCGACAACGCGCAGGCGCCGATGACGCTGCGCGTGAACGCGCAGAAGTCGACCGCGGCTTCCTACCTGGTGGAGCTCGAGGCCGTCGGCCTTGCCGCTACGCGCGTGGGCCCCAGCGGCCTGCAACTGGCGCGCGCACGGCCCGTGCAGCAGCTGCCCGGCTTCGCCGAGGGCGCCAGTTCGGTGCAGGACGCGGCCGCGCAAATGGCCGCGCCCCTGTTGCTCGACGGCCT
>NZ_MOWM01000185.1 GCF_016082275.1 Variovorax sp. E3
GGCGGCGGCGGCGGGCTGTGCCAGGGCACCGCGCCCAACGGCATGGGCGGCGGGGGCTCGAGCTACGTCGGCGGCGTCACCGGCTCGACCAACACGCGGGGCGCGAACTCGCCCGACGACAACACCGGCGGCGCGGCCGCGGGCACGGGCGATACGCACTACGTGTCGGGCATCGGCCTGGGCGGCGGCGGCGACGCGAGCGGCGGCAACGGCCTCGTGGTGATCCAGTACAACCTGCCGGTGCTCACGCTGGACAAGTCGGCGCCGGCCACTGTGAGCTCGGGCGCGGCGCTGGCGTACACGCTCACGCTGACCAACAACGGCTTTGTCGCGACGGGCAACACCGTGGTCGTGCGCGAGCAGTTGCCGCCCGGCGTGGCGGCCACCGCGGTTTCACCCTCGGGCACCGGCACGTCGGTGGCGTGCGGCACCATGCCGAGCGCGGCGGGCGCGCTGCTGACCTGCACGGTGACTGTCTCGGGCGGCATTCCCGCGTCGCAGAGCCGCGGGTTCACGCTCACCACCACGTCGCCCACGGCGGCGGGCACGGCATTCACCAACTACGCGAACGTCAACGTGAGCGGCATCGGAACGCCGGCCAGCAACCCCGGCGCGGGTTGCGTGTCGAGCGCCACACTGAGCTGCGCGAGCGCCGGCACCACGGTGGTCGCCGGGCCGGCCGCCGCGGCCCAGTCGGGCCTGCGCGTGGCGAACGACAACCAGCCGGCCAACGGCGGCGCGCAGGACTTGCTGCAGGTCTTCATCCGCGACGCGAGCGGCAACCCGGTCGGCGCGGGCACGGTGGTGAACTTCGGCGCCACGGGCAACGTCGCGTTCAACGGCGGCGCGGTGGGCGCGGCCGGCAGTTGCACGACCACGGCGGCGGGCACCTGCCAGGTCACGGCCACCAGCACCGTGGCCGGCACCTACGCCGCCACGTCCGTCACGGTCGGCGGCACGGCGCTGTCGGGCACGTTCACGGCGGCGGGCAACAGCTACCTGCCCAGCCCGCAGCCCTACAGGTTCGCGCCGCTGACGACGGTCACGGTCCGCAAGATCTCGATCAACGCGACCGGCGCGTTCGGCTTCACCGGCAGCAACGGCGTTGCCGCGCACACCATCACCACGGCAACGGCCGGCACACCGGCGGCCGGCCCGCCGCAGACGCTGGCATCGGCGGGCACCGTGACGACGATCACCGAAGACGCCCCGCCCGCCAACTACGCGCTCACCGCCGCGAGCTGCACTGGCCTCGGCGCGGGCGGCACGGCCACCGCCGACCTGCCCAACCGCAAGCTGACGCTCGATGCGGCCGCCACCGTGGCGGGCAGCAACGTCGTCTGCACCTTCACCAACACCTACACCTCGCCGCAGCCCCGGCTGCGCGTCGTGAAGACCACCACCAGCGGCAGCGGCACCAACGTGTTCGGCTTCGCGCTCAGCGGGCTCTCGGCCGCGAGCGACAGCATCAGCGTCACCGGCGCCGGCACGGTGGGCGGCGCGGCCAACCTCACGGGCACGCCGGGCCTGGAGGTGTCGATCCGCGAAAGCGTGCCCGCGGGCTGGCCGGCCAACCCGGTTTCGGCGAGCTGCGTCGACGCGGCCAGCGCCACGCCGTCGGCGACCTTCGGCACGCTCGCGGGCAACCAGCTCGTGGTGCCCGCCAGCCGGATGGTGGCGGGTGCGAACATCAGCTGCACCTTCGTCAACAGCTTCGGCTACAGCGTGGCGGGGCGCGTGTTCCTCGACAACGGCGCGGGCGCCGGCATTGCGAACGACGGTGTCGTCAACGGCGGCGAGGCCGGCATCGCGGCGTGGCCGTGCGCCTGACCAACTGCGCCGCCACCGTGCTGTCGAGCGCCACCACCGACGGCGGCGGCAACTACGCGCTCGACGTGCCCGCCGCCACCGCGGCCAACGCGCCGCTGTGCGTGGAGCAGGCCGCCACCGGCACGCGCGTGTCGACCGGCGCATCGGCCGGCAACACGAAGCTGCCCTCGGGCTCGGCGGTGGCCGTCGGCGGCACCAGCTACACCTACACGCGCAGCGGCACGCCCGAGCGCATCGCCTTCAGCTGGAGCGGCACCGGCACCGCGCCCCTGAACTTCGGCGACGTGGAGCGCAACACGCTGGCCGCCGACGGCGCGCGCAGCGGCCTGCCGGGCAGCACCGTGAGCTATGCGCACACCTTCATCGCACGCACCGGCGGCGCCGTGAGCTTCGCCATCGCGAGCTCGGTCGACACGCCCGCCGCCGGCGGCTGGAGCGGCAAGATCTTTGCCGACACCGGCTGCACCGGCGCGCTGCAGCCCGGCGCCGCGCTGCTGTACCCGCCCCCGGCGGCGCTCACGGTGACGGCGGGGCAGAACGTGTGCCTGGTGGTGCAGGTGTTCATTCCGTCCAACGCGGGCAACGGCGCCAACAACAAGAGCACCGTGCAGGCGAGCTTCGACTTCACCAACGCCGCGCCCGCATTGAGCGCGAGCTACACCGTGCTCGACATCACGACTGTGTCGAACAGCGCGCTGGAGCTGAAGAAAGAGGTGCGCAACGTCACGCAGGGCGGCAGCTTCGGTGTGAACAACCAGGCCAAGTCGGGCGAGACGCTGGAGTACCGCGTCACCTACACCAACAACGGCACGACGCCCATCACCGGCATGACGGTGAACGACGCCACGCCGCAATACACCAGCTTCGTGGCCGCGCAGGCGGGCACCACGCCGGCCTCGCTGACGGGCTGCGGCAAGAACACGCCGGCCAATGCCGCGCCCGCGCCCACCGTGGCGTGCGCCACCGCGCAGGCGGCGGGCGGCACGGGCGGGCTGCGCTGGGAGTTCGCCGGTTCGCTTGCGCCCGGCGGCACGGGCGCGGTGCTGTTCAGCGTGAAGGTCGACTGACGCGCTACCAGCTGCCGGAGGCGCCGCCGCCGCTGCTGGAGCCGCCCGAAGACGAGCTGTCGGACGACGACGAACTGCTGCTCGACGAATCGCTGCTGCTGCTACTGCTGCTACTGCTCCATCCGCTGTCGTCGTCGTCGCCCGAGCCGCGGCTGCCGCCGGTGGCGGGGAAGAAGCCGAACACCAGCGCGATGAAGCTCACCAGCGCCATGGCGAGCCAGAGTTCGTCGGGCTCCGGCCCGGGCTCCAACTGCACGAACGCAAAGCCGACGACACCGGCCACGAGTGCCAGCCGCACCATGAAGCCGGTCACGCTGTGCTGCCAATGCACGCGCACACCGACCACGACCGCCGCAAGGCCGATGCCGACGAAGCAGGTGACGAACACGCCCACGATGATCCACGGCACCTTGTCGGCGCCCAGGTAGAACCCCAGGCCCACGAGCGCCGCGATGGCCAGCGCGATGCAGATGAACACGTAGCGCGCCGTCCTGAACCGGCCCGACAGGTAGCCGACCGGGTACATGAACCAGATCGGGCCGAAGACCAGGAACAGCAGCGTGAAATTCCGCAGCGCCACCATCGCGCGACCGGGCCGGTCGCGAGCAGCAGCAGCACCGTGGGCCAGTAGCGCCGCTTGGGCGGCGGGCCCTCGGTCTTCAGGTCGGCCCAGAGCGCTGCTTCGCGCTGCGCATCGCGCTCGCTTTGCCGCCGGCTCTTGCGGCCGCGCTTGCCGGTGCCGTGCGCCACCACGCGCGGCCCCGAAGGCTGGCGCGGCCGGGTGCCGTGCCATGCGCCCACGCCGATGGTCCAGAGCATCACGCCGAGAATGCCCAGGTTGGTCCGAGACTGGCTGGAGTCGGCGGAGAACGTGTCGACCGCGCGGCGCAGCAGCGACGGCTCATGTTCTTCTTGCGGCGGCTCTTCTTCGATGACCTGCACGCCCTGCGCGGCCGGCGCGCTGATCAGCGCCGACAGCGACGCCACCGCGGCCTTCACGCCGCCCGCGAAGTCGCCGCCGCGAAAGCGCGGCGTCATCTCGCCGTCGATGATGCGCGCGGCCTGGATGTCGGTGATGCGGCCTTCCAGGCCCGTGCCGACCTCGATGCGCATGCGCCGGTCTTTCAGCGCCACCAGCAGCAGCACGCCGTCGTCCTCGTCCCGGCGGCCGAGCTTCCATTGCGCGAACACGCGCGTGGCGAACTGCTCGATCGAATCTTCACCCGTGGTCGGCACGATCAGCACCGCGAGCTGCGCCTGCGTGCTCTGCTCGATCTCGGCGATGTCCTGGCGCAATGCGCTGGCGTCGCTCGCGTCCAGCGTCTTCGTGAGGTCGACCACGCGCGAGGCCATCGCGGGCACGGGCACCGGCTTGGCCTGCGCCGGCAGGCACAGCGCCCATGCCAGGGCCATCGTCATGAAAAGGCAGAGCCATGCCCTGGCCGCCAGCGGCCTGCTGCGAGATTCCATCGGAAACCGTCCTCCTGTTGTCGTGTCCCGAACGGCGAAGACTGTCCTCACCGTTTCGTGTTCTTCGCCACCACGCCCGCGCCGCGCACCTCGATGCGGCGCTGGTCGACCACCTTGCCGGTGCCGTCGACCAGCTCGATCACATGGCGCCCCGGCCAGGGCAGCCACTGCGCGGTGTTGCCGCGCGCAAAGTGCTTGCCGTCGATGCGCCACTGCACGCCGCGCCCTTCGGACTCGAAGCGCACGCGCTGGCGCAGCGGCGGAATGTCGGGGTCCAGCGCGATGATGGTGCCGTCGGACGGCGACGTGATGCGCGCCGACGCGGCGCTGTCCGCCATGCCGGTGTCGAGCGCGAACAGCGGCTGCTCGGTGCCCTGCAGGAACCATTCGCTGCGCGCCGCTTCGAGCGGGCCGCCGTCGGTGCCGGGGCCGAACTCCACGCGTGCCTGGACCAGGCCGGGCGGCGGCGCGGGCGCGCGGCTCGGCTCGCGCGCGTGCAGGAAGCGCATCACCTCGGCCCACACGGGCGCGGCGCCGCTGGTGCCGCTCACGTCCCACATCGACGCGCCGCTCGCGTTGCCGACCCACACGCCCACCGTGTAGCGCTGCGACCAGCCCACGGCCCAGTTGTCGCGCATGTCCTTGCTGGTGCCGGTCTTCACGGCCGTCCAGAAGCGGGTCGAGAGAATGCTGTCGAGGCCGAAGGTGCGCGTGCGCGCGTTGGGGTCGGAAAGGATGTCGCCGACGATGAACGCGGCGCGCGGGTCCAGCAGCGGCGGCTCGGCGGCTTTCGACTTGTCCAGCGGCGCGGCCGTGGGCCGCATCGTCAGCGTCGTGGTGCCGTAGCGCCCGCCGTTGGCCAGCATGCGGTAGGCGTTGGTGAGCGACAGCAGCGACACCTCGGCGCTGCCCAGCGCCAGGCTGTAGCCGTAGTAGTCGCCGCTTTCGCGCAGCGGCAGGCCGGCGGCGCGCAGCTCGCGCGCGAAGGCTTCGGGCGACACCATCACCAGCGTGCGCACGGCCGGCACGTTGAGCGACGCGGCCAGCGCGGTGCGCGCCGACACCGGGCCCTTGAAGCGGCGGTCGTAGTTCTGCGGAATGTAGAGGCCGCTGGCGGTGCTGATCTGCGCCGACGAGTCCTCGATCAGCGAGGCCGCGGTCAGGCGCCGCTCGGCAATCGCCTGGCCGTAGAGCAGCGGCTTGAGCGTGGAGCCGGGCTGGCGCAGCGCCGTCACGCCGTCGACCTCGGCCGCCTGGCTCAGCGGGCCCGACGAGCCGACCCAGGCGAGCACTTCGCCGGTCGTGTTGTCGAGCACCACGAGCGCGCCGTCTTCGACGTGGCGGTCGCGCAGTTCGCGCAGGTGGCGGTGCAAGGTGTCCAGCGCAAAGCGTTGCAGCGGCGCACGCAGCGTGGTGCGCACGCTCGCCTCCTTGTCTTTCTCCTTCCCCCGCTGGGGGAGGGGCGGGGTGGGGGCGGCCCCCGCATCCGCCTCCTTCATCTCCCGCAGCACCCGCCGCGCCGCATGCGGCGCAATGCCCTCGTTCGCATCGAAGGCCCGGCGCTGCACCGCCGCGCTGGTGAACATGTCGAGCGCTTCGCAATCGGTCTTCTGCTGCGGCTCCATGACGCGCAGCACCTCGCACGCGCGCTGCGCCACCACCGCGGGCTTGGCGTTGGGCGCGCGCACCAGCGCCGAGGCCACGGCGGCTTCGCGCGCATCGAGCCCGCTCGGCGCCTTGCCGAACAGCGTGCGCGAGAGCGCGTCGATGCCCACGATCTCGCCGCGAAACGGCACGGTGTTGAGGTAGGCCTCTAGGATCTGGTCCTTGCGCCAGTGGCGCTCCAACTGCGCGGCGGCCACCGTCTGGCCGATCTTCTGCGTGAAGCTGCGCCCGCCGGCCGTGCGGCGCAGGTCGTCGTCGAGCAGGCCCGACAGCTGCATCGTGATGGTCGAGGCGCCGCGCGTGCGCGTGTTCCACAGGTTGCCCCAGGCGGCGGCCGACACGGCGCGCCAGTCGATGCCGCTGTGTTCGTAGAAGCGCTTGTCCTCGCTCATCACCATGGCCGTGCGCAGGGCCGGCGACACGTCGGCCAGCGGCGTCCACTGGCCGCGCCGCACGGTGGGGTCGGTGCGCACGCGCTGCAGCAGTTCGCCGTTGCGGTCGAGCACGGCGGTGTCGGACGAACGGAAGTCGCGCTTCACTTCCTCGAAGCTCACGAAGGCCCATGCCGGGTGCGCGCAGGCAGCCGCGAGCAGGGCCACGGCCAGGGCCTTGCGGGAGAAAGAAAAGGGCGCGGGCTGCATGGGAGAGAACGTCGTTTCAGGAAGTATGAGGCGGTGACATTCTCCGCGAAGCACCTCGGGAAGACGGCCTACCCGCACACGCGCCGCCGACCGCCTTGCGGGGGTGAAAACTTCATTCCAAAGTTCACAGCACGTTCCACATCCGGTAACGGACTTCACGCAAGAGCCTTCATGCGGAAACCCGATGCGTACCGGCGTGGCCTTCAATGCACTACCGGCTCGCAGGAGGCGAAGGCCGGATCCACACACACTCCAAGGAGAACTCGCATGACGAAGACATTGGCCCTCTTGCTGGCCGCATCGGCCATCCTGGCCGGCTGCGTGGTCGCACCCTACGACCGCCCGCCGCCGCCGCGCGCCCACTACGGCGATCGCGACCGCGACGGTGTGCCGAACCGCTACGACCGCGACCGGGACGGCGACGGCGTGCCCAACCGCTACGACCGCGCCCCGGGCAACCCGTACCGCAACTGATCGGTCTCCCCCCAACGAAAAAGACCGCGAGGCACCAAGGCTTCGCGGTCTTTTTTTCGGGGGTGCGGTTTTTTCAGCCGGGCCGGCGCGCCATCAGCGCCCAGAGCCCCGCCGCGCTCAGCAGCGAACCGCCGGCGATGTTGAAGCGCCGCTGCGCGCGCGGCGACGACAGCAGCTTGCGCGCCGAGCCCGCGAACACCGCATACAGCGTGGCATTGGTCGCGGCCAGCACCACGAAGGTGGTGGCCAGCACCCACATCTGGCGCGTCACGTCGACCGACGGGCTGATGAACTGCGGCAGGAAGGCCACGAAGAACACGATGCCCTTGGGGTTCAGCGCCGTCACCAGGTAGGTGTTGGCGAACAGGCGCCAGCGCGAGACGGGCGCGGCCGGCTTGGCGACTTCGCTGGCCGAGATGCCCGCGCGCAGCAGCTTGATGCCCAGGTACAGCAGGTACAGGCCGCCGGCGCACTTCACCACCGTGAACCAGAAGGCCGAGGCCGAGAGCAGCGCGCCCAGGCCCAGCAGCGACACCACCAGCGCGGTTGAGTCGCCGAGCGCCACGGCGGCCACCAGCGGCACGTTGGCGCGACGGCCGTGCGACATCGAATAGCTGATGACCGTGAGGATGGTGGGCCCCGGAATGATCAAAAGGACGATGGAAGCCGCGACGAAGGCAAGCCAGAGTTCGATGGGCATGGGGGTGGTCTCCGGTGGGGTGGTTTTTTTCGAACGGTATCAGAGGTGCCGCGTTTCGGCCGGCGGCATGTGCCAGCTGTTGTTGCGGCCGTCGACGTAGGTGATCGGCGAGTTGATGAGCTCTTCGGGTTCCGCGTCGTCCAGGCAGGTCACGTTCACGCCGTAGATCTTGCCGCCGTTGTCGGGCATGTTGCCCAGGCCGAAGGAGCGCACGCCGCAGTGCCGGCAGAAGAAGTGGCGGTTCTGGCGCGTGTTGAACAGGTACTCGGTCAGTTCCTCTTCGCCGGCCAGCAGGCGAAATGCGTCGGGCGCGACCGCGGCGGGCCAGAAACGGGTCTTGGTGCAAATGGAGCAGTTGCACCGCAGGGTGCCCAGGCTCAGGTCGATGTCGGCTTCGAATCGGACGGCGCCGCAGTGGCAGCCGCCGGTATAGGTCTTTTTCATACGCTCGGAATTCGCATGGTGGCGCTGGAAAGCACCATATCAAATGCAATGCCGGGCTGCTGGCGGGAGGTTATCGGGGCTGGGGCTCAGCTCTCGCGCCACGTGACGCCGCCGGGGCGCCGGTCCGGGTGCGCGAAGAAGTCGGCGAGCGCCGCATGGCATTGCGGCAGGTCGATGCACCACGACAGCGGGTACTCGTCGACCTGCCCGTTGGAGAGCGTGTACGCCGCCGTGCCGCAGCGCGTGGCGTCGCCCTCGGAGGCAAAGCCGTGGTCGCCCGGGTATCGCAGGTACATGAGCCATGCGTGCGGGCCGCTGCGCAGCATGCACAGCGAAGGGCCCTCGGGCACGCCGAGCCAGAGTTCGCAGCGGGGCACGGCGCCGAATTCGTTGTCGAGCGCCAGGCGCAGCGCCTCGGCCGTGGCGATGGCGCGCGGCTGGCCGTTGAAGCTGACCTCGATCACGCGGGCTGTTGCCGTTGCTGCTGGCCGAAGCGCACGGCCGAGCGGGCCTTGGCGCGCTCGGCTTCGGTTTCGCGGTCGCGCGGCTCGGCGGTGGTCACCAGCGAGTCGATCAGCCGCGACGCCGTGGCGGCCACTTCGCCGACCGCGCGCTCGAAGGCTTCTTCATTGGCTTTGGACGGCACGCTGAAGCCGCTGAGCTTGCGCACGAACTGCAGGGCCGCCGCGCGGATTTCCTGCTCGGTGGCGGGCGGCTCGAAGTTGTAGAGGGTCTTGATGCTGCGGCACATGGGCGCTCTCCGTTCGACGATCAAGGCCCAGTCTAGCGAAGCAGCGCCATCGCGTGGGCGTCGTGGTAAATGCCGTCGATCAGCGTCGCATGGCGCTGCAGGCCTTCGTGCATGAAGCCCATGTGCTCGTACAGGGCCTTGGCGTTGAGGTTGTCCGCCCGCACCGACAGCTCGATGCGCGTGAGCCCGCGCGCCCAGGCCTTGTCGATGGCCGCCCGCAGCAGTGCCTGGCCGAGGCCCTGGTGGCGCGCCTCGGGCAGCAGCGCAATGCCCAGCACGCCGATGTGCGCGCGCGCGTGGCCGAACACGGGCGCCACGTCGCACCAGCCCACGACCCTGTTGCCGTCGAGCGCCACGAAGTGCGGAAAGCCGTTGGCGATCAGGTGGCGGTAGAAGGCGATCGAGGTCGCCAGCGGCGGCGCCTGCGTGTTCGCCAGGTATTTGCGCTCGCGCGCGACGACATCGAACGCGCGGTGCAGGCTCTCGAAATGGGCGTCGGTCGTGGGAACGACGAGGGCGGCGGCGGTCATTCGCGGCGCTCCTGCGTGGCCTGAAGCCGCGCCTCGAGCTGCGCTTTCACCTGCGGCCACTCGTCGTCGATGATGCTGAAGCGCACCGAGTTGCGCTTGCGGCCGTCCGGCATGATGCGCTCGTGGCGCACGATGCTTCCTGCTTCGCGCCGAGCCGCAGGATGGCCGCGCGCGACTTCGCGTTGATCTCGTCGGTGGTGAGCTGCACGCGCACGCACTGCAGTTCTTCAAAAGCGAAGCGCAGCATCAGCAGCTTGGCCTCGGTATTGACGAAGGTCTTCTGCCACGCGGCCGAGATCCAGGTGCTGCCGATTTCCAGCTTGCGGTTGATGCGGTCGATCTTCCAGAAGCGCGTGGAGCCGATGACCTTGCCGCTCTCGCGCAGCACGGTGGCGAAGGGCATCACGGTGCCCGCCGCCTGGCCGGCGAGGGCGTTGCCGATGTACGCATCGACCGTGTCGGCCGAGGGCACGACGGTGAACGCAAGATTCCACAGCTCGCCGTCGGCGGCGGCCTCGACGAGTGCCGCCGCGTCGCTGGCCAGCAGCGGGCGAAGGAGAAGGCGGGGGCCGGTGAGCGAGGGTTGGGCGAGCGACATGGGCGAAACGATAGCCGATGAAGGCGCCGGGCCCTCGCCGGATGTCGCTTGCCCGCCGCGCGGCCAACGCTGCGCCAATGGTTGCTTCAGGCCTGCCGCAGCCCCGCTTCCACGGCCAGCGCCACGGCCGCCAGCCGCGCATCGTCCCCGCGCACCGAGGCCAGCATCAGCCCCACCGGCAGCTCGCCCGGCGCATGGCAGGGCAGGCTGAAGGCACAGCCGTCGAGCAGGTTGATCGCGAAGGTGTTGCGCAGCAGCAGGCCGTTGGCCTTGAAGAAGGCCGCGTCTTCCGCCAGCGCGGCGATGGGCGGCGCGACGATCGGCACCGTGGGGCACACCAGGGCATCGAAGCCTTCGATGGCGCGCTCGAGGCGGCCGATCCAGTCGCGGCGGCGGTCCTGCATGGCGATGTAGTCGGCGGCGCGCACCTCGGTGCCCAGCGCGATGCGCGCGGCCACGCGGGCGTCGA
The DNA here is from genome assembly GCF_016082275.1 of Variovorax sp. E3. GTDB lineage: Bacteria > Pseudomonadota > Gammaproteobacteria > Burkholderiales > Burkholderiaceae_C > Variovorax. Next base: position 10,640 of record NZ_MOWM01000185.1, read on the forward strand.
AGCCTTCGCGTTTGGCGGCGAAGCGCTCGCGGTGCACGGCCGCGGCCTCGACCGGCGAGAAGCCGCCGGGCGCGTTGACGGTCGCGATCTGCGCGAGCTCGGCCAGCGTGATGTCCACGATCTGCGCGCCGGCCTTCGACAGCGCTTGCAATGCGCGCTCGAAGGCGGCGGCCACGGCGGGCTCGATGTCGTCGAACATCAGCGTGCGCGGCACCGCCAGGCGCATGCCCTGCAGCGGGCGGCGGCGCACCGCGAGCGGCGCGTCGGCCACGGCGGCGTCGACCGTGAGGCAGTCTTGCACGCTGCGCGCCATGGCGCAGACCGTGTCGAGCGAGCGCGCGAGTTCGAAGGCGCCGGTGCGCGGCACGCGCGACTGCGTGCTCTTGAAGCCGACGATGCCGCACAGCGCGGCGGGAATGCGGATGGAGCCGCCCGTGTCCGAGCCCAGCCCGGCCACGGCGAGGCCGAGCGCGACCGACACCGCCGCGCCGGAAGACGAGCCGCCCGGGATGCGCGGCGTGGCCGTGTCGGCCGGGTTGCGCGGCGTGCCGTGGTGCGGGTTGATGCCCACGCCCGAGAACGCGAACTCCGTCATGTTGGTCTTGCCGACGATGGCCGCGCCCTGCGTGCGAAGCCTTGCCACGGCGGCTGCGTCGTGCGTGGCCGCGGGCTCGCCCGCGCAGACGGCGGAGCCGGCCATGGTGGTTTCGCCCGCGATGTCGTAGAGGTCTTTCACCGACACCGGCAGGCCGGCGAGCGGACCGAGTTCGACGCCGGCCTTGCGCGCCGCATCGGCATGGCGTGCCGCCGCGAGCGCGGCGTCGGCGTACAGGCGCGTGAACACATGCCGCGCCGCAGGCTGCGCGGCCGCGTCGAGCACCTGCTCGAGCAGCGCTTCATGCGACAGCTCGCCGCGCGCGATGCGCGCATTCAAGGAAGAAATGGTGAGGTCGTTGGGGTTGTTGTTCATCGTCAGGCCACCACGGGCAGTGCTTCGACCGCATAACGATGCACGATGCGCCGCCGCAGCAGCGGGTCGTGCAACTCGATTTCCATTTGCGCGGCGGGGCGGATGCCTTCGCCCTTCGCATTGGGCAAGGCGCCGAGCGTGCCACAGGTCATGAACAGGCCTTCTGGCGCGGGGTCGGCATGGGCCATGCGTCGCGCAGCGCGGCCAGCGGGCGGATCGACGCCAGCGTACCGCGCTGGTAGTCGACCCAGCGGCCGTCCTCGAAGATGCGCGAGCGCAGCTCCAGCGTGTCCTGGCGGGCCTGCACGTCGGCCCAGCGCCAGGCGGTGTCGGCCACGGGCTTGGCGCACATCTGCTTGGACACCGCGACCGAGTAGCTCTCGACATGGCGGTCCGTGTGGTCCGAGGCCACGCTCAGCCACCACTCGCCGCGCGAGAAGAAGAACACCGGCTCGGCCTCGCCCGAGCTCTGGTCGCCCAGCGCCTCGATGGCCGGCGACTGGGTCAGCAGCTGCGTGGCGACGCGGTAGTACAGCGGCACGCTCGACGGGCGCGGCACGCCGAGCGCGGCCAGTTCCTCGATGTGGTGTTCGATGGCGGCGACGTCGCGGCCGGTCCAGCCCGCCACCACCAGCGCGCTGGGCGCGACGGTGTGCAGGGCGGTGCTTCGGGTGCCGTCGGCTTCGACGGTCTCGCAGGCAAAACGCAAACGCATGCCCATCTCAGTTTTCCAGCGGGCGCTTGGCCGTTTCGCGGGCCACCAGCAGCGCGACGAGCGTGATGCCCAGCGCGGCCGACACGTACAGCGACACGGCCAGCGTGCTGCCCCACGACTTGAACAGGCTCGCGATGATCAGCGGCGCGAAGCCGCCGCCCAGGATGCCCGCCAGCGTGTAGGCCAGCGAGGCGCCGGCATAGCGCACGCGGCCGGGGAACTGCTCGGTCACGAAGGCGGCCTGCGGGCCGTACATCATGGCGTGGATCAGCAGGCCGACCACCACCGCCGCGCAGATGGCGACCGGGTGCGCGCTGTCCATCAGCACGAAGAACACGAAGGCCCACACCACGCCCAGCAGCGCGCCGGCAATGTAGACCGGCCGGCGGCCGATGCGGTCCGACAGCCCGCCGAACCACGGCACGGCAACCGCGTTGCAGGCCGCGCCGATCATCGTGGCGGTGAGCGCCAGCGGGCGCGACAGGTGCAGTACCGTCGTCACGTAGGTCAGCGTGAACACCACGACCAGCGCGTACAGCACGTCGGAGCCGATGCGCGAGCCGCCGGCCACCAGCAGGCTGCGCCAGTGCTGCGTGAACACTTCCTTGATGGGCGTCTTGGCGGTGGCCTTCTTTTCTTCCATCTCGCGGAACACGGGCGTCTCGTCGACGCCGCGGCGCAGCCACAGGCCGAACAGCACCAGCGCCACGCTGGAGATGAGCGGCAGGCGCCAGCCCCAGTTCTGGAATTCTTCCGGACTCAGCCAGGCCGACACGATGGCGATGAAGCCCGTGCCGATCAGCGTGCCGCACGACGGGCCGACCTGCGTGAACGAGGCGTTGCGGCCGCGCTCGTCGCTCTTGCCGTGCTCCATCGACAGCAGCACCGCGCCGGCCCATTCGCCGCCCAGCGCCACGCCCTGCACGAAGCGCAGCGCGACCAGCGCCACCGGCGCCCAGATGCCCCAGGTGGCGTACGTGGGCAGCAGGCCCATGAGGCCGGTCGACACGCCCATGATGACCAGCGTGGCCACCAGCACGAAGCGCCGGCCCAGCCGGTCGCCCAGGTGGCCGAACACCACGCCGCCCAGCGGGCGCGAAACGTAGCCGACCGCGTAGGTCGAAAAGGCCAGGATGGTGCCGGTCAGCGGGTCGAACGACGGGAAGAACACCGCGTTGAAGACCAGCGCGGCCATGATGTTGTAGACGGTGAAGTCGTACCACTCCAGCGTGGTGCCGATGGAGCTGGCCAGTGCCAGCCGGCCCATCTTCGGCGGTGCGTGGTGGCACCGACGGTCGGTGCGGGAAGAACATGTTCGGTCATGGAGATACCTTTGTTCGGTGGGGACATGAAAGTCGGATCGGGTCAGCGCAGCTCGGCCGCGCTCAGCTTCCAGCCGAGCGCGAGCAGCCAGCCGGTGGCGGGGTCGGCGTCGAGCGCGGCGGCGGCCGA
>NZ_MOWM01000186.1 GCF_016082275.1 Variovorax sp. E3
CCGAGGCCCGCGTGGCCGGCGTCGCGCTGTCGCAGGCCCCGGCGGGCGACCCGCCGGCCGCGCCCGTGGTGCCGGGCAGCTATGCCACCTTGACCAACGGCAACGAACGCCCGCGCAGAACAAGCTCGACGCGTGGTCGCGCTTCCAGACCGCCGACGGCTGGTGGGCGGGCGCGGCGCGCCTGACCGTGGCCGGCGGCGTCATCGTGAGCCTGATGGGCATCGGCACCACGCTCGGCAGCGCCAGCGTGATCGCCTACAACGGGCTCGACCGCGAGGTGAAGGTGCGCGTGGGCGGCAGCAGCGCGACGCTGGCGCCCGGCGGCAAGCGCGTGTTCGAGGTCGAGGCCGACAAGCCGGTGCAGATGAGCGCGCAGACCGCCGAGGGCCACGCGATCGAGTCGTTCTCCGCCAACCCCGGGGTGATCGGCGGGCGCTACATCTACAACGTGGCCGGTGCAGGCCCGCTGATGGCCTGGACGGCAATCTACGGGCCGGGCGTGCCGCCGCCCGAAAGAAAGCTCGGCGCGCCGCGCTGGTCGTTGCAGTCGGCCGATGCCGTGCTCGAGCCGCCGCCGCAGCAGATCAAGGTCGCCAAGGGCGGCACCGGATCGCGCTCGGTCGTCAGCGGGGCCGAGACACGCTCCGTCGGCAATGTCCTGGACATGGTGACCACCGACAGCGAGCGCAAGGCGCTGATCGAGGTGCACGGCACCTGGGATTCGGCGCAGTCGGAATACCTGCTCGAATGGCTCGCGGTGGCGGAACAGCAGGCGCCCGAGAGCAATGCAAGGATCATCGACGCGCGCCTGGCGCGCACGCCGCTCGAAGTGGCGTCGCTGCGAGCGCAGCAGGACCAGGCCGCCACGCCCGAAGCGCGCGAGCGCGTCTGCGAGCGGCAGCGCGCCCTGGCCCGGGCCAACCCCGCCACGGTCGATCTCGGCTATCTCGTCGTGCGCTGCATGTCCGACCAGGCGGCCAAGGATGCCGCGTACAAGAAGGGGGCGGCCGAGCACCCCGACAGCGCCTGGTTCTCGTATGCTGCCGGACACGTGTGGGCCGGCGACCAGGCCTGGTCCGAAGCACGCCGCGCGTATGAAAAGGCCGGCGCGAAGGCGCCTTTCCTGAGCCTGCTGACGACCCGCGACCTGGCCCGGATCCGGCGCATCGAGCAGGGCGAAGGCGTGTCGCTCAGTGACCTCGAGGCCAAGTCGGTATTCCTGCAGATCCAGCGCATGCTGCGGACCGGCAAGGACGTTCCGCCGGACAGTTCGGCGCCCGGCTATATCGCGATGGGCCGGGGCGACCTGGACAAGGCCTTCGACGTTGCCGCGTCGGGGACGCAGCCACGGGCCAGCCTGCTGGTGCTGGTGGGTGCCTCGGAGGGCGCGAGCCCGAAGCAGGTGAGTCGGGCGCTCGAACTCTCCCAGGTGCTGACCATCAACGATTTCGATTCGCTGCTGCCCGCGATCGGGTTGGGCATCAAGCACGGGCGGCCGATCGACAAGCCGATGGCGGTGCTCGACTACATGGGGCCCGAAGACGCGAAGAGCATGCGTGCGTTCGTGGCCGAACTCCAGACCACCCGGGACCCGCGCCGCGCGGAAGCGGCGCTGGCGGGGCTGACGCCGCAGTTCCGGGCGCAGGCCTATTGCGCGGGGCTGGTCGTGCTGGGCCAGCGGGCCCCCGCGGCATGGCGCAGCTTCGTGAAGCGGGCGCTGTTCCCTTCGGAGCACCCTTACTTCGGTTGAACTGCCGGCGGCACCGGCCTGCCGTCGTTCAGGTCAGGTCAGGTCAGGTCAGGTCAGGTGCCGAACCGGTGCGCGTCCACCGGCAGCGCCGCCGCGGCCAGCCCGCGCAGCACGTCGCCCACCACGATCACCGAGGGGCTCGCGAGCCCCGCTTCGGTGATGCCGTCCTGCAGCTTGTCGAGCGTGGTCGCGATGTGCCGCTGGTGCGGCAGGCTCGCATGCTGGATGACGGCCACCGGCGTGTCGCCCGGCAGGCCCTGCAGCAGTTCGCGTTCGATGTGCGCCGCGCCCGACACGCCCATGTAGATCACCAGCGTGAGCCGCGCGTTGTATGCCGTGGCCGCCAGCGCGCGCCAGTCGGTCGGGTCTTCGGCGGCACCCGCGCCGGTCTTGGCATGGCCGGTGACGAACACCACGCCCTGCGCGTGGTCGCGGTGGGTGAGCGGCACGCCCAGCGCGGTCACGGCGGCCAGGCCGGCGGTGATGCCGTTGACCACGGCGCATTCGATGCCGGCTTCGCGCAGGTGTTCCACCTCTTCGCCGCCGCGTCCGAAGATGAACGGGTCGCCGCCCTTCAGGCGCACCACCGTCTCGCCCTCGCGCACGGCGGTGATCATCAGCCGCTCGATGAAGGCCTGCGGCGTGCTCTTGCAGCCTCCGCGCTTGCCCACGTGCACGATGCGCGCGTCGGGGCGGGCATAGGCCAGGATCTGGTCGTTCACGAGGTCGTCGACCAGCAGCACCGTGGCGGCCTGGATCGCCTTGACGGCCTTGATGGTCAGCAGCTCCGGGTCGCCCGGGCCGGCGCCCACCAGGGTGCAGCGGCCGGTGACGAGGGGGGCGGAGGGGGCGGAGTGGTCGTTCATGCGTGGGATGCCAGTTGCGTGATGTGCCGCACCTGCGCCGCAATGGCCTCGGGCACGGGAAGCTCGCCGGCCAGCACGCGGCGCGTGTAGTCGGCCGTGGTGTCGACGTCGATTTCCTTGGGCAGGCCCGGCACGTCGGCGGCGGTGCCGGCCTGCTGCGCCTGCAGCTCGGTGCGCACGCCGCGCACGAAGCCGTCGATCTGCGCGGTGCGGCGCGGGTCGGACACCACTTCGCCTTCGAGGCCGCGCGAGAGCAGGGCGGTCATGCCCGTGAGCTCGAAGGTCTCGCCCATGGTGCGGGCGTATTCGGGGTGCGTGTAGCTGGCCACCACCACGCAGGCGCCGGCGCCGGGTTGCATCAGCTTGACCACGCTGTGGCCGGGGTTGCGCAGGCCGACCACGCGGCGCACGTCGAGCAGGCGCTTGAGCGCGGGGTTCAGCAGCTCGGTGGGCGCGAAGGCCACTTCGCCGTTGGCGACCGGGCGAACGGCGGCCAGCGGCGGCAGGCCCAGTGCCGTGAGCACGTTCGACGCGAGCACGCGCGAGGTTTCGCTGGCGCTGCCGTGCACCAGCACCGGCAGGCCTTCGCGCGCCAGCAGCAGCGCCAGCAGCGGCGTGAGCACCGGCAGCTTGCGCGCGCCGTTGTAGCTCGGCAGCACGACCAGCGGGCGGTCGCCGGCCGGAATGCGGTGCAGCCGCGCATGGGTGGCGTCCAGGAAGCCGGCCATCTCCTCGGGCGTCTCGCCCTTGATGCGCATGGCCAGGCAGAAGCCGCCGATTTCGAGGTCGGTGACGGTGCCGTCCAGCACCTGGCCGAACAGGTCGGTGGCCTGTTCGCGCGTGAGCGGCTTGGCGCCTCGCGCGCCGCGGCCGATTTCCTTGATGTATTGACTGATTCCCATGGGTGGGTGGATTGTCCTGCAACGCTTATGCCGGAACGTCATTCGGCTTATGCATCGGTCGGGGGTGGGGGCAAGACGGGGCTTCATTGGACGGCCGCCTCGGCCGGCGTCGCCCGCACCATGCGTTTCAGCTCGGGAATGCACGAGCCGCAGTTCGTGCCGCACTTCAGCGCGCCCTGCAGCTTGGCCAGCCGCTCGTCGGCGCTGCCGGCGCAGCGCGCCAGCTCGGTCTGGATCGCCACGTCCGCCACGTTGAAGCAGGTGCACACCGTCTTGCCGCGCGACTGCACCGCCACCGGCGCGCGCGCGCCCGGCGACAGCAGCAGGCGGCCGTAGCTCTGCGCCGGCAGTTCCTCGCGCAGCAGCGTGGCGATCCAGGCCTCGGCGCTGGTGTCGCCGCCCAGCAAGAAGGCCTCCAGGCCGGCGTTGCCGTCGGCGCGGCGCACCAGCCGGGCCGAGCGGCGCTGGCCCCTGCGGCGGTCGGCGTAGCGCAGGGTGTCGGTGGTCTGCAGGCCGAGCAGGCCCTCGATCTTGTCGACCAGCGCCTCGTCGGGCGCGTCGTGCGCGGCGGCGCGAAACAGCAGGCCGCTGCGCTCGTCCCCCTGCGTGTTGCCCGCGAACGGCACGCAGGTCGCAAAAGGAAACAGCGCCATCAGTGGCTGCAGCGCGCGGTGCGCAGTGAGCGCGGCGCCGGCGGGCAGCCAGGCCATGCCCAGCAGCGACCACGGCAGCTCGGCCTTGAGGATCTTCACCGGCGTGTGCTTGAGCTCGGGCTGCTTGGAGGTCGGGCAGTAGGCCGGCGTGGTGACGGCGTTGATGCCCGCCAGCCGCGCGCCGGTCGACGAGCAGCCGCTCAGGTATTCCTCGCCCCAGTGCATCGCGACGAAGGCCTGGCTCAGCCCCACCTCGGCACTGGCGCGCGCGGGCAGCATGATCGAGCCGCGCTTGGACGTGAGGTGCACCAGGTCGCCTTCGGCGATCTGCCGGCGCGCCATGTCCTGGGCGTTCATCTGCACCACCGGTTCCGACACATGCCCGAACAGCCGTCCGACCGTGCCGGTGCGGCTCATGCCGTGCCACTGGTCGCGCAGGCGGCCGGTGTTCAGCGAGAAGGGGTAGCGTGCCTCGCGGGCCTCGGCCACCGGCTTGTAGACCGTGTCGGCAAAGCGGGCGCGGCCGTCGGGCGTGGGGAACACGCCGTCTTCGTACAGGCGCACGCGGCCGGTGCTTTCGCCTTCCTTCAGCGGCCATTGCTGCGGGCCGGCCGCCTCGAGCATGGCGTAGCTCAGGCCGGTGATGTCCAGGTCGCGCCCGCGCGTGCTTTCGCGGTGCTCGTTCCAGACCGATTCGGCCGTCTCGTAGGGAAACAGCGTGAACGCGCGGCCCAGTTGCCGTTCGAGCCGGTGCGCGAAGGCCACGGCAATCGACCAGTCGTTGCGCGCTTCACCCGGCGCCGCGACGGCCGGGCGCACGCGCGAGATGCGGCGCTCGCTGTTGGTCACGGTGCCTTCTTTTTCGCCCCAGGTGGTGGCGGGCAGCAGCAGGTCGGCGAAGGCGCAGGTGGCGGTGGTGGCAAAGGCCTCCTGCACCACGACGAACTCGGCGCGCTCCAGCGCGCGGCGCACCGTGGCCTGGTCGGGCATCGACTGGGCGGGGTTGGTGCAGGCGATCCACAGCGCGCGGATCTCGCCGTCGGCCGCGGCCTGGAACATCTCGACCGCCGTCTTGCCGGGCTTTTCGGGCACCGAGGGCACGCCCCACAGCGCGGCCACTTCGGCGCGGTGCCCGGCGTTCGAAAGGTCGCGGTGCGCGCTCAGCAGGTTGGCCAGCCCGCCGACCTCGCGCCCGCCCATGGCGTTGGGCTGCCCGGTCAGCGAGAACGGGCCAGCGCCGGGCTTGCCGATCTGCGCGGTGGCCAGGTGCAGGTTGATGAGCGCGGCATTCTTGGCGGTGCCGCTGGACGACTGGTTCAACCCCTGGCAGTACAGGCTCAGCGTGGCCGCCGAGGTCGCGAACAGTCGCGCGGCTTCGAGCAGGTCTTCCTTCGAGATGCCGCACACCTGCGCCACCTTGTCGGGCGTGCATTCGCGCACCGTGGCCTTCAGCGCGTCGAAGCCGCTGGTGTGGGCCGCGATGTACTTCGCGTCGGTCCAGCCTTCCCACAGCATCAGGTGCAGCATGCCGTTGAACAGCATCACGTCGGTGCCGGGCTGGATCGGCAGGAACAGGTCGGCGATCTCGACCGTGTCGGTGCGACGCGGGTCGGCCACGATGATCTTCAGCGCCGGGTTCGCGGCCTTCGCGTCCTCGATGCGGCGAAACAGAATCGGGTGCGCCCACGCCGTGTTGCTGCCCACGATGAACAGGCACTCGGCATGCTTCAGGTCGTCGTAGCAGGCCGGCGGCGCGTCGGCGCCCAGCGTCTGCTTGTAGCCGGCCACCGCGCTGCTCATGCACAGGCGCGAGTTGGTGTCGATGTTGTTGGTGCCGACCAGCCCCTTGGCGAGCTTGTTGAAGACGTAGTAGTCCTCGGTCAGCAACTGGCCCGACACGTAGAAGCCGACCGCGTCGGGCCCGTGGTCGCGGACCACCTGCGCGAACTTGCCGGCGGCGTTGTCCAGCGCCGTGTCCCACGCCACGGCCGTGGGCGCCTGGCCGCGCGCCAGGCGCTGCATGGGCTGCAGCAGCCGCGTCTGGCGCGTCACGGTGGCGCTGGCCGTGAGGTGCAGCGTCGAGCCCTTGGTGCACAGGCGGCCGAAGTTGGCCGGGTGCTCGGGGTCGCCGCGCACGCCGGTGATCTCGTCGCCGCGCGACTCGATGATGACGCCGCACCCGACGCCGCAGTAAGGGCAGGTGGAGCGGGTCTCTTGTGTCATGCGTTATTCCAGCGGAAGAACCGACAGCACCGCGAACGGCTTCGGCCCGGCCACCGGGCGCTCCAGGTCGAGCGCGTGCGTGGCCAGTTCGGCGGTGCTCAGGTGCACCACGCCGTCTTCCAGCTTCACCGCGAACTTCGGCGTGCAGCCTTCGTCGGGCGACTTGGCACAGCCGTCGTCCAGGCCGATGGCCCAGTTGTGCAGCGGGCAGGCCACGCTGGTGCCGAACACGATGCCCTGGCTCAGCGGGCCGCCCTTGTGCGGGCAGCGGTCGAGCAGCGCGAACACCTCGTCCTGGGCATTGCGGAACACGGCCACGTCCACGCCGGCGGGCCGGGTCACGCGGCGGGCGCCGAGCACCGGGATGTCTTCGATGCGGCAGATGACTTTCCAATCGCTCATGGTGGGGCTCTTTCTCTTTTCTTGGTGTTCCGGTTTCAGACGGCCAGCGGCGTGAACTGCCGCACGTCGACCGAGGCCTGCGCCGATTCGAACCACGGGTCGGGTTCGCCGTCGAGCGCGAACTGCAGGCGCTCCCACAGCGCCTTGCGGGCCTCGGCGTCCTCCAGGATCTTTTTCTTCACGTGGTCCAGGCCCACGCGGCCGATGTAGTGCACCGTGCGCTCCAGGTACCAGCCTTCCTCGCGGTACAGCTGCAGGAACGCGCCCGAGTACTCCATCACTTCCTCGGCCGTCTTCACCTTCACGAGGAACTGCGCCACCTCGGTCTTGATGCCGCCGTTGCCGCCCACGTACAGCTCCCAGCCCGAGTCGACGCCGATCACGCCCACGTCCTTGATGCCGGCCTCGGCGCAGTTGCGGGGGCAGCCCGACACCGCCAGCTTGACCTTGTGCGGCGAGTACATGGCCCACAGCGCGCGCTCCAGGTCCTTGCCCATCTGCGTGCTGTCTTGCGTGCCGAAGCGGCACCACTCGCTGCCCACGCAGGTCTTCACCGTGCGCAGCGACTTGGCGTAGGCAAAGCCGCTGGGCATGCCGATGTCCTTCCAGACGCCCTCGAGGTCTTCCTTCTTCACGCCCAGCAGGTCGATGCGCTGGCCGCCCGTGCCTTGACGGTCGGGATCTTGTACTTGTCGGCCGCGTTGGCGATACGGCGCAGTTCGTCGGGCGTGGTGTGGCCGCCCCACATGCGCGGAATGACCGAGTAGGTGCCGTCCTTCTGGATGTTGGCGTGGCTGCGCTCGTTGATGAAGCGGCTCTGCGGATCGTCCTTGGCCTCTTTCGGCCAGGTGCTGATCAGGTAGTAGTTGATGGCCGGGCGGCAGGTGGCGCAGCCGTTGGGCGTGCGCCAGCCGAGGTTGCGGTAGACCTCGTCGTGCGTCAGGTAGTGCTCCTTGCGGATGGCGTCGCGCACGTCCTGGTGGCTCACGTCGGTGCAGCCGCACACGGCCTTTTTCTTCGGCGTGGCCGAGTAGTCGCCGCCCGCGGTGAACATCAAAATCTGTTCGACCAGCCCGGTGCACGAGCCGCAGCTCGCGCTGGCCTTGGTGTGCTTCTTCACCTCGTCGAGCGTGAACAGGCCCTTCTCCTTGATGGCCTTGCAGATGGTGCCCTTGTTCACGCCGTTGCAGCCGCACACCTCGGCGTCGTCGGGCATGCTCGCGGCCTTGTTGTGGCCCTCGTGCCCGGTGTCGCCGATGTTCGACTCGCCGAACATCAGCTTGTCGCGGATGTCGTGCACGCTGCGCCCGTCGCGCAGCAGCTTGAAGTACCAGCTGCCGTCCACCGTGTCGCCGTACAGGCAGGCGCCCACCAGCTTGTCGTCCTTGATCACCAGCTTCTTGTAGACGCCGCCGAAGGGGTCGCTCATGACGATTTCCTCGGTGCCGTCGCCGCCCATGAACTCGCCGGCCGAGAACAGGTCGATGCCCGTCACCTTCAGCTTGGTGGAGGTGAGCGAGCCCAGGTAGCGGCCGATGCCGAACTGCGCCAGGTGGTTGGCTGCCACCTTGGCCTGCTCGAACAGCGGCGCCACCAGCCCGTAGGCGATGCCGCGGTGCGCCGCGCATTCGCCCACCGAGTAGATGCGCGCGTCGGTCACGGTCTGCATGGTGTCGGTCACGACGATGCCGCGGTTGCAGTGCAGGCGCATCTTCTCGGCCAGATCGACGTTGGGGCGGATGCCCACGGCCATCACCACCAGGTCGGTCGCCACCTCGGTGCCGTCCTTGAAGCGGATCGCCTTGACGCGGCCGTCCTCGCCGCCGACCATGTCCTGCGTCTGCGCGCCCATGAGGAACTTCAGGCCGCGGTCTTCGAGCGACTTCTGCAGCAGCTTGCCCGCCACGTCGTCGAGCTGGCGCTCCATGAGCCAGGGCATCACGTGCACCACGGTCACGTTCATGCCGCGCAGCATCAGGCCGTTGGCGGCTTCCAGGCCCAGCAGGCCGCCGCCGATGACCACCGCGTTCTTGTGCGTGCGCGCGGTCTCGATCATGTAGTCGGTGTCGGCGATGTCGCGGTAGGCGATCACGCCCTTCAGGTCCTTGCCGGGAACGGGCAGCATGAAGGGGTTGGAGCCGGTGCACATCAGCAGGCGGTCGTAGGGGGCCTCGGTGCCGTCCTCGGCGCGCACGATGCGCTTCACGCGGTCGACCTCGACCACCTTCTTGCCCGCGTGCAGCGTGATGTGGTTGTCGCTGTACCACTCCCAGCTGTTGAGCACGATCTCGTCGACCGTCTGCTCGCCCGCGAGCACCGGCGACAGCAGGATGCGGTTGTAGTTCGGATGCGGCTCCGCGCCGAAGACGGTGATGTCGTACAGGTCGGGCGCGATCTTCAGCAGCTCTTCGAGCGTGCGCACGCCGGCCATGCCGTTGCCGACCATCACGAGTTTCATTTTCTTCATGGGGCTGGACCTTTCAGGGGAAGCAAGCAAACAGGTGCCCGTGGCGCGCGTGGAGAATCGCGCCATGAGCTTTGAAGTGGACATCGGCTACAGCAGCCAGCGCGGACCGCGCGCGCTGAACGAAGACTTCGCCGGTGCGGTGCATGCGCCACCGGGCGACGAGGCGCGCGGGCTCATCGCGGCCATTGCCGACGGGGTATCGAGCGGCGGCCATGGCCGCGAGGCCGCGCAGACCACGGTGATGGGGCTGCTGGCCGACTACTTCGCCACGCCCGCCACCTGGGAGCCGACCGCCGCGCTCGACCGCCTGATCGGCGCGCAGAACGGCTGGCTGGCCGACCACAACCGCCGGCGCCAGGGCAAGGAGGGCGGCGGCGCCGCGCTGACCACGCTCACCGCGCTGGTGCTGCACGGCCAGGGCTACACGCTGGCGCATGTGGGCGACACGCGCGCCTGGCGCGTGCGCGCGGGCGGCGAGGCGGCCGTGCCGCTCACGCAGGACCATGCCTTCGACCATCCCGACATGCGCAGCCGCCTGACGCGCGCCATCGGCCTGGACGACCAGGTGCGCGTCGACTACGTGCAGGGCGACGTGCGCGTGGGCGACTGCTTCGTGCTGAGTTCCGACGGCGTGCACGGCGTGCTCAAGCCGCAGCAGGTGGCCGCGCTGGCCTTGCAGGGCGACGCCGAGGCCGCCAGCGAGGCGCTGGTGCGCGCGGCGCTCGACGCCGGCACGCGCGACAACGCGACCGCGCTGGTCATTCGGGTGGTGGGGCTGGACGCGCGGCAGCTCGACGACGAACTCGGCGACGGCCGCCGGCTCGCACCGCCGCCCGCGCTGAAGGTGGGCGACGTGCTCGACGGCTATGTGGTCACCGGGCTGGTGGCCGACACCGGCGTGCACCTGCTGTACCAGGCGCGGCACCCGGTGACGCGCGAGCTGGTCGCGCTGAAGACGCTGCATCCCTCGCGCGCCGGCGATCCGCAGGAGCGCGCGATGCTGGCGCACGAGGCCTGGCTGGGGTTGCGCGTGGGAACCCACGGCTTCGTTCGCGTGCACGAGCGCGCCGAGAACGCGAGCGCGCTGTACATCGTGTTCGACTGGCATGGCGGCCGCACGCTGGAGCAGATGCGCAAGGCCGAGGCGCGCGGCGGCGTGGCCGAGGTGGTGGCCGCGGCCGTCGAGCTGAGCCGCGCGCTCGGCCGGCTGCACCGCCAGGGCGTGGTGCACCGGGACATCAAGCCGGGCAACCTGCACCTGGGCGAGGACGGGCGCTGGCGCATCCTCGACCTGGGCGTGGCGCTGTCCGGCCGGGAGGGCGCGGCCCAGCGCGAGCTGCATGCGGGCACGCCGAGCTACATCAACCCCGAGCAGTGGGAAGAGGGCGGCGTGGCCGACGCCGGCAGCGACCTGTTCGCGCTCGGCGTCACGCTGTACCAGTGGCTCACCGGCCACTTGCCCTACGGCGAGATCGAGCCCTACCAGGTGGCGCGCTACCGGCGCGACCCCGTGGCGCTCTCGCGCATCCGGCCCGACGTGCCGATCTGGCTCGACCACCTGGTGCGCAAGGCCGTGGCCCGCGACCCGCGCGAGCGCTTCGAGACCGCCGAGGAGCTGCTGCTCGCGCTGGAGCGCGGCGCCTCCCGCCCGGTGGGCGCGCCCGCCGCCACGCCGCTGATCCGCCGCGACCCGCTCGTGCTGTGCCAGTTGGCGCTGGGCGTGTCGGTGCTGTTCAACGTGCTGCTCATCGTGTGGCTGCTCTTTCTGCCGCATTGAGATATCCCCCAGCTTGCCCACTTCGTGTGGCCGCCATCCCCCTGGCCGGGGGCAACACCGGTGGCCCGGCAAAGCCGGTTCCACGGTGTTGCTGGCATAAGGGAGCGCGGGTTCATGCGGGGCGCCTTGTCGATTTCGGTGCCGGTGCCGGCGCTGGCGCTGGCGTGACGCGCGCGCGGCCACCCTTTTCGGCCCAGGTGCGGGTCCAGCGGATCTGCATGACGCGCATCACGCCCAGCATCACCAGAGACAGCGCCGCGAAGAACACGAAGCCCCAGAGGTAGCTGCCGAGGTACTGCTTCGACAGGCCCATGGCGTTGGGCACGAGGCCGCCGCCCAGCGCGCCGATTTCGCCGATCATCGAGCCGGCCACGGCCGTGCTGGCCGGCCAGCGCAGCGGCACCAGCTGGAAGAGTGCGCCGTTGCCCGCGCCCAGCGCCGCGAAGCACACGATCAGCACCAGCGTGGTGATGGCCAGCGAGCCCGACGACAGGCCCACCAGCACGAGGCTGGCGGCCACCACCAGCAGTACCACCGTCAGCGTGTTCACGCCGCCCCAGCGGTCGGACAGCCAGCCGCCCACGATGCGCACCGCCGCGCCCATGAAGGCCGCGAGCATGGTCAGCTGGCCGGCCTGCACCTTGCTCACGCCGAACTGGTCGTAGTAGTACGAGGGCAGGAAGGTGGTCAGTCCGATGAAGCCGCCGAAGGTCACGCCGTAGATCAGGCTGAACACCCAGCCGTCTTTTTCGAACAGGCAGGCGATGTGTTCGCGGAAGCTGGAATGCGCGTTCACGTCGGGCGGCTCCTTGGCGAACACCACCATCACCACCATCGGAATGAGGATGGCAACGGCGGCCACGCCGTACACCGCCTGCCAGCCCAGCCAGTTGGCCAGCGGCGGCGCCACCAGCACCGAAACCGCCGTGCCCACGTTGCCCGCGCCCACCAGGCCCATGGCCAGGCCCTTGTGCTGCGGCGGGAACCAGCCCGAGCCCAGCGACAGCGCCACGCCGAAGCTAGCGCCCGCGATGCCCAGCAGCACGCCCATGGCGAGCAGGTCGTTGAAGGTCTTCACCGCGAAGAAGCCGAACAGCATGGCCACCGCGATCAGGCCCATCTCGACCAGCGTGGCCTTCTTGCGCCCGATGTACTGCGAGAGGATGCCCAGCGGAAAGCGCATGAGCGCGCCCGCGATGATCGGCACCGACAGCATCAGGCCCTTCTGTGCGGGCGAGAGGTTGAAGGTTTCGCCGATGAACGGCGCCATGGCGCCGTTGAGCACCCAGATGCAGCAGGAGAACGAGAAGTACAGGAAGGCCGCGAACAGGGTCGGACTGTGGCCTGACTGCAAGAAATTCCTGAAACTGGACATGGCGTTCAACGATGCGAAAAGCCGCGGCGCGACCTTGGAAGGGTCGTGTCGACGGACGGGGTTGGGGGCGGAGTGCCGGCAGCGGGCGCTGTCGGCGTGGGGGTGCGCGCGGCCTGTGCGTGGCCGAGCCGGATGCAGGAGCCTGCAACCTCTTCACCAAAGCGGTGCTTCGTTACACCGCACTGCCTGTCATGCAAGAGGCGTGCCCGTGTGTTCGCACGTGTGTTCGCGCGTGCGTGGCCTATGCTCGCGGTGCGCTTTCGCACCGCCGTTTTCCCAAGATGAGCCTTCTCGTTGTCCTGCCCGATGAACCCGCCGGCCCCGTGCTCCCCGAGGCGCTGGCCCGCGTGCTGTCCGACGCCGGGCTCGATGTGCTCGCATGCGCCGACGGTGGCAGCTTCGCGCGGCAGGTCGGTGCGCTGGCCCCCGCGCAGGTGCTGGTCTGCATGCCCTGGCCTACGCCCGCGCTGCGTGAGGCCTTGCGTGCATGGTCCGGCTTTCCGCCCTGCGCGGTGAGCCTGCTCGGCGCGCCCCTGAGCGGCGCGCAGCACGAAGAGCTGGTGGCGCTCGGCGTGCATGCGTGGATGGACGCAAGCACCGTCGATGCCGCATCGCTCGGCGCGCTGGTCGCCCGTGCGCAGGCCCGCTGGCAGCGCGAGTCTGCATTGCGCACCGAACTGGAGAGCCTGCGCACCCGCATGGACGAGCGCAAGTGGGTCGATCGCGCCAAGGGCCTGCTGATGTCTGCGCGCGGCATCGCCGAGGAAGAAGCCTTCGGGCTGCTGCGCGGCGCCGCGATGCACGCCAACCTGCGGCTGGGTGAGGTGTCGCGCTCGGTCATCGAGGCGGCGCAGTGGGCCGACGCCATCAACCGCGCGGGGCAGCTGCGCATGCTGTCGCAGCGGCTGGTGCGCGTGGCGGCGCAACTGCTGGGCAACATCGATGCGCAGCGCGCGCGCGTGATGCGCACCCAGTCGGCCGAGCGGGTGCAGCAGAACCTCGATCACCTCGAGGCCCTGGGGCTGGAGGCTGCCGGCGCGCAGGCGCTCACGCAGGCACGCGAGGCGTGGAACGGGCTCAGCCCGGTGCTGGCCGCGCGGCCGACGGTGGCCGGGCTGGCCGACATCGAC
>NZ_MOWM01000187.1 GCF_016082275.1 Variovorax sp. E3
CGCGACGAGCAACGCCTGTCCGCATGGACCGGCTCGCTCGCGACGATGGCCGATACGCTCAAGGACGAATGGCAGCAGGCCGGCGCGCAGTCCGAAAGCCGCCAGCAGCAGTTGCTCGAACAAGTGGCGCAGACCGCGCGCGAGATGGCTTCGCAGACCGATGCGCACGCCAAGGCCACCGTCGCCGAGATCGCCCAGCTGCTGCAGGCCGCTTCCGAGGCCCCGCGCGCGGCGGCCGAAGTGGTCGCCGAGCTGCGCCAGAAACTCTCCGACAGCATGGCGCGCGACAACGCGATGCTGGAAGAACGCAGCCGCATCCTCGAAACGCTCTCGACCCTGCTCGACGCCGTGAACCACGCGTCCACCGAGCAGCGCGCGGCGGTCGACTCGCTGGTGGCCGCGTCGGCCGACGTGCTGGAGCGCGTGGGCGGCCGCTTCACCGAACAGGTCGAGGCCGAGACCGGCAAGATGACCGGCATTGCCGCGCAGATCACCGGCGGCGCCGCCGAAGTGGCGAGCATGGGCGAGGCCTTCGGCCTGGCCGTGCAGCTGTTCAGCCAGTCGAACGACAAGATGGGCGCGCAGCTGCAGCGCATCGAGGCCGCGCTCGGCAAGTCGCTCGCGCGCAGCGACGAGCAGCTGGCCTACTACGTGGCGCAGGCGCGCGAGGTCATCGACCTGAGCATCATGTCGCAAAAGCAGATCGTCGAAGACTGCAGCAACTCGCCAGCCGCCAGGCCGCGCTGGGCAGCGAGGCGTGATGCGCGACGACATCAACATCGACGACACCGGCCTCGAGCCGGGCGTGCCGGTGTGGGCGGTGTTCGGCGACCTGATGTCGGGCTTGCTCGGCGCGTTCGTGCTGATCCTGGTGTGCGCGCTGGGCATGCAGATGGAACTCGCGGCCAAGCTGGAGACCGAGGTGCAGCAGCGGCAGGCCGAGGCCAAGCGCCGCGAGGCGCTCGAGCAGGCGCTGGCCGGCCCGCTGGCGGCGGGCCGCGTGACCTTGAACGACGGGCGCATCGGCATCAGCGGCAACCTGCTCTTCGCCTTCAACTCCGCCGACCTGCAGCCCGAAGGCCGGCAGGTGCTGCGCAGCCTGGCCGCGCCGCTGGCCGCCTACCTCGGCACGCGCGACCAGATCCTGATGGTGAGCGGCTTCACCGACGACCGCCAGATGCGCGGCGACGCGCGCCGCTTCGCCGACAACTGGGAGCTGTCGGCCCAGCGCGCGCTCACGGTCACGCGCGCGCTCATCGAGGAAGGCATGCCCTCGTCCTCGGTGTTCGCCGCGGCCTTTGGCTCCGAGCAGGCGGTGGCGTCGAACGCCGATGCCGACGGGCGCTCGAAGAACCGGCGCGTGGAGATGGCGCCGACGCCGCGCCCCTCTTCCGCCGCCGCCAACACGAAGCCCCGTGGGTAACGAAGAGGAAGTCATCGCCGGCAACGCGGCGACGGTCGACGCGTGGATCGCGCGCGGCGACCATCGCTTCGACCCGGTGCGCTTTCGCTTCATCGAGGCATTGGCAAGGCGCGCGGACACGCACGAAGGCGAGGCGCGCCGCCTGCTCGACGAGCGCGTGGCCGCGCTGCTCGCAGCCTATGGCAAGGCCATGGAAGATGCGCGCGCCGCGAAGCCGCAAGACAACACGCCCGCCGTGCCACGGCGCGAGCGCGGCGCATTGGCCGAACTCGTCGAGCACGCCGCGCAGAACTCTCCCCTGCCCGTCGGCATGACGGCCGTGCCCGCCGATGCCACGCCCGGCGCCTCGCCCGCGCTGGAGCTGAAGACGCTGCGCTACTTCCGCAGCACATGGTCGAAGCTCAGCGCCGACCTGCGGCTCACGCAGTCGCTGGCCAAGGTGCCGGAGAACGCGGGCCCGCTCAACTCGCACCACCTGGTGCACCGCGCGCTCTCGCTGATGCGCGACCTGTCGCCCGAATACCTCAATCACTTCATGTCGTATGTCGACACGCTGTCGTGGGTCGAGCAGGCGAAGCAAAGCGCCAATGCACCGGCCGCTGCCGGCAACGCGCGCGGCGAAGGCGCCGCCAGGAAGACGACGCGCGCCGGCAAGGCCGGCTGAGGCCGCCCCTCAGCGCGCGCCCGACAGCAGCTTGACCGCCGCCGCCGACTTGCGGCCCGGAAAGCGCTGCACGATGCCCAACAGAAGAATGTCGAGCAGCAGGTCCAGGTGCGCGCCCGCGTCGATGCGCTCGATCCACGGGTCGTCGCCCGTGGACACCCGCAGCGAGGTCATGCCGTGCATGCCCTCCCACACGATCTGCGTGACCACGGCGATCTGCTTCTGGTCGGCCGCCACGAAGCCCTCGGCCACCAGCTCGGCCACGAGGCCGCAGACAAAGGCGTAGGGGTCGAGCTCGGGGTCGCCGAAGGTCAGCGACGAGGTCTCGATGGGCGCGGCGGGCCGGCGCTCCATGAACACCAGAAAGTACTGGTCGGGGTGCTTGAGGCCGTCTTCCACATAGGCATGGCAGGCCAGCCGGATGCGCTCCAGCGCGGTCTTGCCCATGGCCACCGCCGCCTGCATGAGCTTGTGCAGGCGGATCAGGTCGTCGTCGACGGCGCTGGTGATCATGGTGGCCTTGTCGCCGAAGAGCGCATAGACCACGGTGTTGGAGAAGCCCGACTCCTCGGCCACCTTGCGCATGGTGATGTCGCGCGCGCCGCTCTTGGCGATCATCTTGCGCACGATCTTCAGGATGTCCTTGCGTCGTTGCGCCAGCTCGCGCTGCTTGCGTTCCTGAAGGCTGCTTGTGGCCATGGCGTGCGTGTGGGTCGATGGTCTCGGGGTTGATCGATCTTAGCCGCGCCCCGTCTTGCGTCAGGTGGTCGACCTGCCGTTCCAGGCCATTTTCAACAGAACATCAGTTCATAAAAATACATTGGTGTTTTTCAGATCATTGTTCTAACATCCGCCCCGCGCCAGAGACATGGCGCGCATCCGGCGAAGAGCGACGTCCAGTCGGCCGAGTCCCCATGGTTTTGGGCAGATGAAGGAGACAACAACATGAAGAGAAAGACAGCCATGCTTTCGGCCGCCGCATTGGCGCTGCCGCTGTGCGCCGGCTCCGCGTGGGCGCAAAGCAGCGTCACGCTCTACGGCACGGTCGACGCGGGCCTGCGCTACGAGACCCACGCCACCGACTACGGCGAAGACGGCGCGCCCGTCAGCATCCGCTCGCGGCTGCGCATGCCCAGGGGCGGCGGCATGTCGGAGAGCTTCTGGGGCCTCAAGGGCAGCGAAGACCTGGGCGGCGGCCTGCAGGCGCTGTTCCAGATGGAGAGCCGCTTCGACGCGCGCAACGGCCGGCTCTCGCCCGACGACACGCAGTACTTCCAGCTGTCCTTCGTGGGTCTGCAGTCGTCGTCGTGGGGGCAGATCACCTTCGGGCGCCAGTACAACGTGGTGATGGAGGCGGCCTCGCTGGCCTACGGCTCCAACCTCTGGTCCGACTACTTCAACAGCTTCAAGCCCGAGCACACGCTGCTGGCCGGCAGCAAGACCAACAACATGATCCACTACGGCGCGCAGCTCGGCGACGTGGTGCTGCTCGCACAGTACGCCATCGGCGAGGGCGAGGGCTCCGCGCGGCGCGGCAGCCAGGTCGGCGCGGGAGTGGCCTATGTGCCCGAGAAAGGGCCGGTCAAGCTCAGCGGCGCGTGGATGCGCAGCATCGACGACAACTCGAACGCGAAGTTCGACATCCACACCGCCGGTGCGCAGTTCAACCTGGGCGAATCGGCGACGCTGCAGGCGGGCTACGTCGGCAACCGGCGCGACAACAACTTCACCTCGTTCGCGAACGGGCCCTTCGGTCCGGTCGACCTCGCGGGGCTGGGCATCATCTCGCCCGCGCAGGTGGTCGACCCCAGCGTGCCGGGCGGCTTCAGCAAGCGTCGCATGATCCTGGCCGGCATCACCTACAAGCCGATGCCGCTGCTCACGCTCGCGGCCAACGTGTGGTTCACGAAGCAGCGCGGCTACACGAGCGACTTCGACGGCTCCGCGAGCCAGTACCAGTTCGTGGCCGGCTATGCGCTGTCGAAGCGGACCATGCTCTATGCGGAGATCGATCACTCGGTGTACCGGGGCGGGCTCATCGGCGCGCAGCTCGTGGGCCTGAACTCGCAGAGCCCGACGGTGGCGCGCACGCAGACGGGCACCACCGTGGGCATTCGCCACAGCTTCTAGGAACGCACCGCATGCGACGACCCCACGCCTTCATTCGCCTTGCGCTTTCCGTCGTGCTGCTCCTGGGCCTTGCGGCGTGCAAGGAAGAAGCGGCGCAGGCCTCCCCCTTGTCGGATGCGCAGCGGGCCGAATCGCTGCGGCCCGCGTCGGCCGAGCTGCGCGCGCGCTACGAGCGCTCGTGCGCCGCGTGCCACACGTCGATCGACGCCAAGGCGCCGCTCACCGGCGCGATCGCGCAATGGCAGCCGCGCCTCGACAAGGGCATGGACACGCTGGTGAAGCACGCGATGGAAGGCTTCAACGCGATGCCGCCCAAAGGCCTGTGCGCGGACTGCAGCGCGGACGACATGCGCGCGCTGATCGGGTTCATGAGTCAAGGGAAGGACAACAACCAATGAACGACACGAACGACAACGCGCCTTCGGCGGACAGCGAAGGCCGGCGCACGGTGCTGAAGGCCGGCGCGGGCCTTGCGGTCGGCGCGGTGCTTGCGCGCCACGGGCTCGATGCGCATGCGGCGGAGGCGGCCACGCCAACGCCATCGCCATCGCCGCCACAGGCCGCGCCCGGCTGGACCAACTGGTCCGGCATCCAGCGCTGCACGCCGCGCGCCATCGAGACGCCCGGCGACGAAGCCGAGCTCGCCCAGGTGCTGCGCAAGGCCGGCCCGGCCGGCGTGCGCTGCGTGGGCGCGGGCCATTCGTTCACCGCGCTGGTGCCGACCGACGCCACGCTGGTCTCGCTCGACCGCATGTCAGCGCTCGTGTCCACCGACGCACCGGCGCAGACCGTGACCTTCCAGGCCGGCGCGCGCCTGGCGCTGCTGTCGCGCCAGCTCGATGCGCAGGGATTCGGCCTGCGCAACCTGCCCGACATCGACACGCAGTCGTTCGCCGGCGCCATCGCCACCGCCACGCACGGCACGGGCCGCACGCTGCCCGCGCTGCATGCCGACGTCACCGCGCTGCGGCTCATGACGCCCGCCGGCGAGGTGCTCGAATGCAGCGAGCAGCGCAACCCCGAGCTGCTCGCGGCGGCGCGCGTGTCGCTCGGCAGCCTGGGCGTGCTCACGCAGGCCACGGTGCGCGTGGTGCCGGCCTACAACCTGCACCGCCGCGTGTTCCTCAAGCCGCTGCAGGCCATGCTCGACGAAGCGCCCGCGCTGGCCGAGAAGCACCGCAACTTCGAGTTCTACTACCTGCCCCACACGGGCTACGCGGCCGGCATCGTCAACGACCTCTACGACGGCAGCGACACCGTGCAGCCGCCCTCGGCCGACGAAGACATGCTGCGCGACCTGCGCCGCCTGCGCGACTGGTTCGGCTGGTTCCCGTCGCTGCGCCGCTGGGTGGCCGGCGTGATGATCGACGGCGACCAGACCGAGGAGGCGCGCAACCGCTCGTGGAAGCTGCTTTCCACGCAGCGCCCCACCAAGTTCAACGAGACCGAATGCCACGTGCCGCGCGCCGACGGCATCGCCTGCGTGCGCGAGGTGATCGCGGCGCTCGACCGCCGCAGCGACGTGTTCTTTCCGATGGAGTTCCGCTTCGTGAAGGCCGACGACGCCTGGCTCAGCCCGTTCCACGAACGCGACAGCTGCTCCATCGCCGTGCACGCGGCGGTGGGCGAGCCTTATGACTACCTGCTGTCGGAAATCGGCCCCATCTACCGCAAATACCAGGGCCGACCGCACTGGGGCAAGCTCCATGACCTGGGGCCCGCGCAACTGGCTACGCTCTACCCGCGCTGGAACGACTTTCTGGCGCTGCGCGCGAAACTCGACCCCGGGGGACGCATGCTCAACCCCTACCTGCGCCAACTGTTCGGAGTCACCGCATGAGCCGCCGCAAGATCCTGCTGGGCACGCTGGGCGCGGCCGCCGTCGGGGCCGTGGGCGCCTATGCGCTGCGCCCCGACGACCACGCGCGCCCTACGACGACTACTTTCGCGCGCTCAACGAAGAGCTGAAGAAGAACGGCCCGATGCGTCCCTGCATGGTCATCGACCTCGACCGCATGGACCGCAACATCGACCTCGTGACGCAGAGCCTGAAGCAGGGCGGCAAGCACTACCGCATCGTCGAGAAATCGCTGCCCTCGCATGCGCTGATCGACTACGTGGCCAGGCGCGCGGGCACCAAGCGGCTGATGTCCTTTCACCAGCCCTTCCTGAACATCGACGCGGAGATCTTTCCGGACTTCGACATCCTCATGGGCAAGCCGCTGCCGGTGCAATCGGCCGCGCTGTTCTACAAGCAGCTCAAGGGCAGCTTCGACCCGTCGCGCCAGTTGCAGTGGCTCATCGACACGCCCGAGCGCATGCAGCAGTACCTCGCGCTCGCGAAGGGGCTGGGCACGCGGGTGCGCGCCAACATCGAGATCGACGTGGGCCTGCACCGGGGCGGCGTGGCCGACAACGCCACGCTCGGCCGCATGCTCGAGCTGATCGCCGCCAACCCGCAGCAGCTGGAGTTCGCGGGCTTCATGGGCTACGACGCGCACGTGGGCTTCGGCGTGCCGAAGGCGCTGGGCACGCCGCAGGCGCTGCTGGCCAAGGCCATGGCCCTCTACCAGGGCTTCGTCGACCATGCGCGCACGCAGTACCCGGCGCTGTGGAACGACCGGCTCACGCTCAACACCGGCGGCAGCCCGAGCTACAAGCTGCACGAGGCCGAGACGCTCAGCACCGAGGTCAGCACCGGCACCGCGCTGCTCAAGCCCACGCACTACGACATCGAGACGCTGGCCGCGCACGTGCCGGCGGCCTTCATCGCCACGCCGGTCATCAAGGCCACGGGGCCGGTGATGATCCCGGCGCTGGACGGCAAGTCGAAGGTGTTCTCGTGGTGGGACGTGAACCAGCGCGAGACCTTCTACATCTACGGCGGCTACTGGCTGGCGGAGTACGAGTCGCCGAAGGGGCTGCAATTCAGCGGCATTCTCGGGCACAGTGCCAACCAGGAGAACGTGACCGGCTCGCCGGCCGTGGGCCTGAAGACGGACGACCAGGTGTTCCTGCGCCCCGCCATCGCGGAGGGCGTGCTGCTGCAGTTCGGCGACCTCGTCACGCTGCGCGGCGGCAAGGTGCAGGACCACTGGCCGGTGTATCAACAGACGGGCTGAAGCCCTCGCGAGCATTCATGACACAAGACATGCGACAGACATTCGATGCGATGCGCGCCGCGAGCCTGCGCGGCCAGACGCCGCCGTGGCCCGAGCGCGCCGACCGCCTGCAGCGGCTGCGTGCGCTGGTCAAGGACAACCGCGCACAGATCGCCGCCGCCATCAGCGCCGACTTCCACAACCGCGCGTTCCAGGAGACCGAGCTGGCCGAGGTGTTCCCCGCGCTGGAGGGCATCGCGCACGCGCTGCGCCACGGCAAGCACTGGATGCGCGTGCGCAGCCGCTCGACCGGCCTGTGGTTCAAGCCCGCGTCGTCGAAGATCATGCCGCAGCCATTGGGCGTGGTGGGCATCGTGGTGCCGTGGAACTACCCGCTGAACCTGGCCGTGGGCCCCATGACCGCCGCGCTGGCCGCGGGCAACCGCGTGATGGTGAAGCAGTCGGAGTACACGCCGCGCTTTGCCGAGCTGTTCGCGGCGCTGGTGGCCAAGGCCTTCGCGCCCGACGAGATCGCCGTGGTCAACGGCGACGCCGAGGCCGCGCGCGCGTTCTCCGCCCTGCCCTTCGATCACCTGCTCTTCACCGGCTCGACCGCCGTGGGCCACCACGTGATGCGCGCCGCCAGCGACAACCTCACGCCGGTGACGCTGGAGCTGGGCGGCAAGTCGCCCGCGATCATCGGGCCCGACGCCAACTTCGACAAGGCGGTGGAGCGCATCCTCGTGGGCAAGACGCTGAACGCGGGCCAGACCTGCATCGCGCCCGACTACGTGCTGGTGCCCGAAGGGCAGCAGCAGCGCTTTGCAGAGAGCGCGCGGCGCGTGTTCGCATCGATGTATCCCGACCTTGACGGTGGAAACAACGACTACACCAGCATCGTGAGCCCGCGCCACTTCGCGCGGCTGCAGGAGCTGGCGGCCATGGCGCTGCAGCAAGGCGCGGCGGCCGTGCCGTTGTCGGACAGCGCGCCCGACGCCGCCACGCGCCGCTTTCCGCTGGTGCTGCTGACCGGCGTGAACGACGGCATGCGCGTGATGCAGGAAGAGATCTTCGGCCCCCTGCTGCCGGTGCTGCCCTACGGCGGCATCGACGAAGCCATTGCGTACGTCAACGCGCGCCCGCGTCCGCTGGCGCTGTACCTGTTCGAGAAGAACGGCGCGACCATCGATCACGTGATGCGCCAGACCGTGTCGGGCGGCGTGTCGATCAACGACACGCTGCTGCACATCGCGCAGGACGACCTGCCCTTCGGCGGCGTCGGCGCGAGCGGCATGGGCGCCTACCACGGGGAGTACGGCTTCGAGACTTTCTCCAAGCTCAAGCCGATCTTCCGGCAGTCGGCGTTCAACGGCACGGGGCTGTTCAGGCCGCCCTACGGCAAGACCTTCGCGCGGATGATGAAGCTGCTGGTGCGCTGAGGCACCGGCATCGGAGGCGTCAGCGCTTGCCCGACAGCAGCTTGATGGCCGCCGCCGACTTGCGCCCCGGGAAGCGCTGCACGATGCCCAGCAGAAGGATGTCGAGCAGCAGGTCGAGGTGCGCGCCCGCGTCGATGCGGTCGATCCACGGATCGTCGCCGGTCGACACGCGCAGCGAGGTCATGCCGTGCAGGCCTTCCCAGAGGATCTGCGTGACCACGGAGACCTGCTTCTCGTCGGCCGCCACGAAGCCCTCGGCCGCCAGCTCGGCGGCGAGGCCGCGCACGAAGGCATAGGGGTCGGAGGCCGGGTCGCCGAACTTCAGCGACGAGTTCTCGATGGGCGCGGCGGGCCGGCGCTCCATGAACACCAGGAAGTAGGGGTCGGGGTGCTGGAGGCCGTCCTCGACGTAGGCGTGGCCCGCCAGGCGAATGCGCTCCAGCGCCGTGCCGCCCTGGGCCACAGCCGCCTGCATGAGCTTGTGCAGGCGGATCAGGTCGTCGTCGACCGCGCTGGCGATCATCGAGGCCTTGTCGCCGAAGAGCGCGTAGACCACGGTGTTGGAGAAGCCCGATTCGTCCGCCACCTTGCGCATGGTGATGTCGCGCGCGCCGCTCTTGGCGATCATCTTGCGCACGATCTTCAGGATGTCCTTGCGGCGTTGGTCCAGCTCGCGCTGCTTGCGTTCCTGAAGGCTGCTTGTGGCCATGGCGTCTGGGTGAATCGGCGTCGTCTCGGTCGGCGGGATCTTAGCCGGGCGATCCGCGCGCGCCCGCCAGTGCGCCTTTGCCGCGTAGGGTCAGCCGACCGGCCGCGTGACGACTTTCCAGCGCCCGTCCTTGAGTTCCGCCGCATAGGGCGCGGGAATGCCGACCTCGAACCCGCCGCCCCGCACCACCGCGTCGTAGCCGCACACCCCCAGCCCCGCAGCGTCGTAGAGCGTCCAGTGCACCGGCGTGCCATCGGGCGCCGCGTGCGCGACGTGCATCGAGGGCGCGCCGATGTTGGCGCCCACGTGGGCGTAGCGCGCGTCGACCGCCATGGGCGGGTGCGGCGGAAACGGGCGGCTGTCGGGCAGGTCGAACCACTCGTCGTGCATGCACAGGCTGCCCTGCGCCACCTGCCAGACGCGGTGCCGAAGGAAGTGCTGGTCGGCATAGCGCGGCGAGAACGGCCGGCTTTGCAGGTAGGCGCGCATGTCGGCCGCCATGCCGGTGAACACGCCGCGGCAGGCGCCCCACATGCCGGCGAGCATCAGTTCGCTGTGCGTGTGGTAGTCGCGCATGGCGTGGAACCAGCGATCCGACTCGCACCACGCCTGCACCGCCGCCTGGTCGCGCGTGGACACCAGCGAGTCGGCGTCGCGGAACTGCAGGCGGTCGAGCTGCGGGTCGTCCAGCGCGAGAAAGCGCCACATGGTGCCCGGCAGGTCGCAGCCGCCGAGCGCACGCACGTCGATGACGCGCGCGCCCTCTTGTGTCAGCCGCTGTCGCACCGCGACAGGCACCGAGTCGTCGACATGGAAGCGGCAGACCCACGCGGGAAACAGCTCGCGCGCGGCACGCACATTGAGCACCGCCATTTCGCAGTAGCGCGGATCGGCGCCGAACAGGCTGAAGGCGATGGCGTTGCGCTCCGGCCTCGCGGGGTCGAACGGCGGTGGCGGCACGGACGTGGCCGATGCCGACACGGCGGCCGGCGTTTCCCGCGCGGCCTCCTGCATCTTGAGCCGCAGCGACACCGTGCCGTATTCGCGCACCTCGTCGCGCTTGCCCAGCTGCCCCGCGGCCTCGGCCAGCCCGTCGAAGGTGTTGGCCGTCTTCAGCTGCTGCACGGCGCGGCGGTAGGTGTCGTAGGCCTGCTGCGGCTGGCCCAGGCGCATCTGGCACAGCGCCATGTCGGCCAGCGGCTGCGGGCTGTGCGTGGCGTGCCAGGCCTGTGTCGCGAACTTGAGTGCCTGCGCGAAATCGCCTTGCGCGAAGGCCGCGCGGAAGCGCTCGCCCAGTGCGTTCAGTGCCTGTTGCGTCGGGGCCGGGCCGCGGTTCGGAATGGGGGGTCTGCGATGCATCGGCCGATCATCGTTCGCGCAGGGCCTCGCTCGCCTTGTTCAACGGCTTGATCAGGTAATCCAGCACGGTCTTGCTGCCTGTGTGGATGTCGACCGTGGTGGTGGCCTCCGCGCCGATGCGGCCGGCGACTCACGCGCCCGTCGTCAGACGCTTCTTCAATCTACCAGCGGTGCGTATAGCTCACCTTCAGCACCGCGCCCGCGGCCGGCAGCCGGCTCGTGTTGTTGCTGTTGCGCAGCAACTGGCTGTACAGCGGGAAATAGCGGCGGTTGAACAGGTTCTCGATGCCCAGCACCACGTTGTTCTTCTCGTCGATCTTCCAGCGGCTGACGAGGTCGACCGTGGTGTAGCCGCTGGTGTCGCGGCGCCCGAAGCTCTCGACACCGTTCAGCCGGTAGTCCTTCGATGCGTACGAGGTCGCCTGCAGGCGGTGGCTCCACGCGCCGCGCGGCTTGTATTCGACGTACGCGGTCAGCTTGAGCGGCGGAATGCGGTAGCCCCACATGTCCTGGTAGCGGGTGCCGCCCTGCGGCAGCTCGCGCCCCTTCATCCAGGTGAAGGAGGCGCCCGCGCCCCAGCGGTCGCTGCTGCCGGCGTAGTCGATGGCGCCTTCGATGCCGTGGATGCGCTCCTTGGTGCGCGTCATGATCAGCCCGTTGAACGAGCTCTGCACCGCGCCCAGCGCCGACTGCGACTGGAACACGCTCAGGCTGGCCGCCGCGTTGGTGAAGCGGCCGCGCCAGCCCAGCTCCAGCGTGTCGGTCTTCACCGGCTGCAGGTCGGAGCCGCGGATGTTGAAGCTGGGCGTGGCGTTGCGCACCTGCAGGCCGATGTCGGGCAGCTCGAAGCCCTGGCTGTACGACGCGTAGATGTCGTGCCGCGCCGTGGGGTTGAACACCACGCCCGCGTTGTAGGTCCAGGCGCCGTAGTCCACCGTGCCGCCGGCCACCTGGCCGGGATTGCGCACGCGCAGCTGCGACAGCGGCGTGAAGCTGTCGAAGCGCGCGCTGGCCTTGTCGTAGCGCGCGCCGCCTTCCACCGACCAGCTGTCGCTGAAGCGGTGCTGCAACTGCGCGAAGCCGCCCAGGCTGCGCGTGGTGATCGGCGGCATGAAGATCAGCGTGCCGGTGCGGCGGAAATCCAGGCCCCGGCTCGCGTCGTAGAGCTTGGGGTCGAACACGTCCAGCGGCATGTCGGTGCGCTCCTGGTTGAAGTCGGCGCCCCAGGTCAGCTGTGTCTTCTTGTCGGTGCCCAGCGGCGTCTTGACGGTCAGCCGGCCGCCGAACACGCGCGAGTTCTGCGTCACCTGGTCGACGTTGGCGCCGCGGACCGACACGCCGCGCGCGTCGAAGGGCGCGAAGCGCGTGAAGAAGTCGCGGTAGTACAACTGCGCGGCCAACGTGCTGCCGGCGATGTCGCGGTTCGAATAGTCCAGGCCCAACAGCGTGTTGGTCACGCGGTTCTGCTTGTCGAGTTGCAGGCCCTTGAGCGGGCGCGCGGCCACGCTGCCGGCCGGCAATCTGGCCACCGACGGGTCGGAGCCGTAGTCGGTGTCTTGAATGGCGTCGTAGTGGCTCGCCGAGAACTGCAGCCGCTGGTCGGCGTCGATGCGGTAGCCGATCTTGGCCGAGCCGTTGTAGATGTTGGAGTCGAACAGGTCGCCCTGGCTGGGCTCGGGCGCGATGCGGTCGCCGCGCGCGTCGAACGAGCCGCCCACGCGGCGCGCGCCCAGGCTCACCGCATAGTCGAACACCTGGCCGCCGCCCGAGATGTAGTGCTGCACTTCCCCGCCCAGGCCGGCCGAGCCCAGCCGCGACAGCGGCACGACGCCGGTGACGGTGGTCTCGGCGCGCGCCTCGCCGCTGGGCTGGCGCGTGCGGATCGAGACAATGCCGCCGGCCGCGCCGCTGCCGTAGATGGCGCTGCTGCCGCGCAGCACCTCGATCTGGTCGATGTCGGCCGGGCTGATGTTGGCCAGGTTGCGCGAGGAGTCGCGGTTGGTGTTCAGCGGAATGCCGTCGACCAGCACCAGCATGTTGCGCCCGCGCAGGGTCTGGCCGTAGTCGGTGATGGTGTGGCTCGAATCGGCCATGCCGGGCACCACCTTGCTGAGCATCGTGGCCACGCTGTCGGAGCCCTGGCGCAGGCTGTCGAGCTCTTCGCGCTCGAGCACCGTCACCTGCCGCGTGGGCGCCATCACGTCGCTTTGCGTGCGGGCGGTCACGGTGACGGCGGTCAGCTCAGCGTGGGCGTGCACGGGTTCGGTGGCCGGTGCGGCTGCGGCGGCGGATGCCGCCGCCGGAACCGGCACGGCCTCCAGCGTGAAGTCGCCGCCCGCGAGGCGCCGCGTGCGCAGGCCGCTGCCGGTCAACAGGCGGGCGAAGCCCTCTTCCACCGAGAACGCGCCAGACAGCCCGGGCGTGGCAAGGCCGCGCGTCTTCGCAAGGTCCAGGCTCAGGTTGACGCCGGCCTGCCCGGCAAAGTCGAGCAGTGCCGGGCCAAGCGGACCGGCGGGCACGTCGTAGCTCTTGCGCGCCGGCGCGGTGGTGGCGTCGGCCGCCAGCG
>NZ_MOWM01000188.1 GCF_016082275.1 Variovorax sp. E3
CGCCGGCCAGGCTCAGCGCCACGCGCTTGACGATCGCCTGCGCCGGCGCTTTCGGCACGCCGACCAGCGCGCACAGCCGCATGAACACCTCGGCCTCCGCGATGTCGAGGCGACCGCGGTCCACGAGGTTGCGCAGGTTGAACTTGCCCTGCTCGTCGGTGATCTCACTGAACAGCCGGCCGCCTTCCGCCGCCACCTGCCCCGAGGCCTGCCCCGCGAGCTGCCCCACATAGGGCCGGTTCCACGCCCCGTCGAGCCGCGTGGTCGGCTCGCGCACGGCCTCGGCGCGCAGCGTGCGCTGCGCCTGGCTCACCTCGCCGCGCAACTGCCAGCGCGCCTGCGTGCGGAACTGGTCGCCCTGCGTGGTGCGAATGAACGCCGACTGCCGGCCCAGCAGCGCCGCCGCCATCGCCGCGATCACCGCGACGATCAGCAACGCGCTCACCACCGCCATGCCCCGGTGGCGGTCTTGCGGGGCGGGCACGCCGCCCGCCGTCCTGCCCGCCGTCGCAGCCACGGCGCCTACCAGGAGCCGATGTCGGCGTTGGCCTTCTCGCCGCCCGGCTCGCCGTCGGCGCCGAGCGAAAACACGTCGACCTCGCCGTGCGTGCCCGGGTTCAGGTACTGGTAGGCGTTGCTCCAGGGGTCGGCCGGCAGGCGCTCCAGGTAGGGGCGCCAGTTGGCGGGCGCCTTGCCCGTCACGGGCTTGGCCACCAGGGCCTGCAGGCCCTGCGTGTTGCTGGGGTAGGCGCCGTTGTCCAGCCGGTAGAGCTTCAGCGCCTGCATGATCGCGGCCACGTCCTGGCGGGCGGCGGTGGCGCGGGCCTGGTCGGGGCGGTCCATCAGGCTGGGCACGATCAGCGCGGCCAGCACGCCGATGATCACCAGCACCACCATCAGCTCGATGAGCGTGAAACCGCGCTGGCACATCGGGAGAATCCGGAAGGGGAAGCGCCGGCTGCCTGCATGGCGACGGGTTGAACCTGCGGTCATCTTCCACTCCCGGAACAAAGGACATCAAGGGTTTTCACCGCGTCGATCCTCGCAGTGCCGCATGTCAGTCCGATTGAAAATCCTCGGGAGTTCCCTGCCGCGCCGCGCACACCCGCCCCCGATCGGTGCAGACTTGGGGGCATGGACAAGCATTTCCTGAATCCGCTCTTCGCCCCCGCCTCCATCGCGGCCTTCGTCGGCCACGCCGACGACCCCGGCGGCCAGGCCCCCGCCGGCCGCACCTTGCGCGAAGCCTTCCGCGCCGACCGCTTCGACGGCACGCTGCGCTTCCTGGACGTGCGCACCAAGGGCACGCTCGAAGAGCTGTCGCAAACGCATGCCGACCTCGCGCTGATCGCGCTGGCCCCGCGCGACGTGGCGGCCGCGCTCGAAATCGCCGGCCGCATCGGCTGCACGGCGGCGGTGGTCATTTCCAGCGGCATCAGCGCCGAGCAGGCAGCCCAGTGGCGCAAGATCGCGCGGCGCGAAGGCGTGCACCTGCTCGGGCCGAATTCATTGGGCTTTCAGCGTCCGCTGCTGCACCTGAATGCCAGCGTGGCCGGGCCGCTCGCCAAGGCGGGCCCGCTGGCGCTGGTGTCGCAATCGGGCGCGCTCACCGCGTCGATGCTCGACTGGGCGCGGCAGAACGGCGTGGGCTTTTCGAGCGTGGTGTCGCTGGGCCCGCACACCTCGGTCGACATTCCGCAGGTGCTCGACTTCCTGGCCAACGACCAGGCCACGCACAGCATCATCGTGTACCTCGAAGGTATTGCCGACGCGCGCCGCTTCATGAGCGCACTGCGTTCGGCCTCGCATGCCAAGCCGGTGGTGGTGCTCAAGGCCGGCCGCAAGCCCGCCGGCAACGAGGCCGCGCAAACGCACAGCGCCGCCATCGTGGGCAGCGACGACGTGTTCGACGCCGCACTGCGCCGCGCGGGCGCGGTGCGGGTGCGCTCCTTCGTCGAGCTGTTCTCGGCCGCCAAGTGCCTGGCCTCGCGCTACCGGCCGGTGGGCAGGCGGCTGGCGGTGGTCACCAACGGCGGCGGCCCCGGCGTGCTGGCGGCCGACTGGATCAACGAGATCGGGCTCGACCTGGGCAGGCTCTGCGCGCCCGCGCAAAACTCATGCTGCCGACGCTGCCCCCGCTCGCGTCGCTCTCCGACCTGATCGACCTGTCGGAAGACGCGCAGCCCGCGCACTACCGCGCCGCCATCGACGCGGCCTCGGCCGACAGCCAGGTCGACGGCGTGCTCGCCATCTTCTCGCCCAAGGCCGGCGCCGACGCGGCCGCCACGGCCAAGGCGCTGGCCGACATTCCCCGGCCCATGAACAAGCCGCTGCTGGCCTGCTGGATGGGCGATTCGTCGGTGGGCAAGGCGCGCGCGGTGCTGGCCGACGCCACCATTCCGAGCTTTCGCACGCCCGAGGCGGCGGTGGGCGCCTTCGGCAACATCGCGGCCTTCTACCAGAACCAGCAACTGCTGCAGCAGACGCCGCCGCCGCTGTCGGCGCTGGCCAAGCCTGACATCGAGGGTGCTCGCCTGCTCATCGAAAGCGTGCTGGCCGAGCGGCGCAAGGTGCTGACCGAGATGGAGTCGAAGTCGCTGCTGTCGTCGTTCCACATTCCCATCACGCGCACGCTGCTCGCGCGCAGCGCCAACGAGGCCATGATGATCGCCACGCAACTGGGCTTTCCGGTGGCGCTGAAGATCGACTCGCCCGACATCTCGCACAAGTCCGACGTCGAAGGCGTGGCGCTCAACGTCATGAACGGCACCAGCGCGCGCGACACCTACGTCGAGATGATGGAGCGCGTGGCGCGCCTGGCGCCCGAGGCGCGCATCAATGGCGTGACCGTGCAGAAGATGGTGCGCGCGCGGCGCGGCCGCGAAATCTACGTGGGCCTGGTCACCGACCAGCCCTTCGGCCCCGTCATCGTGTTCGGCGCGGGCGGCACCATGATCGAACTGATGAACGACCGCGCCATGGAGCTGCCGCCGCTCAACCAGTTCCTGGCGCGCCGGCTCATCGAGCGCTCGCGCGTGGCCGAGACGCTGGGCGAATGGCGCGGCGCCAGCGCGGTCGACATGGAAGCGCTGGAGCATGTGCTGCTGCGCGTGTCGGAAATGGTGTGCGAGCTGCCCGAGCTGCGCGAGATGGACATCAACCCCATCATCGTGGACGAGTCGGGCGCGGTGTCGGTCGATGCGCGCATCGTGGTCGAGAGCAGCACGCAGGCGGTGGCGGGCCAGGCCGGCCACGGGGTCAACGGCTACCACCACCTGGCCATCATGCCGTACCCCGCGCGCTACCGGCGCGAGTGGCCGCTGCCGGGCACGGGCGGCGGCCTCTACATCGTGCGGCCGGTGCACCCCAACGACGCGCAGATGCTGCAGGCGCTGGTGCAGGGCCTGTCGCCCGAGAGCCGGTGGTTCCGCTTTGTCTCGCGCTTCCACGAGCTGCCGCCGTCGATGCTGTCGCGCTTCACCTTGATCGACTACGACCGCGAGATGGCGCTGGTGGCGGTGGTGATGGAGCGCAGCGTGTCGCCCGAGGGCGCCGTGCTCGAAAGCGAGCGCATCGTGGGCGTGTCGCGCTACATCACCAACCCCGACCAGACCAGCTGCGAGTTCTCGCTGGTGGTGGCCGACGAGTTCAGCGGCAAGGGCATCGGCTCGCGGCTGATGGAAAGCATCATCGACGTGGCGCGCGACAAGGGCCTGTCGGAGATCGACGGCCTCGTGCTCGCCAACAACCCCGACATGCTGAAGCTGGTGCGCCGGCTGGGGTTCACGGTGAAGTCCTTCCCCGAGGATCCGGACTTCAAGCTCGTGACGTACATGCTGTAGCCAGGACTCTTCACGTCGAGAACACTTTGGCATCCCCAGAACTGGGGATGCAAATCGCCGCCGAAACGCTAACGTGCCGCGGCGAGGATTCGAAGGACTTCAAAAAGACGGAGAAGAAAATGAATACGACGATGGGGAAAATTGCCCGGCGACTTGCGTGTCTTGCTTGCTGCGGCGCGTTTGCGATCTACGGCAGCATGGCATCAGCCCAGGTGCCCGAAATCCCTGACCCCAGCATCAACGATATTGCGATCACGACCTACGTTAACGGCCAGATCGCGATCGTTTGGAACCCCATCCGCTGCAACCAGATGGGCCTGCTGGTTTGCCGTTTCTTTCGGGCCCATGAATACGGCCATGTGGCGCTTGGTCACTTGATCACCGGCACGCATCCTCAGTATGCGGAGTTCCAAGCCGACTGTTATGCGGCCGCCAATGCGCCCATGCCGGAGGTGAAGGCGGCTTACGCCTACTTTTTCAACACGGGCTACAACGGCAATTGGTCTCACGGAAATGGCTTTGACAGGGCCGCTCGAATCCAGTTGTGCGCAGCAAACAGGTCGAGCCAGTAGTCGTAAAAAGAAGATAGACAAATCGCCGCTCAAACGAGCGGTCGATCTGTCCGGAAAACTCAGTCCGCGTGGTTCATGTCGGTGCACTCGTGCGGATCGGCGCGGCACATGCGCTCGTAGGCCACCACCGCCTTCCTGCGCTCGCTCAGCGCCACCGGCGTGCGGAACGGCGCGAGGATCTCGGCGAGCGACATGCTCACGCCGTTCTTCACCACGTACTCCACGGCGGCCGCGGCCTTCAGGTCTTGCAGCGGATTGCCGCGCACCATCACCAGGTCGGCCAGCTTGCCGACCTCGACCGTACCCAAGTCGCGGTCGACGCGGCTCATCTTCGCGGCGTTGATGGTCACGTCCTGCAGCGCCTGGTAGTTCGACGCCACCATGCCGGCCGCGCGCAGGTTGGTCTGCAGCGCGATGCCGGGCGCCACCAGCGGCGTGTCGGTGCCGATGGCCAGCAGGCCGCCCGCGCGCTGCACCTTGGCCGATTGCTCGGCGTCCTTGCGCGCGAGTTGCAGCACCGCGTCGGTCGGCGCCGCCGTGCCGCTCAGGCCCGTCAAGAAGTTCGGCGGAATCAGCAGCTTGAAGCGCTCGTCGCTGGTCATGGCCGCGTCCTGCCCCACCAGGGCGAGCGACGAGAACAGCGTGTCGACCAGCCGGAAGTCGGCCTTCGCGTGCAGGTCGTAGGCGTCCTGGTAGGTGAAGCCGCCGACCGACTTCGACCAGCCGTAGCCCATGCGCTGCGTGGCCGACAGGTGCGTGGTGCCGCCGATGCCGGCCGCCGCGCCCGGCGCGAGCATGTGCGTGCCCGTGGGCACCCCCATGTCGAGCCCGGCCTGCGCGATCTTCGCCATGATCGGGATCGGCGCGCGCACATACGACTTCAGGTAGTCCACGCCCATCGCCTTGGCCTTGGCAATTTCCAGGTCGGCCACCTCGGGCGTGCGCAGCGTGCGCGCAAAGCTGTAGAAGAGCCGGTTGCCCTCCCACAGCGGCGGCGACACGAACACGCGCGGCCCGACGAGGTTGCCCGAGTCCAGCGCCTCGCGCATCTCGGTGCTCTGGTGCAGCGGCCCCGCGACCGACTGCGTCGACGTGATGCCGTAGGCCAGCATCGACGCCGCCACCTGCCCGAACTGCCCGCCCTGGTACAGCGTGAGCGGATGAAAGTGCGGGTCCCACAGGCCGGGCATGACCGTCAGCGCCGAGGCATCGACGAACTTCGCCGCGCCGCGCGCCGAGGCCGCGTCGTGCGGGCGGATCGCGGTGATGCGGTTGCCGTCGATCACGATGTCGACGTTGCTGCGCAGCATCGCGCTGTTGCCGTCCCACAGGCGCCCCGCGTGCACGATGGTCGTGCCCTTCGACACGGCCTGCGTCCACGAGAGGTTCAGCGGCACGTCCCTGGCGCCCGAGCCGTCGGCCCGGATGGTCTTGAGCTGGTCGGTCGCCTTGTAGAGGATGGTGCGCGAGTCGCCGCCCCATGAAGGCAGGTCGGCCGCTTCGCGCGTGATGGCCACCGCCGCGCCGGCCGGCGAGCCGTCGGGGTTCAGCGGCATCACGTGCAGCACCGAGTCCATGATGAAGGCCACCTTGGTGCCGTCCGGCGACACGGCGGCGGCGCCCTCTTCGCGGTCGGAGATCTGGCGCGGCACTTCGGCCACCGGGTAGAAGACGCCGGTCCTGGCGGCCACGTCGATCACGCGCAGCTTGTTGTAGCCCTCGCGAAAGCGGTTGTTCATGCGCTCGTTGTCGACCAGCATCACCTTGCGCCCGCCGGGCAGCCACTGCGGCGTGCTGACCTGCGAGCTCACCTGCGCAATGACCACCTGCGCCGTGCGCGAGGCCATGTCCCACACCTCGAGCTGGCCCGAGCCCGTGGTGTAGGCGATGCGATCGCCGTTGGGCGACATCCTGGGCGTGACCATCGACTTGGCGCGGATGGCCGCGAGCCGCGTGCGCTTCTTCGTCGCGATGTCGACCTGGTCGATGGCCAGCGCGCCCGCGTTGTCCTTCTCGGTCGAAAAATACACCGCGCGCCCGTTGCGCGTGAACTGCGGGCTGCCGTCGCGCGCGATGTCGTTGGTGAGCCGCACGGGCGCCTGCCCGATGCGCATCACCCACACGTCGTTGAGCGCCACGAAGGCGATGCTGCGCCCGTCGGGCGACAACACTGGCGCGCTGATGCCGCGCACCGGCTGCGGGCCCATGGTGTCGAAGCCGCGGTCCTTCTGCTTGGCGATGACCGGGCGGCGCACCGTGAGCGTCGCGCTGAACGGCACCTCGCGCAGGTCGCGCCGGCCGCGCCGCGTGTCTTGATCTTGCCGTCGGCGGTGTACATGAAGCGGCCGTCCGCCATGTAGCGCACGGGGAACGGAAAGAAGTCTTCGTTGGGTGCCACGTCCTTGCCCGCCAAGGTCAGCGACTTGCGGTCGTTCTGGAACACCAGCCCCGCGCCGCCCGGCGCCCACGCGGGCATGGTGCCGGCGCCGACGAGCTTCGGCGCCTCGCTGCCGCCGATCTGTTTCGTGAAGACGCGCGCCGTGTCCACGAAGGCCAGTTGCTTGCCGTCGGGCGACACGGCCGGGTTGCTTTCCGCGCCGGGGCCCGAGGTCAGCGGTGTGTAGCGCGCGTCGGCCAGCGACACGCGCCAGATCTTGTACTGGCCATCGTTGCCCCGGTCCGAGGCAAAGACCAGGCCGCTGCCGTCGGGCGTCCATGCGGGCTCGCGGTCGTCGTACGGGCCGGTCGTCACGCGGCGCATGTCCGTGCCGTCGGGCCGCGTCACCCACAGGTGGTAGTTGCCTTCAGCGTCGTAGTTCTGGAACGCGACCAGGCTGCCGTCGGGCGACCACACGGGCGCGGTCGGCTCCATGTTCCAGCCGGTGATGCGGGTCGCGGTGCCGCCCGAGGCGGGCAGGGTCCACAGCGCGCCCATGGCCGTGAACGCGATGCGCTTGCCGTCGGGCGACGGCGCGGCCGCCATGTTGGTGCCTTCGTGGAACTCCACCGACACGTCCCGGGTCGAGCCCTGCAGCGTGTTCACGCTCACCACCGACGACGCGGCCCCCGGGCCGTCGACGGCAGGCCCGCGCCCGTCGCTGCTGCACCCCGCGGCCAGCAGCGCGGCCGCCGCGACGGCGGCGAGTGCCGCCTTGCGCGTGCCCTTTCGAGGCAAGCCGCAAGCGTGAAGGACGTGGGGGTGGGGAATCGACGGACGTGCGAGTGCCGTCGCATGCTTTCGCATGTTCATGAGTCTGTCTCCTGTTGGTATTTTTCTATCCGCAACTTCGCCTGCGGATGAGCGGCACGCCGCATCACAAGTGCAAGGTGCCAAGTCACTTTGTGTGAGCTTTCTGACAGTCCGCTTACCAGTTACGGATAGAGATAATTGCGCTTCACTCTCGAAGGTCCGAATGTTCCTGCGCTTCCTGGGCCGCTTCGCGGCGTCGCTTGCCGTGCTGCTGTCCGCCATGTGGGCCGGGCTGGCACTTTGGTATCAATTGCAGGGCCCCTCGTTCGTGAAGATCGGCGCGGGCGTGCTGTGGGGCGGCTTCGCGCTCGCCACCATCGCGCTGGTGTGGCGCGCCAAGGCCCCGCGCGCCCTGCTCTCGTACATCGTCGGCTTCGCGATGCTGCTCGCGTGGTGGAGCACCATCCTGCCGTCGCAGAACCGCCAATGGGCCGACGACGTGGCGCGCCAGCTCACGGCCCATGTCGACGGCAGCGTGGTCACGCTGGACAACGTGCGCAACTTCGAATGGCGCAGCGACACCGACTACACGCAGCGCTGGGAAACGCGCCGCTACGACCTCGACCGCCTGCGCTCGGTCGACGTGGCGCTCTCTTACTGGACCGGCCCCGCCATCGCGCACACGCTGGTGTCCTTCGGCTTCGACGACGGCCGCTTCCTGACCTTCTCCATCGAGATCCGCAAGGAGCGCGGCGAGAGCTTCTCGTCGGTCGGCGGCTTCTTCAAGCAGTTCGAGACCAGCCTGATCGCGGCCGACGAGCACGACATCCTGCGCGTGCGCACCAACGTGCGCGGCGAAGACGTGCACATGTACCGCGTGCGCCTGCCGCAGGCCGAAGCGCGCTCGCTGTTCCTGGCCTACCTCGGCGAGGCCGACGCACTGGTGCGCGCGCCCAGCTTCTACAACACGCTCACGGCCAACTGCACCACCATCGTCTACGCACTGGCCAAGCGCATCGTGCCCGGCCTGCCGATGGACTACCGCCTGCTGGCCTCGGGCTACCTGCCCGACTACCTGTACGACGTGGGCGGCCTGACGCCGGGCTACGACATGGCGGCCCTGCGCGCGGGCGGTCGCATCACCGACCGCGCCATTGCTGCCGACAAGACACCGGGCGCCGATTTCTCGCAGGCGATCCGGCAAGGCATGCCGGGCGTCGAGCCGAAGGCGACGCCGTGATGCGCATGCGCCTTTCCGTGCTGATGCTGATGCTGCTGCTGTGCGGCGCCGCGCTGCTCGCCGGCTGCGCGGGCGTGCAGGTGGGCTCGATCTCTCCGGCCGAGTACCTCGCGCAGCGCCGTGGCGACGTGCTGACCACCGGCAAGCTCAGCACCTCGGCGCAAGAGGTGCTGCGCGTGATCGGCTCCGACGCCGACCTCTGCCGCCAGGACGGCCGCGCCTGCCGGCAGGCGCTGGCCGCTTCGGCGGGCATCACCGACGAGCAGCGGCTGTCGGCGCTGTCGGAGGTGTGGCTGCAGGTCGCGCTCTCCGCCGAGAAAGGCGGCGTGCCCGCCGAGCGCGCCGCCGCAGCGGACACCACCGCCATCGAGGCCTGGCTGGAAACCGCGCGCCACGCCTACGCCTACCTCTTCTTCACCGCCCGCAACCCGCGCGACCGCGCCTTCGAAGACCGGCAGACGCAGGTCCGCGACTACTACAACTACGCGGTGCAGCAGGCCATCACCGGCCTTACAGCAGCTACCAGAAGACCAGCAAGCGCAACCGCGACGCGGCCCCGCCGGTCATTCCGCAAGTGGGAGGCTGGCGCATCGACAGCGACGTGACGGCGCTGAAGCTGCCGCCGGGCGTGGACCTGCCGCAAGAGCTGATTCCCGCCGCCTCGCTGACCTTCTCGGGCCTGCGCAACATCTACCGGCGCGACGGCTTCGGCGCCGAGCTGGTGGCGGTGACCAACGAGCCCGCCTACGGCGCCAACGCGCCGCCCTACCGCGAAACGCCCTACCCCGCGCTCACCGCCGTGCTGAAGTTCGAAGGCGCCGACCTGCAGCAGGTGCTGGCCACGCATGCGCTGCGCATCGTGGTGTTCGACCCGTACAAGACCTCGACGGTGCAGCTGGGCGGACAGGACATTCCGCTGGCCGCCAACTTCACTTCGGGCTACGGCCTGTGGCTCGCGCGCTCCGACTTCGCGCTGCAGTCGCTGCGCAGCCTGTTCGGCAGCGCCGACGGCCTGACCCGGCCGCGCATCTACCTGATGCAGCCCTACGACCCGAACCGCCGCACGGTCATCATGCTGCACGGCCTGGCCAGCAGCCCCGAGGCGTGGATCAACGTGGCCAACGAAGTGCTCGGCGACGAGACGCTGCGCCGCGGCTACCAGATCTGGCAGGTGTACTACCCGACCAACGCGCCGCTGCCCATCAACAACCTGGCCATCCGCGAAGCAGTCGAACAAACGCTCGCGCATTTCGACCCGGGCGGCAAGGCCAAGGCCTCCAACAACATCACGCTGATCGGCCACAGCATGGGCGGCGTGCTGTCGCGGCTGATGGTGTCGTCGTCGGAAGACAAGCTGTGGGACGCCCTGCTCGAAAGCTACCCGATGCAGGCGCGCAGCAGCAGCGCATCGAAGAGCGGCTCGCGCCCTACCTGCGCTTCGAGCCCTTGCCGCAGGTCAGCGACGCCATCTTCATCGCCTCGCCGCACCGCGGCACCGACTTTGCCAACAACCGCATCTCGCGCTGGGTGGCCAACCTCATCACCTTGCCGGTGACGATGCTGGGGCAGTTGAGCGACATCTCGCGCGAACTGATCCGCATCGCGCCGGGCAAGCAGGAGCTGGGGCCGCTGCGCATTCCGAACAGCATCGACAACCTGAGCGACCGCGACCCGTTCGTGCGGCTGTCGTCGAGGCTGCCGATGAACCCGCGCGTGCGCTTTCATTCGATCATCGGCAACGACACGCCGGGCGTGGCGCTGGCCTTGTCGAGCGACGGCATCGTGCCTTACGAGAGCGCGCACCTGGAGGGCGCCGCGTCGGAGCTGGTGATCCCGTCGCAGCACAGCGTGCAGGAGAACCCGCTGGCCATTCTGGAGATCCGGCGCATTCTCAAGGAGCAGTTGCGCGCGGCGCCCGCGCCTTCGCCTTCGCGCTGATCGCGGCCACTCGTTGTGCGCGGATGTGATGAAGAACACATCCACGCCACGAAACAGGCTGCGCGTTGCGGCCTTAATTCTTACGATCGAACTCGCTTTGATTGGTGTGCATCCCGCCTCCCGCGGCTGCCGCTTTCGTCCGAGCGATTCGTTCCAAGATGCCGCCCTCTCCTTCCTTCGACAACGTTGCCTCGCACAGGCCGCCGCCAGACCTTCATCTGGTGACGGGCCACGGCGAGACCGACGCACGCACGGTCAGCGCCGCCGCTGTTGCCGGCGCGTTGTGCCACCTGTTCACGAAGGCCAGTGAGTCGGAGTTGTCGTCGCTGCTGCGCTCCATCGAGCAAGGCGACGCATCGACGGCCGCGCGCGTCGCGCACGAGATTCTGCGGCCCATCGCATTCCCCGCGCAGGCCCAGGCCGCCAACGTGGCGGACGACGTCGAGGCCATGCAGCACTTCACGCCGGCGGAGTCGAGCGCGCTGCTCTCCACGCGTGAATTGAAAGTGCTGTGGCTCATCTCGCGCGGCTGGAGCAACCGCGAGATCGCCGAGGCCACGCACCGCTCCATCAACACCATCGAGGCACAGGTCAAGAGCCTGTACCGCAAGCTCGCCGTGAAGTCGCGCACCCAGGCGATCCGCGAGGCGATGAACCAGGGCTTGCTGATCTGGCGCACGGGCAGCAACGACCCGTCGGCCATGGCCACCAACGACGCCATGGTCGCCAGGGACACCGAACCCAGCCCGCTCGGCCTGCGGGCCTGAAGAAACGCCACCGCTGAAACGCCACCGCTCAGGCGGTCGTGCGCCTCACGTCACGTCATTCATGTCTGCGCGTGCGCGATCGCGATGACGAACGGCAGCACCAGCTCCGGCACCAGATAGCCCAGCCACACCGCCGAAGGCTTCGGCAACCCCACCTTCGCGATCGACACCAGCCGGCCCACGCCGGCCAGCAGCACGCCCAGTGCGAGCAGGTAGACCAGCGTGCCCTGCTGGCGGATGGTCAGCGCCGTCCAGAGGCTGATCACCCCCGTCGAGAAGTACACGCCGGCCATGAAGCGGTGCACGTTGTCCAGCCGAGGCTCGGTGGTGGGCTGGCCCAGCACCATCTGCAGCGCACCGCCGAACATGGCGATGGCGGCCACGAGAAAAAGACAGACCTGCACCACGATCTGGCTGGCGAGCAGCGGGGCTTGCGTTGTCATTGTTGATTCTCCTGAAGGGTCCGGGGCCACTGTAGCCGCATCCGCCTGCGCTAAGATGCCGGCCGCGGTTGCAAGCCGCGCCCGGGCCCGCGGGAAGGGTTGAACCCACTTGCCTTCATGTGTTGCTCATCCACCAGCCTTTTGTGCAGCCGGATTTGCGGGTCGTCGGCGTCTGATGCACGGAGGTACTCATGAAGCGCATTCCCGCCCGGCCCGACCTGGGCCATCTGAAGAAGCAAGCCAAGGAACTGCTTGCGCTCTATCGAAGCAGCGACCCCGGCGCCACCGCGCGATTCCGCGACGCCCTGCCCGCCGCCGCCGGCAAGAGCGACACCGCCATCACCGCACTCGGCCTGCGGCTGCACGACGCGCAGTCGTGCATCGCGCGCGAATACGGCTTCGCCTCGTGGGCCGACCTGCAGGGCTTCGTGCTCGCGCGCAGGGCGCAGGCGGACGATCCGGCGAAGACGGTGCTGCACTGGCTGCGCTGCGTGTACGCGGGCGACATCGCCGGCGGCGCGGCCCGCTCCAGGCCCCTGGTGGCCGTTCGCCTGCTGGACGACAGCCCGGGCCTGCTGGGCGACGACCCCTACCTGGCCTGCGCGATCGGCGATGAAGCCGCGCTGCGTCGCGCGACCGCGCAAGACCCCGGCTGGGTTCACCGGGCGGGCGGTCCGCTGCAGCTGCCGCCGCTCGTGGCCGTCACGCACTCGGGCCTGTTGAAGTTGCCCGCGTATGCCGAACGCCTGCGGGCCTGCGCCCGGTTCCTGCTCGACGCCGGCGCCGACGCCAATCAATCGACCGGCAACCGCTGCCGCCGGCATCGCTCGAGGCCCCGGCCGAAGCCGAGCGCCTGTCCGCGCTGTACGGTGCCGCCGGCCAGAACCACGACCCTGAACTCACGCAACTGCTGCTGCAGGCGGGCGCCGATCCGAACGACAACGAGTCGCTCTACCACGCGCTCGAAAACGTGGCCTGCGTCGAGCTGCTGCTGAAGGCCGGCGCGCGCGTGACGGGCTCGAACGCGCTGTACCGCGTGCTCGACCTCGACGCGCTCGAGGCGCTGAAGCTGCTGCTGGCGCACGGGGGCGACGCCAACGAACCCGCCGGCAGTTCGCCCACATCGCAATGGGGCACGCCGCTGCTCTGGGCCATCCGCCGCCGCCGGTCGCCCGCGCACATCGCGGCCCTGCTGGCCGCCGGCGCGAACGCGGC
>NZ_MOWM01000189.1 GCF_016082275.1 Variovorax sp. E3
CGCCAAGGGCCAGCGCACGGTGCTGCGCGCGGGCGGCGTGGCCTTGTCGTCGCGCGGCGCGGCGGCGTTCGACAGCGCCGAGGTGATCCGCGCGGTGCAGGCCGAGGTGTTTCCGTTCGAGCGCAACTGGTTTCGCGAAGGCGACGCGCTGCGCGACTCGCTCGGCCGGCTCGACGTGCTCTGGACGCGACTACGCACCGGCGCGCCGGCCGCGACGGCCACCGAAGCGGTGCGCGCACGCGAGGCGGCGGCCATGCTGGCCACCTCGCGCTGGATGTACCGCAGCGCGCTGCAGCGCACCGAAACGCGCGGCATGCACCGGCGCCGCGAGCACGGCGTGATCGACCCCGCGCAGCGCCACCGTTTGCTCAGCGGCGGGCTCGACGAGGTGTGGGTGCAACGCCAGCCGGTGCAAGAGGTCGCGGCATGATCGAAGTCATCAGCGCCGAACGCTGCACGGCCTGCAACATCTGCGTGAACGCCTGCCCGACCAACGTGTTCGAAGCGGTGCCCGGCGGCCCGCCGCGCATCGCCCGGCAGGACGACTGCCAGACCTGCTTCAT
This sequence comes from Variovorax sp. E3, assembly GCF_016082275.1. Classification (GTDB taxonomy): domain Bacteria; phylum Pseudomonadota; class Gammaproteobacteria; order Burkholderiales; family Burkholderiaceae_C; genus Variovorax. Next base: position 564 of record NZ_MOWM01000189.1, read on the forward strand.
GTGCGAGCTGTATTGCCCGGAAGACGCGCTCTACGTCGCGCCCATTGCCGACCGGAGTGCCACCGCCGAAGAGCGCGATGCCGCAGCCGAAGCCTCATGGGCAGCTACCGCAGCGCCATCGGATGGGGCAGGGGACGCCAGTCGACCGCCTCCGCCGACGCGAGCTTCGAGCTGCTGCGCCGCGCGCACTGAGTCTTTTCTTCTTCCTTTGTCGTGAGTTTTTCGATGACCGATTTGTACGGCCGCCGCAGCTTGCTGCGCGGCGCTCTCGCGGTGGCGGGTGCCAGCGCCTTGCCGCTTTCCTCCATGGCCCAGGGCAACAGCCAGCAGGTGCTGCGCCTGGGCTACATCGGCCCGGGCAAGAAGCCAGCGAACGCCACCGGGTGGGCGCTGCGCCAGGGCCATCTGCTGCGCGAGCTGGCACCGCTGGGCTTCAAGGACGTGGTCACGCGCAACTTTCCGAACGGGCCGGACCTGAACGAGGCCTTCCTGTCGGGCGCGCTCGACGTCGGCATCTACGGCGACACGCCCGCCGTGGTGGCGCGTTCGCGCGGGCTCGAAAGCCAGCTCATCGGCTTCGACGTCGTGGGCATGAACGTGTGGCTGCTCACGCCGCGCAACGGCGTGCGCAGCGTGAAGGAGCTGGGCGGCAAGAGCATCGGCGTGGCGCGCGGCTCGTACATGCACCGCTACGTGCTCGGGCTGCTCAAGGAACACGGGCTGCAGAAGTCGGTGAAGGTGATCCACATGTTCCCGCGCGACGGCGAGGCCGCGCTCGACCAGGGCTCCATCGCGGCCTTCGCGGCGCAGATCGACGTGGGGCCGCTGCTGGCTTCGCGCGGCTATCCGGTGATCGACCAGGCCGAGCAGCACCCGACGCTGCGCGGCACTTCGGTGATCGTCGCGTCGGGCAAGCTGCTCGCGGCCACGCCGGGCCTGCCCGCCGCGTGGACACGCGCGCGCCGCACCGCGCTGCAGGAAATTCGCGCGGACAGCGAGGCTTACTACGCCTTTCATGCCGAGGTCAGCGGCTTCCCGCTCGAGGTGGTCAAGGTTTCGCACCCGCTGTCGCAGCTGCCCGACGTGGCTTACCCGCCCGAAGGGCTGGCGCTGCTCGACGAGGTCAAGAAGTTCCTGCTGGCCGAGAACCTCGTGAGCCGCGACTTCGCGCTCTCGCAGTGGCGCGCGCCCGAAGCCTGAGTTGCACCACGCGGGCAGCCCGGCGGCTGCCTGCACGCAAGCGCGCACTGCAGTAAGGTTGCGCGGCGCGCTCCGGCGTGCGTCTTTTCATTTGTCCTTCCTTGCGCGGAAAACTTCCATGACCTATCTCGCCGCCTCCACGCGCTACGACGCGCTTCCTTATCGCCGCGTCGGGCGCAGCGGGCTCGTGCTGCCCGCCATTTCGCTCGGCCTCTGGCACAACTTCGGCGACAGCACGCCCATTGCCACGCAGCGCGAGCTGCTGCGCACGGCCTTCGACCTGGGCATCAACCACTTCGACCTGGCCAACAACTACGGCCCGCCCTTCGGCAGCGCCGAGACCAACTTCGGCCGCATCCTGCGCGAAGATTTCAAGCAGTACCGCGACGAGCTCATCATCTCGAGCAAGGCCGGCTGGGACATGTGGCCCGGCCCCTACGGGCAGGGCGGCGGCTCGCGCAAATACGTGCTCGCCAGCCTCGACCAGAGCCTGCAGCGGCTGGGCCTGGACTACGTCGACATCTTCTATTCGCACCGCTTCGACCCGCACACGCCGCTGGAAGAAACCGCCTCCGCATTGGCCCAGGCCGTGCAGCAGGGCAAGGCGCTGTACATCGGCATTTCTTCTTACTCCGCCGGCAAGACGCGCGAGATCGCGGCGCTGCTGCGCGAGTGGAAGGTGCCGCTGCTGATCCACCAGCCGGCCTACAACCTGTTCAACCGCTGGATCGAGAAAGACCTGCTGAACGCCACCGACGAACTCGGCGCGGGCGTCATCGCGTTCACGCCGCTGGCACAAGGCCTGCTGACCGACAAGTACCTGCAGGGCATTCCGGCCGACGCGCGCATCAACCGGCCCGGCGGTGGCTCGCTCAAGCAGGAGCATCTGTCGGAAGAAAACGTGGAACGCGCCCGCGCGCTCCACAAGATCGCGCAGCGGCGCGGCCAGACGCTGGCGCAGCTTGCATTGACGTGGACCCTGCGGGACCCGCGCGTCAGCTCCGCGCTGATCGGCGCGAGCCGGCCCGAGCAGATCGTCGACAACGTGGCCGCGCTGTCGCATGCGCCGTTGAGCGCCGAAGAGCTGGCCGAGATCGACAAGTACGCGGTGGAGGGCGGCGTGAACCTCTGGGAAAAGCCGTCGACCGACTTCGCCTGAGGCCTGTCGTGGGCCGCGTGCCGCGCTCCGTGCGCGGCACGAACCGCATCAGGAAACTTGGAATCCGTCTTTGGCAAAGGCGGTGGGGGTCCGCAGAATCCGGTGGAGTCTTCATTCCATCATTGCCATGCCACAGCGCACCCTTCACCCAGTTTCCCCGGCGGCGCAGGCCCGCCTCGTCGTCGCCCTGACGGCCAAGGCCTGGCGCGTTCCCCCGAGTTCGCTCCACGCGGTGGCGCGGCGCGCGCCGCACGGCTATGTGCCGGTGCGGGCGCTGCGCAGGCTGCATGCGGCAGCGATGCTGACCCTGCTGCCGCATTCGTGGTGAGCGCGAGGCACTTCGCCGTCACAGCCGCCGTCATCGGCGACCAAACGGCTGCCAGAGCCATCGCGCGCCACATCCGCGACTGCGCATTCAACAGATATCGATAGAGGAATTCAGCGCAAACGGTGCGCGCGATGGCCGAGAGAATTTGCAGCAATTCTTTCAAAGGCGTGTCCCGCCGCACACCGTGTCCTACTCGCTGTCCCTGCTCGACAAGAGCCTGATTCCTGAAGGCGCAGACGCCGCCCAGGCCTTCCAGCACACCATTGCGCTGGCGCAGAGCGCGGAGCGCCTGGCTACCGCCGCTACTGGCTCGCCGAACACCACGGCAACAAGAACTACGCGGGCTCGGCGCCCGAGGTGCTGGCCTCGCACCTGCTCGCGAAGACCTCGCGCATTCGTGTGGGCACCGGCGGCGTGATGCTGCAGCACTACAGCCCGTTCAAGGTCGCGGAGACTTTTCGTGTGCTGGCTTCGCTGGCGCCGGGGCGTGTGGACCTGGGGATCGGCAAGGCGCCCGGCGGGCTGCCGCTCACGAGCAAGGCGCTGCAGTGGCTGCACGACGATGTGCGCAAGCGCGAGGACTTCGCGGTTCGCCTTTCCGAACTCGATGCTTTCCTGCACGACGGCGTGGCCAGCGGCCATGCGCTGGCGGGCGCGGTGGCCACGCCGAATCCGCCGCAACTGCCGCAGCGCGTGCTGCTCGGCGGCAGCCCCGAGAGCGCGGTGCTCGCGGCACAACTGGGCTGGGAGTTCGTCTATGCGGGCCACTTCAACGGCGACCCGGTGAACCTGGCGCAATCGGTCGAGGCCTATCGCGAGCGCACCGGCCGCGCGCCGCTGCTCGCGCTCTTCGCCTTCGCGGCCGAGACGCACGAGAAGGCCGCGCAATTGGTCGGCGCGCTGCGCAGCTTCCGCGTGCATCTGCCCAGCGGCCAGACCGTGAACCTGCCGAGCCTCGAAGCTGCCGCCGAATTCGCGCGGCAGGCCGGCGTGACCGACTACCGCACCGAAGAACGGCGCCCGCACGTGATCGCGGGCACCGGCGAAGAGGTGCGCGACGCGCTCGACGCATTGAGCGAGCGCTTCGGCATCGAGGAGTTCGTCATCGACATCCCCGTTGCGGATTTCGCGGCGCGCCACGCGTCCGTCGAGCTGCTGGCCAAGGCGCGCGAAGCCGTGCTTGCTTGAGCTTTTCCTTCACCACACAACAAACAAGACATCCTCATGAGCAACATCAAGTTCGGCGTCATGCTGCAAGGGGCAGGCAGCCACATGAACGCCTGGAAGCATCCGGGCGGGCCGGCCGATGCCAGCGTCAACCTCGACTTCTTCATTCGCACCGCGCAAAAGGCCGAAGCGGCGGGCATCGCCTTTGCGTTCGTGGCCGACGGGCTCTACATCAACGAGAAGTCGATCCCGCATTTCCTGAACCGCTTCGAGCCGATCTCGATTCTTTCTGCGCTCGCGGCCGTGACCTCGAAGATCGGCCTTGCGGGCACCATCTCCAGCTCGTACAGCGACCCGTTCACCGTGGCGCGCCAGTTCGCCTCGCTCGACCTCATCAGTGGCGGCCGTGCGGGCTGGAACGTGGTGACCACGCCGCTCGAAGGCAGCGCCAGGAACTACAGCCGCGCGCACCCCGAGCACGCGTTGCGCTACGAGATCGCCGACGAATACCTCGCGGTGACACAGGGCCTGTGGGACAGCTGGGACGACGACGCCTTCACGCGCAACCGCGAGAGCGGCGAGTTCTTCGCACGCGACAAGCTGCACACGCTGGACCACAAGGGCCGCTTCTTTCAGGTGGCGGGGCCGCTGAACATCCAGCGCTCGGCGCAGGGGCAACCGGTGATCTTCCAGGCCGGCTCGTCGGACGCGGGCGTGGGCCTTGCGGGCAAGTACGCCGACGCGGTGTTCACCCATTCGCCCTCGCTCGACGAGACGCGCAGCTTCCTGCGGCAGGTCAAGGCCAGCGCGGTGGCGCAGGGCCGGCAGGCCGGCGACGTGAAGATCTACCCCGGCATCGGCCCCGTGGTCGCGGCCACCGAGGAAGAGGCCGAAGCCAAGTACCGGCTGATCCGCGAGCTGCTGACCGTCGAAGAAGCGCTGGCCTACCTGGGCCGCTTCTTCGACCACCACGACTTCGGCCAGTACGCGCTGGACGAACCTTTCCCCGAACTCGGCGAAGTCGGCCGCAACAGCTTTCGCTCGACCACCGACCGCATCAAGGCCAACGCGAAGGCCAAGGGCCTCACGCTGCGCGAAGTGGCGCTGGAGGTGGCGACGCCGCGCACGCAGTTCGTGGGCACCGGCGAGCGCATTGCCGACGAGATCATCCGCTGGGTGGACGAGGGCGCGGCCGACGGCTTCATCCTCGGCTTCCCGGTGCTGGGGCAGGGGCTGGACGACTTCATCGAGTTCGTGATTCCGGCGCTCGAAGCACGCGTGCGCTACAGCCGCGAGCTGCCCGGCGACACGCTGCGCGACCACCTCGGCCTGCCGCGCAAGGCCAGCCGTTACGCTGAACAAGGCGCGGCGCCCGCAGCGCGGAAGGCGGCCTGATGGGCGCCGCGTTGCCGACGCCCGCCGTCAAGGACATTCATCGCGTCGAGTCCGCCATCGCGGCGCACAGTGACGAATTCATCGCGCTGCGGCGCGACATTCACCAGCATCCGGAGCTGTCGTTCCAGGAGCACCGCACCTCGGCCCTGGTGGCCGAGCGGCTGGCGGCGTGGGGCTACGAGGTCACGACCGGCATTGCCGGCACGGGCGTGGTCGGCACGCTGCGGCGCGGGCCGGGCAAGCGCCTGGGCATTCGCGCCGACATGGACGCATTGCCGATCCAGGAGTCGACCGGCCTGGCCTACGCGAGTCGCAACGCGGGCGTCATGCATGCCTGCGGTCACGACGGCCACACGGCGATCCTGCTGGCCGCCGCGCGCTTCCTCGCGCAGTCGGGCGTGTTCAGCGGCACGCTGCACCTGATCTTCCAGCCCGCCGAAGAGCTGGGCGCGGGTGCGAAGAAGATGATCGACGAGGGCCTGTTCGAGCGCTTCCCGTGCGACGCGGTCTTCGGCCTGCACAACTGGCCGTGCGTGGGCGCGGGACATGTGGGCTGCGTGTCGGGGCCCGCGATGGCGGCCATCGACCAGGCCCACATCACCGTGCGCGGCAAGGGCGGCCATGGCGCGCAGCCGCACGAGACGGTCGACCCCGTGGTGGCCGCGGCGCACCTCATCACGGCACTGCAGACCATCGTGGCGCGCAACGTCGATCCGCTCGACATGGGCGTGGTCACTGTCGGCTCCATTCACGGCGGCGAGGCGTCGAACGTGATTCCGGGCAGCGTGGCGCTGAAGCTCACCGCGCGCTCGTTCAAGCCCGAGGTGCGGGCGCTGCTGCAGCGGCGCATTCCCGCGCTGGCCAAGGCGCAGGCCGAGAGCTTCGGCGCGGTAGCCGAGGTCGATTACCGGCTGGGCTTTCCGCCGGTCGTCAACCACGAGGCCGAGACCGCGTTCGCCCGCGAAGTGGCGCTGGACACCTTCGGCCCGAGCCTGGTCGACGCGGCCTTCCGCCCGCGCACCGCGAGCGAAGACTTCGCTTTCATGCTGCAGGCGCGGCCCGGCAGCTACGTGTTCTTCGGCAACGGCGACAGCGCGTCGCTGCACAGCCCGAACTACGACTTCAACGACGCGATCCTCGCGCCCGCGGCCGTCTACTGGGTGCGGCTGGCCGAGCGCTTTCTCTCTTTCGACGCAGCAACAGAAGAACACAAGGAGCCGACCCCATGAGCGAGCAGTTCGTCTACACCACGCCGCTGGATCCGCGCGCCACGCCGCTGATCGAGGGCCTGACCTTCGAATACGACAGCCGCTACGGCGACGTGATGCGCGAGCCCGGCGCGCCGCGCGAGATGGACCGCTATCCGGCCGAGGTGTTCTCACCCGCGCGGGGCGGCAACTTCGTGCTGCTGCTGCGCGACGGCGTGGCCATTGGCGGCGGCGCCTTCATGCGGCACGACGAACACACCGCCGAGCTGAAGCGCGTGTGGACCGACAGCGCGCTGCGCCGTCAGGGCCTGGCGAGCAGGGTGCTGCTGGAGCTGGAGGCACAGGTGCGGCGCCAGGGCTATGGGCGCATCTACCTCACGACCGGTTTCCGCCAGCCCGAGGCCGTGGGCCTGTACCTGGGCCACGGCTACACCGCGCTGTTCGAGCCGCCCATCGACCCCGAGACGCCGCGCAAGCTGCCGTTCGAGAAACACCTGGACGTGGGCAGGGTGCAAGGCCGCGCCACCGTTCAACAGGCCGAGGCGGTCGCGCGATGAACACGACCGTTCTGGACGCCGGCTCCGAGCCGCTCGCACCCGCTCCCATCCGTGCGCCGCAACCTCAGCGCGCGGCGCCGCCGGCTCCTCCAGCCCCGGCCCCCGCCAACGGCGACTACTCGCACTTTCGCGTCGTGCCGGCGCGCTACCCGGCGCGCACGGCCGGCACCGTCTTCGCGGTGCTGGTCATCGGCGTGGTGCTGTATTCCACGCTCACCAATCCGCGCTGGGGTTGGGGCGTGTTCGCCGAATGGTTCTTCGCGGAGCCGGTGCTGCAGGGGCTGGGCCGCACGCTGCTGCTGACGGCGCTGGGCGCGCTGTTGGGCTTCTTCTTCGGCACGGCGCTGGCGCTGGCGCGGGTGTCGCGCTCGCCGCTGCTGTCGCGGCTGTCGTGGGTGTTCACCTGGATCTTCCGCTCGGTGCCGGTGATCGTGCTGCTGCTGATCATCAACAACCTGGGTTACCTGTACGAGACGGTGACGCTGGGCATTCCCGGCACCGACGTCACGTTCTTTTCGTACCCGACCACGCAGCTCATCAGCCCCTTCGTGGCGGCGCTGCTGGGGCTCACGCTGAACCAGGCGGCGTTTGCCTCGGAGATCGTGCGCGGCGGCATCCTGTCGGTGGAGCAGGGGCAGCTGGAGGCGGCTGCGGCGCTGGGGTTGTCGCGCCGGCGGCAGTCGTTTCGCATCGTGCTGCCGCAGGCGATGCGCACCATCTTGCCCACGGCCTTCAACGACATCATCGGGTTGGCCAAGGGCACGTCGAACCTCTACATCCTGGCGCTGCCCGAGCTGTTCTACACGATCCAGATCATCTACCGGCGCAACCTCGAAGTGATTCCGCTGCTGATGGTGGCAACGGTGTGGTACCTCATCATCCTCACGGTGCTGTCGGTGGCGCAGCACTACATCGAGCGGCATTTCTCGCGCGGCGCGCTGCGCAATCCGCCGGCCTCGTGGCTGGGCGGCGTGGTGCGCGGGCTGTGGCGTGCGAAAGCGCCGCAGGCAGCGCTTCAGGTGGTGGAAGCGCCGCCCGCGAATGCGCCGGCGCAGGTGCCGCGCTGGACCGATCCGCTCACGCAGGGCGGCGAGGTCACGATCCATGGCGTGTCGAAGAGCTTCGGCGCGCTCAAGGTGCTCGACGACGTGACGCTTTCGGTGGCCAAGGGCAGTGTGACGGTGATCCTCGGGCAATCGGGCTCGGGCAAGTCGACGCTGCTGCGCGCCATCAACCACCTGGAGCGCGTGGACGACGGCTTCATTGCCATCGACGGCGAACTCATCGGCTACCGCCGCGACGCGGACACGCTCTACGAGCTGCACGAGAAAGAAATTCTCAAGCGCCGCGTCGACGTGGGCATGGTGTTCCAGAACTTCAACCTGTTCCCGCACCTCACGGTGCTGGAGAACATCGTCGAGGCGCCGGTGTCGGTGCGCGGCCTTTCTCGCCCCGAAGCCGAGGCGCTGGCCTCCGAGCTGCTGGTGCGCGTGGGGCTGGGCGACAAGACGCATGCCTACCCGCGCCAGCTGTCGGGCGGCCAGCAGCAGCGCGTGGCGATTGCGCGCGCGCTGGCGCTCAAGCCCAAGGTGCTGCTGTTCGACGAGCCGACCTCCGCGCTCGACCCCGAGCTGGTGGGCGAGGTGCTGGCCGTCATCAAGGAGCTGGCGCGCTCGGGCACCACGCTGGTCATCGTGACGCACGAGATCGGTTTTGCGCGCGAGGTGGCCGACACCATCGTCTTCATGGAGCGCGGCCGCATCCTGGAAACCGGCACGCCCGAGAAGGTGTTCAACGCGCCGGAGCACCCGCGCACGGCGGAGTTCCTGGCCAAGGTTCTCTGATCTTTTCTTCGACTTTTCAATTTCACCGCATCGCTCTTCATGACCCATCGACGAAACCTCCTGTCCCTTCTCCTGGCGGCGCTGCTGCTGCCGCTGGCCGCCTCGGCCCAAGTGCCCGCCACCGACCTGAGCCCCGAGCAGGCCGGCCGCCCGCGCGCGCAAAAGCTCGACGAGGCGGTGCGGCTCGCGAAGGACTTCAAGTTCCAGAAGGAGGGCGTGCTCGTCGTCGGCACCACCACCGGCCGCCTGCCGTTCGCCGCCTACGCAACAGACACCAAGACGCCTGTGGGCAACGCCCCAGACATCGCGCAACTGGTGGCCGACAGCCTGGGCCGCAAGCTGGAGCTGGTGTCCACCGCCTGGGCCGACTGGCCGCTGGGCCTGCAGTCGGGCAAGTTCGACGTGGTGGTGTCGAACGTGACCGTGACGGAAGAGCGCAAGGAGAAGTTCGACTTCTCGACCTACCGCAACGACCAGCTCGGCATCTACGTGAAGTCCGACAGCAAGCTCGGTCCCATCAAGGAGCCCAAGGACATCGCGGGGCTGAAGATCATCGTGCAGGCCAGCACCAACCAGGAACAGATCATCCTGCGCTGGGACAAGCAGAACATCGCGGCCGGGCTGAAACCGGTCGCGATCCAGTACTACGACGATGACGTGGTGCAGCGGCTGGCCATCCAGTCGGGCCGCGCCGATGCCTACGTGGGCCCGAACGCGATCGCGGCCTACGAGGCGCGCGACGGCAAGACGCGGCTCGCGGGCCTGGTCTCGGGCGGCTGGCCGCTGAACGCCGAGATCGCCGTCACCTCGCGCAAGGGCTCGGGCATTGCCGAGGCCGTGACCGTGGCGCTGAACGCGCAGATCAAGAACGGCAACTACGCCAAGGCGCTGTCGCGCTGGAACCTCGACTCCGAGGCCATCGTGGCCTCGCGCACCAACCCGCCCGGCCTGCCGAAGAACTGATGCACATGACTTTCATCAAGCAAGCGGCGGGCGCATGGCTCGCGCGCGGGCTCATCGCAATGGCGGCCCTGACGCTGGCCACGGGCGCGGCCCACGCCGCCGACAAGTTCGACTTCAGCCCCGCGCAGCAAGGCCGCCCGCGCACCAGCAAGGACGCCGAGGCCGTGAAGGCGATTCCGCCGGGCTTCAAGTTCGTGAAAGAGGGCGTGCTCACGGTGGGCATCGCGCCCTTCGCACCGCCCATCTCGACCTACGCGACCGATGCAAAAACCGTGGTCGGTTTCGACCCCGACTTCGCGCTGCTCATCGCCGATGCGCTGGGCCTGAAGCTGGAGCTTCAGCCCATTGCCTGGGCCGACTGGCCGCTGGGCCTGAGCTCGGGCAAGTACGACGCGGTGATCTCCAACGTGGGCGTGACCGAGCAGCGCAAGGAGAAGTTCGACTTCTCGACCTACCGGCTGGGCCTGCACGGCTTCTACGTGAAGGCCGACAGTGCCATCCAATCGATCAAGGAGCCGAAGGACATCGCGGGCCTGAAGCTCACGACCGGCGCGGGCACCAACCAGGAGCGCATCCTGCTGGAGTGGAACAAGCGCAACGTAGCGGCCGGCCTGAAGCCCGCGGAGCTGCAGTACTACGACGACGATGTGTCGCGCACGCTGGCGGTGGTGACCAAGCGGGTCGACGCCAACTTCAACCCGAACGCGCCCCAGGCCTACGAGGCTGCGAAGAACGGGCAGATCCGGCTGGTCGGCACGGTCAACGCGGGCTGGCCGCTGAAGTCCGACGTGGCCATTGCCACGCGCAAGGGCAGCGGGCTGGCCCCGGCGCTGACCACCGCCGCCAACGACCTGATCCGCAGCGGCGTGTACGCGAAGGCGCTCGCGCGCTGGAGCCTGGCGGAAGAGGCCTTGCCCAAGGCCGAGACCAACCCGCCCGGCCTGCCGAAGTTCGCGCCGTGACGAGCATCGCGCATCTCGCATTCCTGACGCCCGGCAATTTTGCCGAGGGCGAGCCATACGCCGGCTTCGAGGCCGCGCTGAAGCTGTTCGAGTTCGGCGAGAAGCTGGGCTTCAACGGCGCCTGGGTGCGGCAGCGGCACCTGGAGCGCGGCGTCTCGTCGGCCGCGACCTTTCTGGCGGCAGCCACGCAGCGCACGCGCCGCATCGAGCTGGGCGCGGCCGTGATCCAGATGGGGTATGAAAACCCGTTCCGGCTCGCCGAAGACCTGGCCACGGTCGACGTGCTTTCGCGCGGCCGGCTGCAAGTGGGGCTGAGCGCAGGCGCGCCGCTGCATGGGGCGCTGCTGGGCAACCGCTTTCACGACACGGCGCCGAACATCGTCGACTTCACGCACAAGCGGGTGGGGCGGCTCAAGGCCAACCTGGAAGACGTGTTGCTCGGCGACGAAGAGACCTTTGTCGAGTCGGCCGGCGGCCGGGTGCGCCCGCGCGTGCAGCCTTACGCGGCGGGCCTGGTCGAACGGCTGTGGTACGGGGGCGGCTCGCTGCGCTCGGTCGAGTGGGCGGGGCGCAACGGCTTCAACCTGCTGCTGGGCAATGTGCTGTCGGGCGAGACCACGAGCGACTTCCTGAACGCGCAACTGGGCCTGGTCGAGCGCTACCGGCTCAGCGAGACCGACGCGCGGCGGGGCCGCATTGCGCTGGGCCGCGTGATCGTGCCGCTGGACGGCGCCGATGCCGCCACGCGCAAGCGCTACCGCGCGTTCGCGGCCGAGCGCGTGGAGCGCACGCTGGCGCCGCAAGGCGAGCGGCGCACGCTGTTCGCGAGCGACCTCGTGGGCACATCGGACGAGATCCTGGAGCGGCTGCGCAAAGACCCCCTGCTGCCGCATGTGACCGAGCTGCGGGTGGAGCTGCCCTACAACTTTTCGAGCGGCGAGTACGAGCAGGTCCTGAGCGACCTGTCGGGGCGCATCGCGCCCGAACTCGGCTGGCGCGCGCTTTGAGGGGAAGAAGGGAAGAGGAGGGAGGAGAGCAGGAATGAGTTCGAGGTGAGTCGGAGTCGGGCGGTGCTTCTTGCTGCCCGATGGTCGGCTTTTAGGCGAGCCCGCGAGGCTCGCTTTTTTGATGGGTCGGTGGCCGGGGCCGTGCGTCGGCGGCCCCGTGCGAGCGCGCTTATCGCGGACCCGCCGCCTCCAGCAGAAACTCCGTGACTTCGTCCGAGAACCCGTAGCGCTGCGTACCGATCAGCACACCGCTCGTTCCCGCCGGGTCGGGCTTGCCCGCCGGCATGCCGTGCGCGACCAGCGCCTGGGCGCAGCCGACCCAATCGCCCGCGTCGGCCGGCTCGTTGATCGAGGCCCACGACAGCGTGCCGCAGACGTTGTCGTCGTAGCCGTGCCGCTCTTCCCAGCTCGCGCCGTGTTCGAGCATGAAGCGCGCAAGTCCGGCGTCGCCGCGGAACACGGCCTGGTTCAGCGCCGAGCCGTCCACGTCGCCGCCGCGCACCGTCACGGGCCAGCCGAGTTCGACCATGAGCTTCACCGCGTCGTTGCAGCCCGGCTGGGCCGCGAGTTCGGGCAGCAGGCGAAGCTGCGTGTCGGAGAGCGCGGCGATGAGTTGCGGATGTTCACCGAGCATGCGCCGCGCGGTGGTCTCGTCGCCTTGCGCGCACGCGGCAACGAAGGCGTCCGCCGGCGGCAGCGGCACGCCGCCGCCGGCC
>NZ_MOWM01000190.1 GCF_016082275.1 Variovorax sp. E3
CCCGTGGTTGCCGCCCCCGTGCAAGCCGCCGCTGCCGCCGCTCCCGCCGGCGACGGCGCGCTGCGCATCCGCTTCGCGCGCCTGTCCGACAGCGAATGCGAGCTGCTCGCCGGCGAGCTCTCCAACCTGGGCAAGGTGCTGTCGCGCACGCGCAGCAACGACCAGCTGACCGTGATGCTGGAGACCACCTGCGACCCCGACGACATCGTGGCCGTGTGCTGCTTCGTCATCGACGAGTCGCAGATCGACATCACGCGCGAGGCCGCCGCCGTGGCGGACGTGGCCGAAGCCGCCGTCGAAGCCGCACCGCGCCCGCGGCCGTGCCCGAACCTGTCGCGGTTGCTGTTGCCGAAGTGGCCGCCAAGCCGCAGGCGGCATCGGCCGCCGCCGCGCCCGCGCCGGCCGGCGCCAAGGAGTCGAGCTCCATCCGCGTCGACGTCGAGAAGGTCGACCAGCTCATCAACCTCGTGGGCGAGCTCGTCATCACGCAGTCGATGCTCACGCAGGCCGCGACCATGCTCGACCCCGTGGCCTACGAGCGCTTCCTCAGCGGCCTGGGCCACCTGGAGCGCAACGCGCGCGACCTGCAGGAATCGGTCATGTCGATCCGCATGATGCCGATGGACTACGTGTTCAGCCGTTTCCCGCGCGTGATCCGCGACGTGAGCGCCAAGCTGGGCAAGCAGGTGCGCCTGGACACCTACGGCAAGGAAACCGAGCTCGACAAGGGCCTGATCGAGCGCATCGTCGACCCGCTCACGCACCTGGTGCGCAACAGCCTGGACCACGGCATCGAGACGCCCGAGGTGCGCCTGGCCAAGGGCAAGGACGCCACCGGCCAGCTGCTGCTGTCGGCGCAGCACCACGGCGGCAACATCGTGATCGAGGTGAGCGACGACGGCGCGGGCCTGAACCGCGAGCGCATCCTGGCCAAGGCCCTGCAGCAGGGCATGGCCGTGAGCGAGACCATGCCCGACGAAGAGGTGTGGCAGCTGATCTTCGCGCCCGGCTTTTCCACCGCCGAGCAGATCACCGACATCTCGGGCCGCGGCGTGGGCATGGACGTGGTCAAGCGCAACATCCAGGAAATGGGCGGCCACGTCGAGATCCATTCGCGCGGCGGGCAGGGCACCACCACCCGCATCGTGCTGCCGCTCACGCTGGCCATCCTGAACGGCATGTCGGTGAAGGTGGGCGAAGAGGCCTACATCCTGCCGCTGAGCTATGTCATCGAGTCGCTGCAGCCGCTGCCGGAGCACCTGCATTCCATCACCGCCGACGGCCACGTGATCCGCGTGCGCGGCGAGTACCTGCCGCTGATCGAACTGCACCGCGTGTTCGACGTGTCGGGCGCGCAGACGCACCCGACGCAGGGCATCCTGGTGATCGTGCAGGCCGACGACAGCCGCTTCGCGCTGCTGGTCGACGAGCTGCTGGGCCAGCACCAGGTGGTGGTGAAGAACCTGGAGACCAACTACCGCAAGGTGCCGGGCATTTCGGCCGCCACCATCCTGGGCGACGGCAGCGTGGCCTTCATCATCGATGTCGGCGCCATGCCGCGCATCCAGCGCGCGCAGGCCGCGAGCGCGGCCGCCCTGGCGGGCGCCGCACGGAGGACGGACGCCATTGCACTCTGAGCCCCACGGAGACCGCTGAATGCGTTTTGATTTCTTCCGACGCCACGGCGACGACGCCGCGGGCGCCGACGGCGCCGATGCCTTGCGCGCGCAGGACGCCGGCGCCAACGGCCACGTGGCCTATGCCATGCTGCTCGACGCGCAGCGCCGCGTCATCGGCTACCGCCTGGCCTGGCGGCCGGCGAACGCGCAGGCCGGCGCCCATGCGGGGGCCGGCGTCAAGGCCCTGATGGACACCGTGGCCCTGCACCTGAACCCCGAGGGCGCGGGCTGGCAGCTGGGTTCGATGCTGCTGTTCGTGGACGTGACGGTCGACGCGCTGTTCCAGAGCGAGCTGCAGTCGCTGCCGCCGCAAAGCGTGGTGCTGTGCATGAGCGAGGAAGACCTGCGCGATGCCGACCTGCGCTCCATCCTGCTGTTCCTGCGCGAGCAGGGCTTCGGCTTCATGCTGTGCGGCGCCGCGGGGCTGCCGGGCGACCCCGAGGTGCGCGCCATCGTCACGCACTTCGAGGTGGACGCGCGCGACGCCGACGTCGTGGTGCGCGTGCGCCAGGAGGCGCAGCAGTGCCAGATGCCGATCGAGCTGGTCGCGCCCCGCGTGGCCAACTGGAAAGACTTCGACGCCTGCGCCGCACGCCGGGTGAATGTGTTCATCGACGGGGCGTTCCGCAACCCGCCGGTGAAGGACGCCGACGACGCGCTGCAGCCCGAGTCGCTGCTGATCGTCAAGCTGATGCAGATGATCCAGCGCAACGAGGACGTGCGCGCCATCGAGGCCGCGCTCAAGCACGACGCGGCGCTCACGTACCGGCTGCTGCGCTACATCAATTCGCCGTCGGTGGGCATGGCGGTGGAAATCCATTCGCTGCGCCATGCGGTGGCCATGCTGGGCTACTCGCCGCTGTACCGCTGGTTGTCGCTTCTGCTGGCCACCAGCAACAAGGCCAGCTCGCCCTTCATGATGAAGAAGGCCATCCTGCGCGGACGCTTCGTCGAGCTGATGGGGCAGGGCATGCTGCCGCCCAGCGAGTCGGACAACCTGTTCGTGGCGGGCATGTTCTCGCTGCTGGACCAGTTGCTGGGCGTGTCGATGGAAGGCGTGCTGCGCAAGGTGCAGCTCACCGAGTCGGTGCAGCAGGCCATCCTGTCGCGCAGCGGCCTCTACGGGCCTTTCGTGGCGCTGGCCGAAAGCTGCGAGCTCGACGACGGCCAGGCCTCGCGCCTGTCGGAGGCGCTGTTCCTGAGCGCGGCCCAGGTCAACGCGGCGCAGCTGTCGGCGCTGGTGTGGTCGCAGGACGCGGGCCCCGCCGCGACCGCCCCGTGAACATGACCCCGGAAGTGCAGGGCTTTTGTGCATCTCATCGACCCATTGCAACCGGTGCGCGCTATGTACATTGAAAGCCATGCTTCCAGGGTGGCTGTGAATAACGAGTTCCTTTTTACCGATAGCGACTTCTCCAGAATCCGGACGCTGATCCATCGCCGGGCGGGCATCGCCCTGGGCGACCAGAAGCGGCAGATGGTGTACAGCCGGCTCTCGCGTCGCCTGCGGGAGCTTCAGCTTCCGGAGTTCTGCACGTACCTCGACTGGCTGGAGTCCAGCGGCGACGGCGGCGAGTGGCAGTTGTTCATCAACTCGCTCACCACCAACCTGACGTCGTTCTTTCGCGAGGCGCATCACTTTCCGGCGCTGGCCGCGCATGTGCGCAAGATGCCGCAGCCCATCACGGTGTGGTGCGCCGCGGCCTCGACGGGCGAGGAGCCCTATTCGATCGCCATCACGCTGATGGAGGCGCTCGGCGAGAAGGCGGCGGCCTCGGCCCGCGTCATTTCGACCGACATCGACACGGCCGTGCTCGCCAAGGCCGCGGCCGGCGTGTTCACGACCGAGCAGGTCGAGCGGCTGTCGCCCGAGCGGCTGCGCCGCTTCTTCAACAAGGGCACGGGCGCCAACGCGGGCAAGGTGCGCATCCGCCCCGAGGTGGCGGCGCTGGTGAAGTTCTCGCGGCTCAACCTGCTGGACAGCGCGTGGGCGGTCAAGGAGCCGGTGGACGCGATCTTCTGCCGCAACGTGATGATCTACTTCGACAAGCCGACGCAGAAGAAGGTGCTCGACCGCTTCATGCCGCTGCTCAAGCCGAACGGCCTGCTGTTCGCCGGGCATTCGGAAAACGCGTCGCTCGTCAATCCGGCATTCAAGTCGCTGGGGCAGACGGTGTACGAGCTGCAGCGCGTGCGCGCATCGGGTGTGCCATGAGTGCGCCGACGCCCCCGATTCCCATGCTTCCCCCGAGCACGTCGCACATGGCCGCGCCGGACTCGGTGGCGAGCCATCACTATTTCGACCGCGACGTCGGCCAGATGGCCGTGAAGCTGCTGCCCTCCGAGTACTACGTGACGGCGGGCGACACCGTGCTGAGCACGGTGCTCGGCTCGTGCGTCGCGGCGTGCCTGCACGACGCCGAGGCCGGCGTGGCCGGCATGAACCACTTCATGCTGCCCGACGACAGCGAGCCCGGCACGCGCGACCCCTCCGAATCGATGCGCTACGGCACCTACGCCATGGACACGCTCATCCGCGAACTGGTGCGCGCGGGCGCGCGGCGCGACCGGCTGCAGGCCAAGGTGTTCGGCGGCGGCGCGGTGCTGGCCAACATGACCACGCTGAACATCGGCGACCGCAACGCGGACTTCGTGCTGCGCTACTTGCGCACCGAGCGCATCGAGGTCGCCGCGCAAGACCTGCGCGGGCCGCATGCGCGGCGCGTGTACTTCGTGCCGGCCACCGGCAAGGCGATCGTGCGCAAGCTGCGCGCGCAGACCGAAGTGCGGCTGATCCAGCACGAAGAGGGCGAGCTGCTGCGCAAGTTGTCCAGCCACCGCGCGGTGCCCGACCTCGAAAGAACAAGCAGTGCCCAGGCCGCCCGCGTGGCGCCGGTGGCGGCCATCAAAGGAAACCGGTGAGCATCAAGAAAATCAAAGTGCTGTGCGTCGACGACTCGGCACTCATCCGCAGCGTGATGACCGAGATCATCAACAGCCAGAGCGACATGACCGTGGTGGGCACGGCGGCCGACCCGCTGGTGGCGCGCGACCTCATCAAGGTCACGAACCCCGACGTGCTCACGCTGGACGTGGAAATGCCGCGCATGGACGGGCTCGAGTTCCTCGAGAAGCTCATGCGCCTGCGCCCCATGCCGGTGGTGATGGTGTCGTCGCTGACCGAGCGCGGCTCGGAGATCGCGCTGCGCGCGCTCGAGCTGGGCGCCATCGACTTCGTGACCAAGCCGCGCCTGGGCGTGCGCGACGGCCTGCTCAACTACACCGAGCTGATCGCCGGCAAGATCCGCACGGCGGCCAGCGCGCGCATCCAGCCGAGCCGCCATGCCGCGTCGGCCAAGGCAACGCCCGACGCACCGCAGGAGTCGCTGCTGCGCAGCCCGCTGCTGAGTACCGAAAAGCTGATCATCATCGGCGCCTCCACCGGCGGCACCGAGGCCATCCGCGAGGTGCTGCAGCCGCTGCCGCCCGACTCGCCCGCGGTGCTGATCGCGCAGCACATGCCGGCCGGCTTCACGCGCTCGTTCGCACAGCGCCTGGACGGCCTGTGCCGCATCAACGTGAAGGAGGCCGAGCACGGCGAGCGCGTGCTGCCGGGCTATGCCTACATCGCGCCGGGCGGCTTTCACCTGTCGCTGGGCCGCAGCGGCGCCAACTACGTGGCGCACCTGGACCAGGAGCCGCCGGTGAACCGCCACCGTCCGTCGATCGACGTGCTGTTCGATTCGGCGGCCAAGTACGCGGGCAAGAACGCCATCGGCATCATCCTGACCGGCATGGGCAAGGACGGCGCCGAGGGCCTGCTGCGCATGAAGCGCGCGGGCGCCCACACGCTGGCGCAGGACGAGGCCAGCTGCGTGGTCTTCGGCATGCCGCGCGAAGCCATCGCGCTGGGCGCGGTGGACGACGTGTCCCCCTTGAGTGAAGTGAGTCGCCGGGTTCTGGCGCACCTGCGTACGTTCGGCGAACGTACGAACCGAGTTTGAAAATCGACCTGTTGGAGTTGGAAATATCGTGATCGACAAGAGCATCAAAATCCTGGTTGTGGACGACTTCCCGACCATGCGCCGCATCGTGCGCAACCTGCTGAAGGAACTGGAGTTCCTCAATGTCGACGAGGCCGAGGACGGCGCGGCGGGCATCGAGAAGCTGCGCGGCGGCAACTTCGGCTTCGTGGTGTCCGACTGGAACATGCCCAACATGGACGGCCTGACCATGTTGCAGACCATCCGCGCCGACCCCGAGCTCAAGAAGCTGCCGGTGCTGATGGTCACGGCCGAAGCCAAGAAGGAAAACATCGTGGCGGCCGCGCAGGCGGGCGCCAACGGCTACGTGGTGAAGCCTTTCACGGCCGCCACGCTCGAAGAGAAGATCACCAAGATCTTCGAGAAACTCGCCAAAGAGGCTGCGTGACATGAGCCAGGACGCTTCGGGAATCGCGGACCCCGCCAACACCGCTGAACAGCTGCTGGGCCGCATCGGCCAGCTCACGCGCCAGCTGCGCGAAGGCCTGCGCGAGCTGGGCCTGGACAAGCAGGTGGCCAAGGCCGCGCAGGCCATTCCGGACGCGCGCGACCGCCTGAGCTACGTGGCGGCCACCACCGAGCGCGCGGCGCACCGCGCGCTCAACGCCATCGACGTGGCGCAGCCGCTGCAGGAAGCACTGGCCAGCGACGCCAAGGGCCTGAGCAAGCGCTGGGACCAATGGTTCGAGAACCCCATCGAGCTGGATCATGCGCGCGAGCTGGTGCTGGACACGCGCGGCTACCTGAGCGAGGTGCCCGACCGCGCCAGCGCCATCAACTCGCAGCTGATGGAAATCCTGATGGCGCAGGACTTCCAGGACCTGACCGGCCAGGTCATCAAGAAGATGATGGAAGTGGTCAACGACGTGGAGACCCAGCTGCTCCAGGTGCTGATCGACAACTCCCCGCCCGAGAAGCGCCAGGAGGCCACGCAGAGCCTGCAGAACGGCCCGCAGATCAAGCCCGGCAACCCCGACGCCGTGACCGACCAGGCGCAGGTCGACGACCTGCTGGAGAGCCTGGGCTTCTAGCCTTCATTGTCCGAATAGCAGGGCGTTAAGGGCCCTGATCGGCAGATTGTTCCGACCGACCGAATTCAATAATTTGGTTCTGGGCAAGGCGTACGTCGCCAGTGCCGGTTCGGAGCATGAATGGCTGAGGAAAGCGATCTCGAAAAAACGGAACCCGCCTCCGAGCGGCGCCTGGAAAAGGCGCGCGAGGAAGGCAACGTGGCCCGTTCGCGGGAGCTCACCACCTTTGTGATGCTGGGCACCGCGAGCGCGGGCCTGTGGTTCACCTCGGGCCTGCTCAGCGAGAGCATGAACGGCTCGCTGCGCCACGGCCTGCAGTTCGACCGCGCCAGCGCCTTCGACCCCGCGCACATGCTGTCGCAGACCGGGCTCATGGCGCTGCAGACGCTGATGGCCATCGGCCCGCTGTTCGCGATGATGATGGTGGCGGCCGTGGCCGCGCCGCTGATGCTGGGCGGCTGGATGTTCTCCGGCGCGGCCGTCGCGCCCAAGTTCAGCAAGCTCAATCCGCTGTCGGGCATTGCTCGCATGTTCTCGGCGCAGTCGCTGGCCGAGCTGTTCAAGGCGCTGGCCAAGTCGGCGCTGATCGGCGGCGTGGCCTGGTGGGTGATCAAGGGCGACATCGAGGCCATGATGGCGCTGATGGCGCAGCCCGCGCACTACGCGCTGCCGCACGCCATGGTGCTGGTGGCCAAGCACTGCGCGCTGATCGCGGCCACGCTGTTCCTGGTGGCGCTGGTCGACGTGCCGTTCCAGCTGTGGAGCTACTACCGCAAGCTGCGCATGTCGCGCGAGGACCTGCGCCAGGAGCACAAGGAAAGCGAAGGCGATCCGCACATCAAGGCGCAGATCCGCCGCCAGCAACAGCAGATCGCCAAGCGCCGGATGATGTCCGAGGTGCCCAAGGCCGACATCGTGCTGACCAACCCCACGCACTTCGCGGTGGCCCTGAAGTACCAGGACAGCGGCATGCGCGCGCCGCGCGTGGTGGCCAAGGGCACCGACCTGGTGGCCGCGCGCATCCGCGAGCTGGCCAAGGAGCACAACGTGGCCATTCTCGAAGCGCCGCCGCTCACGCGCTCGCTCTACAAGCACACCCGGCTGGGCGATGAGATTCCGGCCGGCCTGTACACGGCCGTGGCCGAAGTGCTGGCCTGGGTCTACCAGCTGCGCCGCTGGAAGAGCGAGGGCGGCGACGCCCCGCGCACGCCCACCGACGTGCAGGTGCCCGAAGAACTCGAATACACAGTGAAAGCCGCATGAACGCGATGACCAACCTGCTGCGTCTGCCGACGCAGATGTTCTCCGGAACGCAGTTCAAGGGACTGGCGGGGCCGATCCTCATCATCCTCATCCTGAGCATGATGGTGCTGCCGCTGCCGCCGTTTCTGCTCGACCTGCTGTTCACCTTCAACATCGCCGTGTCGGTGATGGTGCTGCTGGTGAGCATGTACACCATGAAGGCGCTGGACTTCGCGGCCTTCCCGGCGGTGCTGCTGTTCTCGACGCTGCTGCGCCTGTCGCTGAACGTGGCTTCCACGCGCGTGGTGCTGATGAACGGCCACACCGGCCCCGACGCCGCGGGCAAGGTGATCGAGGCCTTCGGCCACTTCCTGGTGGGCGGCAACTTCGCCGTGGGCGTGATGGTGTTCATCATCCTCGTGCTGATCAACTTCATGGTGATCACCAAGGGCGCGGGCCGCATTGCCGAGGTGGGCGCGCGCTTCATGCTCGACGCGATGCCGGGCAAGCAGATGGCGATCGACGCCGACCTCAACGCCGGCCTGATCGGCGAAGACGTGGCCCGCAAGCGCCGCCAGGAAGTGGCGCAGGAGGCCGACTTCTACGGCTCGATGGACGGTGCCAGCAAGTTTGTGCGCGGCGACGCCATCGCGGGCCTGCTGATCATGGTGATCAACATCATCGGCGGGCTGGTGGTGGGCATGCTGCAGCACGGGCTCGATTTTTCGACCGCCGGCAAGACCTACACGCTGCTGGCCATCGGCGACGGCCTGGTGGCCCAGATTCCGGCGCTGGTGATCTCGACCGCGGCCGGCGTGATCGTCTCGCGCGTGACCACCGACGAAGACGTCGGCAGCCAGCTCACGGGCCAGCTCTTCTCCAACCCGCAGGTGCTGTTTCTCACGGCCGGCATCGTCGGCCTGCTGGGCATGATCCCGGGCATGCCCAACCTGGCGTTCCTGCTGATCGCGGGCGGGCTGGTGTGGCTGGGCCGCCGCCTGATGATGCGCAAGCCGCGCGAAGCCGCGCAGCAGGCTGCCGCCGCCGAACAGGCCGCGAGCCTGGCGCCGCAGAGCGACACGGCCGAGGCCACCTGGGACGACGTGGCCATGGTCGACCCGCTGGGCATGCAGGTCGGCTACCGGCTCATTCCGCTGGTGGACCAGTCGCAGCAGGGCGAGCTGCTGGGCCGCATCAAGAGCATCCGCAAGAAGATCGCGCAGGAGATCGGCTTCCTGGTGCCGGTGGTGCACATCCGCGACAACCTCGAGATCAAGCCCAACACCTACGTCATCAGCCTGAAGGACGTGGAGATCGGCCGCGGCGAGGCCTTCCCCAACCAGTGGATGGCCATCAACCCCGGCCAGGTGACGGGCTCGCTGCCCGGCGCGCCCACGCACGACCCGGCCTTCGGCCTGCCCGCCGTGTGGATCGACGCGAGCCAGCGCCAGCAGGCGCAGATCTACGGCTACACGGTGGTCGATGCCTGCACGGTGATGGCCACGCACCTGAATCACCTGATCCAGACGCACGCCGCCGAACTGCTGGGCCGCCAGGAAGTGCAGCAGCTGCTCGACCAGATCGCCAAGACCGCGCCCAAGCTCACGGAAGACCTGGTGCCCAAGGTGCTGTCGCTCAGCGCGCTGCACAAGGTGCTGCAGAACCTGCTGGACGAAGAGGTGCCGATCCGCGACATGCGCACCATCCTGGACGTGATGGCCGAGCACGCGCCGACCATCAAGGACCCGACTGAACTCACCACGCTCACGCGCCTGGCGCTGGGCCGCGCGATCACGCAGCAGCTGTTCCCGGGCGACTCCGAAATGCAGGTGATCGGCCTGGACGGTTCGCTCGACGGCGTGCTCCAGCAGGCATTGAGCAACAGCAGCGGCATCGAGCCCGGCATTGCCGACAACCTGCTGCAGCAGGCGCAGGCCGCCATTCACCGGCAGGAGCAGATGGGGCTGGCGCCCGTGCTCGTCGTGCAGCACTCGCTGCGCGTGCTGCTCTCGCGTTTCCTGCGGCGCAGCCTGCCGCAGCTGAAGGTTCTTTCGCACGCGGAAATCCCTGATTCCCGCACCATCAAGATCACCGCCGCCATTGGAGGACGAGGTTGAATTCCCAGCAGAACGACGTGCGCACCACCGCACGCAAATTCGTCGCGGCCACCAGCCGCGAAGCCCTGAGACTGGTGCGCGAGGCGCTGGGCGCCGACGCCATCGTGCTGACCCACCGTGCCACCGCCGAGGGCGTCGAGATCGTCGCCATGGTGGAGAGCGATGTGCAGGGGGTGGCCGACAAGGCGGCCCCGGTGGCGGCTGTGCCGGCGCCAGTGCCTGTGCCCGCGCCTGTCGTGGCCGCTGCACCTGTTGCGCCTGCCGCACATGCGGCACCGGTCATGCGCCCCGCGCCTGTCGTGCAAGCGGCACCGCAGCCCGTGGCACCCGCGGCACCCGCCGCCGGCGACACCGTGCTCAACGAACTCCACTCCATGCGCGGCATGATCGAGGAACAACTCGCCAGCGTGGTCTGGAACGACAAGCAGCGCCGCGACCCCGTGCGCGGCCGCCTGCTGCGCACCCTGCTGGGCGCCGGGTTCAGCGCGCGCCTGTCGAAGGCCATGCTCGAGAAGCTGCCCACCGGCCAGACCTATGCCGAAGGCATGGCCTACGTGCGCGCCGAGCTGATCCGCGCCGTGCCCGTGCATGAAGACGAAGACGCGCTGTTCGCGCAGGGCGGCGTGTACGCGCTGATGGGGCCGACCGGCGTCGGCAAGACCACCACCACCGCCAAGCTGGCCGCGCGCTGCGTGATGCGCTTCGGCGCCGACAAGCTCGCGCTGGTGACCACCGACAGCTACCGTATCGGCGCCTACGAGCAGCTGCGCATTTACGGCCAGATCCTCAACGTGCCGGTGTACGCCGTGAAGGACGCGGCCGACCTGCACCTGGTGCTGCAGGACCTGCGCGACAAGCACATGGTGCTGATCGACACCGTCGGCATGAGCCAGCGCGACCGCGCCGTGTCCGAGCAGATCGCCATGCTGGGCCAGAGCCAGCGCCCGGTGAAGCGGCTGCTGCTGCTCAACGCCACCAGCCACGGCGACACGCTCAACGAAGTGGTGCATGCCTACCGCAACGGCAACGACCTCACGGGCTGCATCTTCACCAAGGTCGACGAGGCCACGCACCCGGGCGCGCTGATCGACACCGTCATTCGCCACCGCTTGCCGGTGCACTACATCTCCAGCGGCCAGAAGGTGCCCGAGAACCTGATGCAGGCCGACCGCGCGCAGCTGGTGGACAGCGTGTTCCAGCCGCGCCAGCACAACCCCTTGTTCGTGCCCGCCGAGAGCGACCTGCAGGAAGAGCCCGCCGGCGCCGGCCCGTCCGCGCAGGTGGTGCAGGCCCAGGGCGAGACCGACCGCCTGCGGCTGAAGTACCAGAACCTGATCCGCGCCATGGCGCACGACGCGCAGGAACTCGCCACCGCCGCCAGCGCGCTGGCCGGCGCGCAGATCGGCTTCGAGCGCGCGCGCGGCCTGTGGCGCCAGGCGAGCGACGAAGGCGTCGGCCAGAAGGCCGTGCTGCAGGACCTGATGGTGCACGCGCGCAGCGAAGTGGCCGCGGGCTGCGAGACCCATGTGCTCGCGCTGTGCGGCCAGGTCGGCCTGCGCTCGAACGAAGGCGGCGACGCCTACGAATGCCACGGCAGCCTGCTGCTGTCGGACCGCACCGGCCTGCCGCTGGCCGCGCCCAACCAGTGGCTGTCGACCGCCGCCACGCGCGGCATGAAGGACGCCGCCCGCAAGCCGGGCGCGCGCCAGGTGCCGTGGCTGCGCCAGCAAGACTTCGGCAGCAAGCCGCTGGTGCATGTGCTCACGCGCTTGCCCGGCCTGGAGGCCATGCTGCAGTGGCAGGCCGCGGGCCAGCGCTGGCTGGCACGCGCACCGGGCTCGACGGCGGTGATCGACACGCGCACCGGCGCGCCCGACACGCTCGCGCGCCTGGACCTCGAATTCAGCGAAGGCCAGCCCGTGCGCTTTCGCGGCAAGGCGGCGCTGCGCTGCGAGGCGCATGCCGACGTGGTGCTGCGCTTCAACGCGGCGGCCGTGGCGGCGGGCGTCGAGCGCGACGCCATGCCCGCGCTGCGCTGCGTGGCCACGCGCATGCTCGACGCGCGCAGCGGCAACGTGCTGGCGCACAGCTATGCGCTGTCGAACATCGGCGCGGAAGTGCCGACCCGCCAGCTCGCGCAGTGGCAAGGCTGGGCGCAGGA
Source organism: Variovorax sp. E3 (assembly GCF_016082275.1). Taxonomy (GTDB): domain Bacteria; phylum Pseudomonadota; class Gammaproteobacteria; order Burkholderiales; family Burkholderiaceae_C; genus Variovorax. Next base: position 12,274 of record NZ_MOWM01000190.1, read on the forward strand.
CGCCGAACCCTGTTTCCGCCTGCTGCGCGACGGCGTGCAGCTGGTCGGCGGCATCGGCGAGCTGGGCGACCCCGACATCATGAAGCGGCTGCTGATCGCGGGCCAGATGACCACCACCGTGTGGCGCCTGCTGCAGGCCGAAGGCGAGTGGGCCGACCGCACGCGCGCGCTGCTGGGCCAACTGACGGCGCGTCCGGCGCGCAACGGCCGGCTCATGAGCGGCAGCGCGCTGTACGCGGGCGTGGGCAAGCTCTTCCTGTTGCTGGAGGCGTTGGGCACCGAGTCGACCGCGCCCGTGCAGGCACCCCGTGCCGTGGAGCAGCTGGGTTGAGGAGATTGCAATGAGCAAGACGGTCGCGGACCAGGCGGACGGGCTGCGGCGCCTGCTGGCGCAGACGCAGACGCGCGTCGTCGCCGTCGCGGGCATGGGCCACGGCGCGGGCGCCACCACCGCCGCCATGAACCTGGGCGCCGCCCTGGTCCAGCAGGGCAAGAACGTGCTGCTGCTGGACGAGCACTGCCCCAAGGTGGGCTCGGCCTGCGAGGTCTGGGCCATCGATCCGCTGGGCAGCCTGGCCGACGTGGCCGGCCGCCGGCTCACGCTCGATGGCGCCGCCGTGCGCGCCGGCTGCGGCGTGCATGTGCTGCCCGCGCCGCCGGGC
>NZ_MOWM01000191.1 GCF_016082275.1 Variovorax sp. E3
GCTACGTGCCGCCGACCGCATCGCCGCACCTCGCGGCCGCCGTGCGCGCCACCACCAGCACGCAGGCGGCGGTGTCGGTCGGCGACGCGGCCAACGGCCAGTACCGGCAGATCACGGGCGTGGCCGCGGGCACGACCGACAGCGACGCGGCCAACGTCGCGCAGCTGAAGGCAATGGCCAGCACCACCCGCGCCGCAGCCTGCAGTACGACACGCGCCCCGACGGTTCGATCGACTACGGGCGGGTCACGCTCGGCAACGCGCAGGCGCCCCACGGCACGCGCATCGGCAACGTCGCGGCGGGCGTGCTGACGGGCGACGCGGTGAACGTCGGACAGCTGCAGCAGTTCGCGTACGCGGGCCGCAGCTTCGCGGCCCGGGGCGTGGCCGTGGCCATGGCGATTCCGAACGTGCCAGCGCTCGCGCCCGGCAAGGGATGGTTCGGGCTGGCGGCGGGCCACTACGCGGGCGAGTCGGCGATCGGCCTGGCCTTCGGCTACCAGCTGGACGAGAACTTCAACCTCGGCATCGGCGTGTCCACCGGCGGCGCGCACGTGGGCACGCGCGTGCAACTGGGTTACGGCTGGTAGGGGGCGGCTTCAGCGCGGCGTGCCGAGCAACGCGGCGCGCGCGGCCTCGGACGGAAAGACGCACGCCACGTCGTGCGCGCAGCCCGGCACCACGACGACTTCGCGGCGCTGGTCGGGCGCGAGCATCGTCCGGTCGTACTGCGCGTAGGCCAGGCCGCGCTGCATGCGGTACGGGCCCTGCGCCATGGCCGCGCACGACTTGTCGAGGATGCCGTAGTACGCGCCTTGGCGTCGCTGCTGTCGAGCGCGCCTTCGAGGTAGCTGATGTCGGCGCGGGCGAGTGCGCGCGCGCCTGCGCGGCATTGCGGCCCAGGTGCGCGGGCAGGTTGTCGGTGCCGTACTTCCAGCGGTTCACGGCGGGGCATTCGGCGCCCGTCACCGGCTGCGGGCGCCACGCATCGAAGTAGAGCCAGGTGCCGGGGTCGGCGACGACGTAGCGCACGGCCACCGGCGTCGCGCCCGCTTCATGCTTCGCGAAGCCGATGTAGTGCTGCACCATCTGCGCGCCGGCCGAGAAGCCCGCGATGGTGACGGTGCGCAAGCCGGGCCAGCGCCGCGTGAGTTCGGCCACCAGCGCGTCCATGGCCGCGAACGAAGTGACGCGGGCGCCGTTCTCCGCCGGGCCGCCTTCCAACCACGAGCCGCAGGTCCACAGCAGGTCGCCGGCCTCCGCCGCCGGCACGCCCGGCGCGCTGCACTTGCGGGCCTTGTCCGCCGCGACCTGGAACACCGGCGCGACCACCAGCGTGTCGTCGAGCGCGCCGGCATTGCGAACGGCCAGCAGCGCCGCGTTGAAGGTCTTGTCGGCATCGCGCGGATGGCCGTGCATGCCGATGAGCACCCGGGTCGGCGCCGCCGCGCCGGGTGCCAGCGACGCGTAGTAGTTGAGCGTGCCCCCGGCGCCGGGCGGCTGGAAGCTGCGGTAGCAGTCGGGCCCGGCCGACGCGGTGCAGCCCGGCGCATCGGCCGCCGCATGCGCAACGCCGACCACCGACCCGAGTGCGAGGCACGCGGCCACGAAGCATGACGCCCTGTTCATATGAATGCACTCCCCTGCGTTCCCGCTCGCGCGGTGGAAAACGGATTCTCGCGCCCGCCCCGCCATGGTTTTTTATTCTGAAATGAGGCGATTCTTCGAACACAAATTCAGCGCCCGGACGCGGATCATCCAACATATCACCAGCCCGAGCCTCCCATGAGCACCACCAGCGCCGACCCCCTCCCCTCTTCCTTCACGGCTTTTGTCGACGGCCTGGCCGCGCCCGCTTCGGCGCTGCGCGAGCGCATCACCGCCGCCTGGCGGCGCGCCGAGCCCGAGGCCTTGCCGCCCCTGCTCGACAAGGCCCGGCTGCCCGGCGACCTGGCCGACGAGGCCCACGAACTCGCGCACCGCATCGCGCAGCAACTGCGCTCGCGCAAGAACGCGAGCGGCCGCGCCGGCCTCGTGCAAGGCCTGCTGCAGGAATACGCGCTGTCGTCGCAGGAAGGCGTCGCGCTCATGTGCATGGCCGAAGCGCTGCTGCGCATTCCCGATGCCGAAACCCGCAACGCGCTGATCCGCGACAAGATCGCGCACGGCCAGTGGCAGACGCATGCGGGCCGCAGCCCGTCGGTGTTCGTCAATGCCGCCACCTGGGGCCTGCTGCTGACCGGCAAGCTCGTGGCCACGCACAGCGAGACCGGCCTGTCGACCGTGCTCACGCGGCTGATCGGCAAGGGCGGCGAGCCGCTGATCCGCAAGGGTGTGGACATGGCGATGCGCATGATGGGCGAGCAGTTCGTCACCGGCGAGACCATCCAGCAGGCGCTGGGCAATGCGCGCGAGCTGGAGGCACAGGGCTTTCGCTATTCGTACGACATGCTCGGCGAAGCGGCGCTCACCATGGAAGACGCGAAGCGCTACCGCATCGCATACGAAGAAGCGATTCACGCCATCGGCAAGGCCTCGAATGCGCGCGGCGTGTACGAAGGCCCGGGCATCTCGATCAAGCTGTCGGCACTGCACCCGCGCTACAGCCGCGCGCAGCACGCGCGCGTGATGGCCGAGCTGTACCCGGTGCTGCGCGAGCTCACGCTGCTGGCGCAGCAGTACGACATCGGCCTGAACATCGACGCGGAAGAAGCCGACCGGCTCGAGCTGTCGCTCGACCTGCTGGAGCGCCTGTGCTTCGAGCCTGCGCTCGCGGGCTGGAACGGCATCGGCTTCGTCATTCAGGCCTACCAGAAGCGCTGCCCCTTCGTGATCGACTACGTGGTCGACCTCGCGCGCCGCAGCCGCCACCGGTTGATGGTGCGGCTGGTCAAAGGCGCCTACTGGGACAGCGAAATCAAGCGCGCGCAAATCGACGGGCTCGGCGGCTACCCGGTCTACACGCGCAAGGCCTACACCGACGTGTCGTACCTCGCCTGCGCGCGCCAGTTGCTTGCCGCGCCCGACGCGGTGTACCCGCAGTTCGCCACGCACAACGCGCACACGCTGGCCGCCATCTACACGGCGGCCGATCCCTCGCGCTACCAGCCGGGGCAGTACGAGTTCCAGTGCCTGCACGGCATGGGCGAGCCGCTGTACGAGCAGGTGGTCGGCCCGCTGAACCGGCCGTGCCGCATCTACGCGCCCGTGGGCACGCACGAGACGCTGCTGGCCTACCTGGTGCGCCGGCTGCTGGAGAACGGCGCCAACACTTCGTTCGTGAACCGCATCGCCGACCCGACGATTTCTCTCGAGGCGCTGGTCGAAGACCCGGTGGCGACGGTGGAGCGCATGGCCGCGCAGGAAGGCGCCATGGGCCTGCCGCATCCGTCGATTCCGCTGCCGGTGGCGTTGTACGGCAAGCAGCGCGCCAACTCGCAGGGGCTCGACCTGGCGAACGACGACAGCCTGCGCACGCTCGGCCAGACGCTGCAAGCCACCGCACAGGACGCTTGGCTCGCCGCGCCCATGCTCGCGACCGACATCGATGCTCAACGCGAACAGGCCGACGTGCTGAACCCGGCCGATCACCGCGATGTCGTCGGGCAGGTGCAAGAAGCCACGGCGGCCGATGTCGCATCGGCCGTGTCGCAAGCCGAGGGCATCGCCACCGAATGGGCCGCGACGTCACCGGCCACGCGCGCCGCCATGCTCGAGCGCGCCGCCGACCGGCTCGAAGACCAGATGCCGCGCCTGCTCGGCCTGCTGGCGCGCGAGGCCGGAAAGAGCTTTGCCAACGCCATCGCCGAAGTGCGCGAGGCCGTCGACTTCCTGCGCTTCTATGCGGCGCAGGCCCGCAGCGATTTCTCGAACGACACGCACCGCGCGCTCGGCCCGATGGTCTGCATCAGCCCATGGAACTTTCCGCTCGCGATCTTCATGGGCCAGGTGGCCGCCGCGCTCGCGGCCGGCAACCCCGTGCTCGCCAAGCCGGCCGAGCAGACGCCGCTGGTCGCCGCCGAAGCCGTGCGCGTGCTGTGGCAGGCCGGCGTGTCGCGCGCCGCCGTGCAGTTGTTGCCGGGCCGGGGCGAGACCGTGGGCGCCAGCCTGGTGGCCGATGCGCGCGTGCAGGGCGTGATGTTCACCGGCTCGACCGAGGTCGCGCGCATCCTGCAGAAAACGCTGTCGCAGCGCCTGGGCGCCCACGGCGCGCCGGTGCCGCTGATTGCCGAGACGGGGGGGCAGAACGCGATGATCGTCGACTCGTCCGCGCTGGTGGAGCAGGTCGTCACCGACGTGATGGCTTCGGCCTTCGACAGCGCGGGCCAACGCTGCTCGGCGCTGCGCGTGCTGTGCGTGCAGGAAGAAGCGGCCGACCGGCTGATCGAGATGCTCAAGGGCGCGATGGCCGAGGCCTGCATCGGCAACCCCGCGCGGCTGGCCGTCGACGTGGGCCCGGTGATCGACGCCGAGGCGCGCGAGGGCATCGAACGCCACATCGCCACCATGCGCTCGCGTGGCCGCAAGGTCTTTCGCCAGGGGCGCGAGTACGCGCAGGACACGCGCCACGGTACCTTCGTGATGCCGACGCTGATCGAGCTCGACGGCATTGCCGAGCTGCAGCGCGAGGTGTTCGGGCCGGTGCTGCATGTCGTGCGCTTTCGCCGCCGCGACCTCGCCGCGCTGGTCGGCCAGATCAACGGCACGGGCTACGGCCTGACGCTGGGCGTGCACACGCGCATCGACGAGACCATTGCGCAGATCGTGGAGAACGCCCATGCGGGCAACGTGTACGTCAACCGCAACATCGTCGGCGCGGTGGTGGGCGTGCAGCCCTTCGGCGGCGAAGGGCTGTCGGGCACGGGGCCGAAGGCGGGCGGGCCGCTGTACATGGTGCGAATGCTGTCGAAGCGGCCCGACGACGCGATGGCGCGTGCGATGGGCGATGACGCCGTGCCGCCGTCGAATGCGGGCCTGTCGGCACTGGGCCGCTGGGCGCAAGAAGCGGAGCGCCACGCACTGGCCGCGCAGTGCGCGCGCTTTGCCTCGCTGTCGCGCGCCGGCGACTCGCGCACGCTGGCCGGGCCGACGGGCGAGCGCAACGTCTACACGCTGCAGCCGCGCGAAGCCGTGCTGTGCCTGGCCCGCACCGAGGCCGACCGGCTGGTGCAACTGGCGGCCGTGCTGTCGGTCGGCAGCAACGCCATCTGGCCGGCCGATGCTGGCGCGCAGGCCCTGCGTGCATCGCTGCCGGCAGACGTGCAGCAGCGCGTGGCAATTGCCAATGACTGGAGCGCGCAGACCGTGGCCTTCGACGCCGCGCTGCACCACGGCGACGCCGATGAACTGGCCGACGTGATGCGCCGCCTCTCGGCACGGCCGGGGCCCATCGTCGGCGTGCGGGCCTTCGCGCCGGGCGATGCCGGCATTCCGCTCGAAAGCCTCGTGGTGGAGCGCGCGCTCAGCATCAACACCGCTGCAGCGGGCGGCAACGCGAGCCTGATGACGATCGGCTGATCGCCGTCAGGGCCGAAGGCCGCTACTTGTCGAACGCCGGATCGATCGGCACGCGGTAGCCGTTGACCAGCCGGTTGGTTTCGTTGGCCATGCCGACCACGGCCATCAGCTCGCCGAACATTTCCGGCGTCATGCCGGCCTTGGCCGCGCCCGCGTGGTGGCTCGCGATGCAATAGCCGCAGCTGTTGGTGACGCTCACCGCGAGGTAGACCATTTCCTTGACCACCGGGTCGAGCGCGCCGGGCGCCATCACTTCCTTGAGGCTGCCCCAGGTGCGCTTGAGCGAGGCGGGGTCGTTGGCCAGGTACTTCCAGAAGTTGTTGACGTCGGGCACGTTGCGCGAGGTCTTGATGTCGTCGAACACGGCCTTGACTTCGTCGGAGGCGGCGGCGTACTCGATGGGTTGGGGCTTCATTCTTCAAAATCTCCTGCGGGGCACTGCGGCTGGGGGTGAAGGCCGCATTGTGAAGCGGCCGCTCAGGCCGTGCCGAGCACCGCGATGCCAAAGCGTCGAACCCCCACGGACTCAGGCATCGGGCTCCGGCCGCCGCCACAGCCACGCGAGCACCGCCGCCATCGAGCCGATGCCGATGCCCGCGAGCCAGGCCTTGTGCGCGGTCAGCGCAATCACGACGGCGCAAAACGCCATCGCGGCGGTGGCGCTCCACTTGGCGCGCCGGCTCACGGTGCGGCCGTTTTCCCAGTTGCGCAGGATGGGGCCGAACAGCCGGTGGTTCAGCAGCCAGCCATGCAGCCGCGGCGAGCTGCGCGCGGCCGCCCATGCGGCCATCAGCACGAACACGGTGGTCGGCATGCCCGGCACGATCACGCCGATGACGGCCAGCACGAGGCACAGCGCGGCAAACGCCAGCAGCAGCCAGCGCGCGAGCAGCGGCAGCGGCCTCGGTACGGCGGGCGGGTTGTGTTCTTCGGCGGGCGTCACGGCCCGATTGTCTTTCTTCTTCGCGGCCCGCCGCCGAGGCTCAACTCATCTCACCACTTGTCGTCGTCTTTGCCAGCGGCGGCGGCAGGCCGCTCGCGCGCGGGTGCGGCCGCGCGCGGCTGCACGGCCTTCGCGGCCGGTGCCGGCGCGGCGGCGGTTGGGGGCGCGTCGCCGGCGGCGGACGGCGCTTGGCCGCGTCCGCCTTCGCCACGGCCGTGCCCTTCAACTGCTCGCGCAGCTGCAGCCCGCCCAGCGGCAACTGATCGAGGTTCGAACGCACGTTTTCAAGGCGCCCGTACGACAGGTTCGGCGTGACGCGCTCGACCACCAGCTCGCAGCAGGCCGACTCGACACGGCCCAGGCTCTGCCCCGTCTGCGGGTCTTCATCTCGGCGCCCATGGCGGCCATCGCGTAGCGCGCGCCTTCCTTGAGCGCCTGGCCGCCCTGGCTCAACACGACGTTGGTGCCGTCGCGCGCCACCACCGTGACCGGGAACGTGCGCCGCAGCACCGAGGCCACGACCTGGTTCACCATGTCCGTGCTCATGTCCTCCAGCACCTTGCGTCCGTCGACGCCCTGGCTCAGCGTGGTCGCGCCCACCGAGGGCGCCTCGCCGCGCATCGAGTCCGAGGCCATCACCTGGCGAGTCGCGACGTTGACCAGCTTTTCGGACAGCGCCCAGCCGCCCGAGTAGCTCACGAGCTCGCGGTCGCTGGTCTTGAGCTGGCGGGCGTGGCGGTTGTAGGCAAGGCTGCTGACCCGCGCGCTCCACACGATGTCGGCGCTGGCGGCCTGCGACAGCTTGGCCAGTTCGGCGCTCGGCGCCTGGCCCGACGAGATCATGTCGAGCTCCTGCTCGATCTCGGGGCTGAACTCGCGGTCGAGCACGGCGAAACGGCCGGTCTGCACCAGCGCATCGCTCACGCGCTGGCGCAGCGTGGCGGCAATTTCCGCGGACGGCACCGAGCGGTCGCCCATCGGCAGGCTGGCGCTGTCGAAGCGGATCGGGCCGACCACGACCTTGATCTTCTGCAGGTCGGCGGACGGCGTGAACTTGGCGATCCGCGCCTCGATGGTGGCCTTGTAGCGGTTGCCCACCTTCTCGGAAGGCTCCTGCAGCTCGACCATCTTGAAGTTCTGGATCACGCCGCCGGAACGCTGGCTCACCACGTCCGCGAAAGCGGTGGCGCGCAGGGACACGGCGTCGTAGCCCAGGCTCACGTCCAGACCGTACTTGGCCGACACCGTCGACGACTGCACGGCGGCGCCGTTGACCTGCAGGATGGCGAGCTTCATCGCCTCCGCCACGGCCTCGCCGGCGGTGGCGCCGAAGCCTTGCGCGGTGGTCTGCTCGCTGCCGAGCTTGCCCACGTCGGGGACCGGCGGCGAGACGTTGGCCGGGGCCGGGGCGGGGGCCGCCGCCGCCGGGGCCTTCTCGGCCGGGGCGTCCTGCTTGCCGCACGCGACCAGCAGGGCCGCCGCCGCGACGGCGGTCACGCAAAGAATGTGGCGCATGAAAGTGTTCCGCTCGTGCGTTCGATCAGAGCGCCGCGAGGGCTTGCGTGGCGTCCGCGGGCACCGGAATGTCGTGGCTCTGCGCGAACGAGATGGCGTTCTTCAGCGCGGTCGACACGCTGGTCATCGAGCTGGGGAAGTTCGACACCACGTACACCGCCGACTGCAGCTTCGGCAGCATCAGGGGCGAGGCGCTCGACAGGCTGGAGCCCATGACCTTCACGTTCTTGCCCACGCCCACGTACTTGTGCACGCCGGTCGCCAGGTGGCCCAGGCCGGTGGCGAACAGCGCCTTCGACTGCGCGTCGAGCACGGGCTGCTTGGCCAGCTCGGCGGCCACGGCGTCGGTCGATGCGGACACGGCCTTGTTCGAGGCTTCGAGGTTGTCCTTGGTGGCGCCTTCGGTCAGCGCGTCGGAGGTGGCCTTCGACGTGGCGGCGGCGTCCTTCAGGCCCAGGCTTCGGCCATCTTCGAGTTGGCGGTGAGCACGTCCTTGTTGGCGGCGACGTAGCTGCGCACCAGCACGTCCTGCTGGCCGCCGAGATCGCCCGCGGGCGCGGCGCTGCCGCCACCACCGACGACGTTCGACACGCCGGGAAGCGACTTGAGCGAGAACTGGGCGCTGGCCGTGCCGGTCAGTGCAACGGCGAAGAAGCCCGCGGCGGCGAGGGACTGGATGAGCTTGGTCATGACGGATGCTTTCGTTTTTTGTGTGTTGGATGGAAACCGGGGTGGCGTTACTGCACGCGCTGCGCCGTCACCTGGCTGGTGAGCTCGCGCGCGGCGTTGCCGGCGGCCAGCTTCAGGGCGTTGCCGCGGGCCTCGTCTTCCGAAGGGCCGACGCCGGCGTACTGGACCGGACCGACCGACGCCTTGGTGTCGGGAATGGTCTGCGTCACGTCGAAGATCTTGGCGTTGACGGTCACCGACACGCGCACCAGGCCGGTGGCCGGGTCCTGGTCGGCCGCGCCCACGTCGAGCGTGCCCAGCGCCACGTAGGGCACGTGGGCCGCGCGCATGCCCGAGGCAATGGCTTGCAGCGTGGTCGACTTCAGGTCGTTGCCGGTCTGGTAGTCGGCTTCAACGTTGGCCACCTTGAACTGGCCGTTGGTGAGCGGCTCGATGAAGGCGGCGTCCTTCACGCTGAAGCCGGCACGCGTGAACGTGCTGCTGAAGACCTGGTTCAGGTTGGCGCTGGGAATGAGCCGGTAGGTCGCCTCGCTCGAACGCTTGACGGTGCTGCCGCCCGTTTCGAGGGTGCGGGTGCGGTTCACCGACACGTCGGCGCGCGACGCGGTCGATGCATTGGTCTTGATCTGGCCGCCGCGCAGCGACTCGCCCTCGGCGCCGGTCTGCGAGGTCGAGCCCGCGGCACCGACCTTGACGGACTCGTCCACGCGCTTGAACACGCGGTCGTCGAACGACTTCACCGACGCGACCTGGCGCGACACGAAGACGAAGGCCAGCGGCGACTTCTCGCCCGCGCCGGCCTTGGCCACGGCCGAGTTCGACTTCATGAGGTTGCGCAGGTTGGCCACGTTCAGCGCAATGCGAACGGCCGTGGTGAACTGCTTCTTGTCGGGGTTGTCTTCTTCGCCCAGCACCGTCGACTCGAGGATGTAGCGGTCGGGGTTGGACAGGATCTTGTCGCGCACCGTGTCGAAGTTCTCCGACTCCGACTCGCCGGCCTCGGCGTAGTAGAACTCCACCGCCTTGAGCTGCGCGGCCTGCAGCGCGCGCGCCTTGTCGTCGGCGTTGGCCGAACGGCCTTGATAGGTCACGGAGGCTTTGCCGCGAGCCTGCTGCACCTGGGCCACCGCCGAGAAGGCGAAGGCCGCGAGGAGCACGAGCATGAAGGAGCGTATTACTTGCATAGGTCCAGCAGTTGTTTGGTTTTGAGGATTTGCGATTCGATGTCGGATGCGGCCGAAGCCGACTTCACCCACGTGTTGCCCTTGCCGGCGATGGCGTCCGAGAGCTTGTGGAACATGCCGTTGAGCGCGTCGTAGTACGCGGGGAAATCGTCCACGTAGGTCTGCGTGGCGGGCACGACCTTGACCTCGCCGTTCTTGAAGGCCGCGTTCATGTACACGGTGCCCATGAGCGGCTGCTCGATCTTCACGTTGGCGTAGGCGCCATAGACGAAGCTGGTGCCCGCGGCGGCCTCGCCGAACTTGACCTTCTTGAAGCCCGTGAAGTCGACCGTGATCTCGTAGTCGGGCGTGGGCAGCGTCAGTGTGTACACGGTGCCGTCGGACACGCGCAGCGGCATCACCTTGCCGACGGCGTAACCCTGGATGTACGGCACCAGCGGCACGCCCACGCGGGTGGAAACGGCTTCGCCGACGAGGTCGGCCGCCCAGGTTTCCGCCACGCCCGGCGCGCCCTTCAGGTAGGCCGGCAGCATGTCGACCAGCTCCGGCGCCAGGTTCACCTTGGTCACCTTCACGAAGCGCGGCACCTGCGCCGGCACGGTGGCCTTGGCCAGCACGCCGGCATAGCGCGCGAAGATACCGGGCTTGCCCGGCGTTCCCTCGTACACGTTCTTCACGCGCGCCAGGATCTCGTCCTCGGTCGGGTCGCGGTCGAACACGTCGATGTACGCAAAGCTCAGCGGATAGGAGCGCACGACCGTCATCGACTTGAAGTCGAAGAACAGCGCCTGCCCGCGGATCAGCACGAACAGCTTGCGCAGGCTGCCGAAGGTCTCGACCGACACCGTCTCGGAGCCGATGACGAGCGAGCTCACCAGCGCCTGGTCGCGGCCCTTGAGTTCGTCGATCTGGCCGCTCGACACCTGCAGGTTCTGCGGCGGCATCTGCGCGACGGCGGCGCGGACCATGGCGTAGGCGTTCTGCCCCGACTTGGCGATGGCGCTCTCGTAGCGGCGCGAATATGGAAAGCGCTGGTCGAGCGACGCGGCGTCACCGGCGAATGCCAGGCCCGCCAGCGTGACTTGCGCCGGTTCGGCGGCGCGGACGACGGGCACAAAAGCGGCCAGGGCGAAGAGCCCCGCCAGCACGAAACGGAAAAATCCCAGCACGCATGCCTCCCTCAGTGAAACCCGAGCCCCTCCCGTTTCGGCGGTGTGCGCCGAACTCCCGAGGGGGCTTCTGGAATTGCTTCTTTGCTTCGCGTCAACAGGCCGAAAGAACGACCCGATCTATATCGAAAGACAAATTGACAATTGTTTCCAAGAGTGTATGGGTTTTTCCGATTGAAAGCTGGAAGCTCAGCTCGTCTTGACCTAAGCAAATAGGGTGGCTATCGGGTCGAGCCATCGCGCCTTGTAATGCCGAAGTTCGCGCGACTTGCTTTTCCGGTCAAACATGGTCCGCCGTCAGGAAGTTGAGAAAGGCCCGAAGCGCGGCGCTCTTGTGGCTGCGGTGCGGATAGGTCGCATACAGCCAGATCGCTTGCGGCATCGCGTCCTGCAAGACCGGCACGAGCGCGCCCGACCCCAGATGCGCGCGGGCCAGCACCTCGGGAACGCAGGTCACGCCCAACCCCTTGACCGCCAGCGCGATCAAGGGCGCGGCGTCGTCCGCGTCCAGGCGGCTGCGCACGGGCACGTAATGTGTTTGCCCACCGACGACAAAGGGCAGCCGGGGCGATGCGTCCCACAGGGAGTACGTCAGCACCTCGTGCCTGGCGAGCTCTTCCGGTTTCGAGGGCATGCCCCGGCGCGCCCAGTACTGCGGAGACGCGCACAGCACGAGCGGCACCGGCCGCAGCTTGCGCACGACGACGTCCCGCTCCTCGATCGGGCCGATGCGCAGCGCGACGTCGATGGCGCCCATCACCAGGTCGTCCTCGCGATTGCTCAGATGGATGCTCACATGCACATCCGGATGCTGGGCGATGAAGTCCTCGATGTTCCAGCCGAGCAGGCTCAGCGACAGGCCGTGCGGCGCCGCCACCTTCAGCCGCCCTCGCGGGTGGGCCGCGAAGTCGGACAGCTCGGTGCTCACGTCCTGGATCAGGCTGAAGAGCGGAACCAGCCGCTGCGCCAGCGTTTGCCCGGCGTCGGTCGGCGTCACGGAACGCGTCGACCGGTTCAGCAGCCGGACCCCCACGTCTTTTTCCAGTTGCGCCACGCTCTTGGTGACGCCGGCCTTGGAAATTCCCAATGCCACAGCGGCACGCGTGAAGCTCTTGCGGGCGATGACTTCCCTGAAGACCTTGAGCTGCTGCAGGTCGTCCATCGGCTATGGCGCGGTTTGCGCGACGGCCTCGCCGGTTTCCCAGCCGCCGCCCAGCGCCATGAACACGGCGAACTGGTCGTCGACGAGCTCGGCCTGCGATGCCGCCAGTCCGGCTTCGCTCGCCGCCAGCGTGCGCATGGCGTCCAGCGCGTCGAGTTGCGCGGTCTTGCCGTTGACGTAGAGCGTCTGCGCCTGCCGGGCCACGGTCGCGCTCTGGTCGCGCGCGGCGGCCAGGGCGGCGTGGCGGTCGAGTTCGCGGGCATAGGCGTCGAGTGCCGTCTCGATCTCCAGCAACGCCCGCAACACAGTGCCGTCGAAGCGCGCGGCAGCCATTCGCGTGCCGGACTCGGCCTGCGCGATGCGCGCCTGGGCCGCGCCGGTGTTGGGCAGCGTCCAGCTGACCAGCGGACCCAAGCTGTAGCTGAAGGACTCGCGATTGCCGAACCTGTTCAAAAAACCCGACGAGCCGGCGGAAAGGCCCAGCACCACCTTCGGGTAGAGGTCGGCCGTCGCCACGCCGATGCGGGCACTGGCGGCCGCCAAGCTGCGTTCGGCCTGGCGCACGTCGGGCCGGCGACGCAGCAGTGCGGCCCCGTCGCCCACGGGCAGCAGGCCGGCCACGCGCGGCGGCTCGTCGCACCCGG
>NZ_MOWM01000192.1 GCF_016082275.1 Variovorax sp. E3
CGACGTGGCCCGGCGCGCGGCGGGCGAGCTCGAGGCGCTGCTGGCCGCGCAGCACGACACCATCGCCGCCGTCATCCTCGAGCCGCTGGTGCAGTGCGCCGCCGGCATGGCGATGCACGACCCCGAATACCTGCGGCTCGTGCGCGCGCTGTGCGACCGCTACGACGTGCACCTGATCGCCGACGAAATAGCAGTCGGCTGCGGCCGCACCGGCAGCTTCTTCGCGTGCGAGCAGGCCGGCATCTGGCCCGACTTCCTGTGCCTGTCGAAGGGCATCAGCGGCGGCTACCTGCCGCTGGCGCTGGTGATGACGCGCGACGCCATCTACGAAGGCTTCGTGGACGACGACGCGGCGCGCAGCTTCCTGCATTCGCATTCGTACACCGGCAACGCGCTGGCCTGCCGCGCGGCGCTGGCCACGCTCGACCTGTTCGGCAGCCAAGACGTGCTGCGCCGCAACCGGGGCCGCGCCGCGCGGCTGCTGCAGCGGCTGCACGAAGGGCTCGACGGCCTGCCCGTCGACCACCTGCGCCAGCAGGGCCTGATCACCGCGTCGACGTGCGCGCGCCGGGTGCGCGTTTTGCCGAACGCTTCCACATGGCGGCGCGCGCACACGGACTGCTGATGCGTCCGATCGGCAACACCGTGTACCTGATGCCGCCCTATGCCATCGGCGACGAAGAGATCGACCTGCTGGTCGACGGCACGCTGGCCACGCTGAACGCCGTCGCGTTCACCGATTCACCACAGAAAGGAGCCCGCGATGTCGCGCTTGCTTGACCGCCTGCAGGGCGAGATCGCCGCGCTCGACGCGCAATCGCTGCGCCGCCGCCGCCAGATCGCCGAGACCGCCTGCGCCCCCGAACAGGCGCTGACCCTGCACGGCGCCACCGCGCCGCGCACCATGCTCGGCTTCAGCAGCAACGACTACCTGGGCCTGGCCGCACACCCCGCGCTGGCCAAGGCATGGGCCGAAGGCGCGGCGCTGTATGGCACGGGCAGCGGCGGCTCGCACCTGATCCTGGGCCACTCGCGCGCGCATGCGCAACTCGAAGAAAGGCTCGCGGACTGGATGGCGCCTTTCATTCCCGAGGCGCGCAGCCTGTTCTTCTGCACCGGCTACATGGCCAACCTGGCGGTGCTGTCGGCGCTGGGCGGGGCGGACGCGGTGATCTTCTCGGAGTCGCTCAACCACGCCTCGCTGATCGACGGCGCGCGGCTGGCCAAGGCGCGCGTCGAGCGCTATGCGCATTGCGACGTGGCCGCGCTCGACGCGCAGCTTGCTGCCTGCGATGCACCGGTCAAGCTCATCGTGAGCGACGCGGTGTTCAGCATGGACGGCTGCATCGCACCCGTGGCCGAGCTGCTGGCGCTGGCCGAGCGGCACGACGCGTGGCTGGTGCTCGACGACGCGCACGGCTTCGGCGTGCTGGGTGCCTCGGGGCGCGGCGTGCTCCAGGCGATGGGGTTGAAGTCGCAGCGGCTGGTGCTGGTCGGCACGCTGGGCAAGGCGGCGGGGGTGTCGGGCGCGTTCGTGGCGGCGCACCGCACGGTCGTCGATTACCTCGTGCAGCGTGCGCGGCCCTACATCTTCACGACAGCCGCGCCGCCGGCCGTGGCGCATGCCTTGCTCACGAGCCTGTCGCTGATCGAAGGCAAGGAGGGCGACGCGCGGCGTGCCCGACTGCTGGCGCGCATCGCGCAACTGCGGCAGGGGTTGGCACAGGTGCTGCCTTCGGACGGCAGCGCGTGGCTGCCGGCATCGCCCACCGCGATCCAGCCGCTGATCGTGGGCGACAACGCGCGCGCGATGCACACGATGGCGCAGCTCGACGCGCACGGCCTGCGCGTCGGCGCGATCCGCCCGCCCACCGTGCCGGCGGGCACGGCGCGGCTGCGCATCGCGCTGTCGGCGAGCCATACCGCGTCCGATGTCTCGCGGCTGGTCGATGCGCTCGGTCAGGCGTTGGCGCAACCATGGCGGGAGGCCGCATGACGGCGCAACGACGCTGGTTCGTCACCGGCACCGACACGGGCATCGGCAAGACACTGGTCAGCAGCGCGATGCTGAGCCTGCTGGCCGGCTCGGGGCTGCGCGCGGTCGGCATGAAGCCGGTGGCGGCGGGCCTGGATGAAGTCGACGGGCAATGGCACAACGAAGACGTGACGCGGCTGCATGCGGCCGGCAATGTCGATGCGCCGCTGGCCTCGCGCTGCCCGTACCTGTTGCGCGCGCCGATGTCGCCGCACCTGGCGGCCAGGGAAGAGGGCGTGCGCATCGCGCTGCAGCCGCTGCTCTCGGCCTTCGCGGACCTGTCGGCACGTGCCGACGCGGTGGTGGTCGAAGGCGTGGGCGGCTTCTGCGTGCCTTTCGGCGACGACCTCGACAGTGCCGACCTTGCGGTGGCGCTCGGCTTGCCCGTGGTGCTGGTGGTCGGCGTGCGCCTCGGCTGCCTCAACCACGCGCTGCTGACCGCCGAGGCGATCCGCGCGCGCGGGTTGGTGTTGGCGGGCTGGGTGGCGAGCATGGTCGATCCGCGGATGCTCGCGCCACAGGCGAACCTGCAAACGCTGCGCGCTCGACTTGGCGCGCCCTTGCTGGGCATCGTGCCGCACCTGGCGCAGCCCGAGGCCGCGCAGGCGGCGCGCCACCTCGACCTGCGCGCCCTGCGCGCGACCGCTGCCCATGCCGCGCGCCGCGCCGCGTCACAGGCGCTGGAGGCTTCAGCCGCGCTGGCCTGATTCCGCCAGCCGCTTGGCCCGCGCGCCGCCCTGGCGCTCGAGCATCCAGCCGGGGTATTCGGCGGGCAGCGCGCTCACCTTGTCGAGCCTGGCCAGCTCGTCACCGGTCAGCTTGATGGCCGTCGCGGCAATGTTGTCGTCCAGCTGCTCGGCGCGCTTGGCGCCGATGATCACGCTGGTCACCACGGGCTGGTGCAGCAGCCACGCCAGCGCGATCTGCGCGACCGACACCTTGCGGGCCTCGGCGAGCTCGCGCATCACGTCGATGCAGTCGTAGGCGCGGTCGATGTTCACCGGCGGAAAGTCGAAGGTGGTGCGGCGGCTGCCTTGCTCGGCCTCGATGTCGCGGCCGAACTTGCCGCTCAGCAGGCCGCCCGCCAGCGGGCTCCAGACCATCAGGCCTACGTCTTCGCTGCGCAGCATGGGCGCCAGCTCGCGCTCCAGGTCGCGCCCGGCGATGGTGTAGTACGCCTGCAGCGACTCGAAGCGCGCCAGCCGGTCGCGCTCGGCAATGCCCAGCGCCTTGGCGATCTGCCAGGCCGCCCAGTTCGACACGCCCACGTAGCGCACATGGCCCTGGCGCACGAGGTTGTCGAGCGCGTGCACGGTTTCCTCGATGGGCGTCACCGGGTCGAAGCCGTGGATCTGGTACAGGTCGATGTGGTCCAGCTGCAGCCGCTTCAGGCTGGCCTTCACGCCGTCCATGATGTGAAAACGCGAGGCGCCGGCCGAGTTGACGCCCTTGCTGCCCGTTTCGCCCAGCACCTTGGTCGCCAGCACGAAGCTGTCGCGTGGCGCCTTGAGGTTTTTCAGGGCCTGGCCGGTGATGATTTCGGACTGGCCCTCGGAGTACACGTCGGCCGTGTCGATGAAGTTGATGCCGGCGTCCATCGCCTTGCCGATCAGCCCTTCGGCCTCGGACTGCTGCAGGTTGCCGATCTGGCCCCAGATGCCGGAGCGCCGCCGAATGTCATGGTGCCCAGGCACAGTTCGGAAACCAGGAGGCCGGTGCGGCCGAATTTGCGGTATTGCATGGAACGATTCCTTTGCGTTGATAGCGCCCCGGAGCCGGGTCGGCCCCGGGCGACAGCAAAAAGTATCCCGCCGGGGTGCCTGGCGTGGCGAGTGCGTTCCTGCAAAGTATTTGCCTGATTCTCCAGACCTTTTTGGCAGCGCGTGCGAATCGCGGGAGGGGCGCTAAGCTGCAACCCGCTCATTCCTCCAAAAAGGGGCCGCTGCGTGGCCCCGCATCGTGACAAGGCCCTGAACATGTCCGACGAAACCCCTGAAATCGCCGCCGTCATCGGCCAACCAGCCCAGCCCATGCCGCTGGAGCCCGAACTCGACGAAGCCCGCAAGGAACTGGTGGCGCTCATCGCCCACATCACGCGCGGGCAGGACGGCACCGTCATCACCTGCGTGCCCGGCCTGCAGGTGTACTGCATCAGCAAGCCCGACGGCCCCAAGCATGCCTTCGCGACCCCGGCGCTGGGCCTCATTGCGCAGGGCTCCAAGCGCATCATCGTGGGCGACGACATCTACGTGTACGACCCCATGCACTACCTCGTCACCTCGGTCGACCTGCCGGTGTGCGGCCAGGTCTGCGTGACCAGCGACAACGAGCCCTACCTGGGCGTGCGGCTGGAGCTGGCGCTCGACGAAATCGGCGAGCTCATCCGCGACGAGAAGCTGCCGGCCAAGGCCAACGCCCCGGCCTCGCGCGGCATGTACGTCAATCGCATCGCCATGCCCGTGCTGGAGCCGGTGCTGCGCCTGCTGCGGCTGCTCGACACGCCGGAAGACGTGCCGATCATGGCGCCGCTCATCAAGCGCGAGATCATGTACCGCCTGCTGGTGAACGGCGAGGGCGCGCGGCTGCGCCAGATCGCGCTGCAGGACAGCCACACCCAGCGCATCGCCAAGGCCATCAGCGCGCTGCGCATGAACTACGCGCAGTCGCTGCGGGTGGAAGACATGCGCGCGCGGTGCACATGAGCGTGTCATCGTTCCACCACCACTTCAAGGCCGTCACCGCCATGAGCCCGCTGCAGTACCAGAAGCAGCTGCGGCTGCAGGAGGCGCGCCGGCAGATGCTGATCACCGGCGCCGACGTGGCCAGCGCCGCGCACAGCGTGGGCTACGAAAGCCCGTCGCAGTTCGCGCGCGAGTACGGCCGCATGTTCGGCGCGCCGCCGCTGCGCGACAAGCGCCGCTGGCTCGGCGAGGCGGGCAACGACGCGCTTGGGGCGGCGTCGATGGAAGCGGCTTAACACCAGGCCACCAGGCCCGACGCACACGGTTCGTTCAATGGCTGAATCGAAGATCGCGATCTACGGCGCCATCGGCGCCAACGTCGCGATCGCGGTCACCAAGTTTGTCGTGGCGGGCATCACCGGCAGCTCGGCCATGCTGTCGGAAGGCATCCACTCGGCGGTCGACACCTTCAACGGCGTGCTGCTGCTGGTGGGCCTGCGCCTGAGCAAGCGGCCCGCGACGGTGGAGCATCCGTTCGGGCACGGCAAGGAGCTGTACTTCTGGAGCCTGATCGTCGCGGTGCTGATCTTCGGGCTGGGCGGCGGCGTGTCGTTCTACGAAGGCGTGCAGCACATCCGCAACCCCGAGCCGATGCGCGACGCGACGTGGAACTACATCGTGCTCGCGGCGGCCGCGCTGTTCGAGGGCACCAGCTTCTTCATCGCGCTGAAGCAGTTTCGCGCGCAGGCGCGCGGGCAGCCGTTCTGGCAGGCCCTGGACCGCAGCAAGGACCCGACCACCTACACCGTGCTGGCCGAAGACTCGGCCGCGCTGGTGGGCTTGGCGGTGGCGGCGCTGGGCATCTACCTGAGCCATGCGCTGGACATGCCCGCGCTCGACGGCGTGGCCTCGGTGGTCATCGGCGTGCTGCTGGCGGGCGTGGCGGTACTGCTGATCGCGCAGGCGCGGGGGCTGCTGATCGGCGAGGGCATCCGGCCCGAAACCGCGCGCGCCATTCGCGCCATCGCCATGGAGCAGCCCGACGTGGAAGACGTGGGCCACGTGCTGTCGATGTACATCGGGCCCGACGAGGCGCTGGTGATCGTCGACGTGAACTTCAAGGACGACACGCCCACCGGCGACGCGGCCGATGCCATCGCGGCCATCGAGAAACAGGTGCGCGCGCGCTTCCCGATGATCAAGCGCATCTTCGTCGAGGCCAGCGACGCGCCGGTGGCGGCGGCGGAAAAACAGGCGAGCGACTTGTAGCACTTACTGCGATTTCTTGCGCTGACGTGACCATGCAGGATTTACAAAATATCGCTATCGTTTTGTTCGCTGCAGCAGCCCGCTCATTCGAACGGGGGAACCTAACAACACGGAGAAATGCATGCTTTGGGAAAAGAAGCTGGCGCAGTGGAGCGCCGCTGTGCGCGCACGTGCCAACCTGCCCGCACGGCTGACCTTGTGGGATGGGCAGTCCTATGACTTCGGCACGTTCAACGGGCCTTCGGTCACGCTGCACGTCAAGTCACCCGCGGCGCTGTCGCTGATGCTGCAGCCCACGCTGGACAACCTCGGCGAGGCCTACGTCAAGAGCAAGATCGACATCGAAGGCAAGCTCAGCGACGTCATCGACATTGCCTACGGCCTGGCCAAGACCTCGATCGACAAGCCCAGCGGCGCGCTGCAGAACATGGCGCGCTACTTTGCGCACACCAAGTCGTCGGACAAGAAATCCATCGAGTACCACTACGACGTGTCGAACGCGTTCTACCAACTGTGGCTCGACCCGAACATGGTGTACTCGTGCGCCTACTTCGAGAACGGCGACGAAGACCTGGCCACCGCGCAGCTCAAGAAGATCGACCACATCCTCACCAAGATCGAACTCAAGCCGGGCCAGACCCTGCTGGACATCGGCTGCGGCTGGGGCGCATTGGTGATTCGCGCGGCGCAGAAGTTCGGCGCGCGCTGCGTGGGCGTGACGCTCTCGCAGAACCAGTTCGACCTGGCGACCGAGCGCGTGCGCGCCGCGGGCCTGCAGGACCGCATCGAGATCCGCCTGCAGGACTACCGCGACGTGACCGGCCAGTTCGACCGAATCACCAGCGTGGGCATGTTCGAGCACGTGGGCCGCAAGAACCTGCCCGAGTACTTCAAGCGCGTGCAGCAGCTGCTGGCCGACGACGGCGTGGTCATGAACCACGGCATCACCTCGTCGGACCCGGAGGGCGGCGGCGTGTCTTACGGCGGCGGCGACTTCATCGACCGCTACGTGTTCCCGAACGGCGAGCTGCCGCACATCAGCCTGGCGCTGCAGGCCATGCAGCAGGGCGGGTTGGAGGCCTTCGACGTGGAGAACCTGCGCCGCCACTATGCGCAAACGCTGCGCTGCTGGAGCGACGCCTACGAGGCCAACGCCGCGAAGGCGCATGCGCTGGTCGACGAAGAAAAATTCCGCATCTGGCGCATCTACCTCGCGGGTTGTGCCTATGCATTCGAGAACGACGACGTGGCCATCTACCAGATCGTCGGGCGCAAGGCGGGCAGGGCGGCGAAGACGCTGCCGTGGTCGCGGCGGTATATCTACGACAACACGTCGGCGTTGAGCGCGGGTTAGGCGCAGGTTAGGCACGGGTCAATCGCGGGGGGCCTCTGGCAGCTTCGCGATCACCTTGATCTCGAACTGGAAGCCGTAGAGCCACGTCACGCCGATGCCGGTCAGCGTCGGGTGCGGGGCCTCGCCCCAGTACTCGGGCACCAGCGCCCAGATCTTCTCGAAGTTCTTCTCGGGGTCGACGATGAAGACGGTCACGTCCACCACGTCGTCGAAGCTGCAGCCCGCGGCCGCGAGGATCGCGTTCAGGTTGCCGAACGCGCGGCGCACTTGCGCTTCCAGTTCGGGCTCGGGCGAGCCGTCTTCCCGGCTGCCGACCTGGCCCGAGACGAACAGGAACCCGTTGGCGCGCACGGCGGGCGAGTAGCGGTTCTTTTCATAGAGCGCCTGGCGCCCCGGCGGAAAAACGACGTCGCGTGGAGTCATGAAGTGGTTGCTTTCTTGCAGGGGCCGAAGCCGGCCCGGTGATCACGATGGAGGGACTTTAGGCAAGCCCGCCTCCCGGATAAACCGGCCAGGCCAACAATCACTGTTTGCAGATCCCAAACAATCTTCGACCGATCTGGAGCAGAGATGGACCGTATCGACGCGATGCAGGCCTTCGCCCGCGTGGTGGAGTCGCGCAGCTTCACCAAGGCCGCCGAAACGCTGCACATGAGCAAGACCACCGTGACGCAGCTGGTGCAGCAGCTGGAGGCACGGCTGCGCGTGAAGCTGCTCAACCGCACCACGCGCAAGGTCAACGTCACGGCCGACGGTGCGGCGTACTACGAGCGCGTGGTGCGCCTGCTGGCCGACATGGACGATGCCGAGACGAGCCTTTCAAGCGCCTCGGCATCGCCCCGGGGCCGGCTGCGCGTGGACGTGCCCAGCCCGCTGGCCCGCATGATCCTGGTGCCGGCCTTGCCCGCCTTTCATGCGCGCTACCCCGACATCCAGCTCGACATGGGCGTGAGCGACCGCATGGTGGACCTGATCGGCGAGAACGTGGACTGCGTCCTGCGCGGCGGCGAGCTCACCGACCAGTCGCTCATGGCGCGCCGCGTGGGCGACCTGCAGCTCGGGGTCTACGCGGCGCCGGCCTACCTGGCCCGCGCGGGCACACCGGCGCATCCGCGCGAGCTGGAAGACACGCATCACCGCATCGTGGGCTTCCTGTGGTCGCGCACCGGCAAGCCTTTTCCGTATGCCATGCACCGCGATCAGGAACGCATCGAGGTGCAGGGGCGCTATGTGCTTTCGGTCGACGACGGCAATGCCTACCTCGCGGCCGGCCTGGCCGGGCTGGGCGTGCTCTGGTTGCCGGACTACATGGCCGCGGCGCATCGGGCCAGCGGCGAGCTGCTGCCCCTGTTCGAAGGCTGGCGGCTGGACCCGATGCCGCTGTACGTGGCGTTTCCGCCGAACCGGCACGTCAGCGGCAAGCTGCGGGTGTTCATCGACTGGGTGGCGGAACTGATGGCGTTGCATGCGCCGGTTGATGGCCGCAGTCGCGCTCAGTCATCGGATTTGGAAATTGCCAAAAGCAGGGCAAAACCGATGACACAAAATGCGCCCGCCGAGACGAGTGCAATAGTTCGCGAAGAGTAATTCCATTGATGCAGCGTGACACCGACAACCAGCGCTACCGCGGCCGCTGCGACCAGTCGCACGAAAGTGGGTTTGTTGGTCGCGATTTCTCGCCTTGCAATTGCAGCATTGCCAGGGCGATCAGCGTTGGTTGCAACCGGAGCTTCGTAGATCCATGGGCTTCGCAGACTTTCTCGCGTTGCAATCCAGCCCGGAGGAAGGTCTGCGAGATGCAGAAGACTCGGGTCGCGTTCCACGATGTCCTTGAGCGGCGCCTCTACGCATTCCATCGGCAGGATCTCTTCATCGGTCATGAAGCACCAACGGCACGCGTCCAAATCATAGAGAGCACTCAGGATCGGCATGACGCCGTCCACGATGTCTTTGACGGTAGAACAGTCTTCGTCCGCTTGGGCAGAGATCGGCCAGCCCATCATGTTGTTCTGCTTTGGTTGGTTGCGATGCCCATTCGATCTTTTGTGAACAGCGTTCCATGTTCTTCCAGCAACGGGTCCAGATCGGGTTTCATTGAGGGCCTCGTTTCATGCGGGGGCTGCAGGCAGCCTGATCGTCGCATGAAACCTCCCGCAGGCAGGGCGTTGGGCGGAATTGAGGAGGCGGTGTCCCGGCCCCGAGAGCTTGAGCCCCGGACAGGGGCTCAGGCTCCCGATAGCATCCACCGCTCATGACCTCCAGTACCAAAACAACAAATCGCCCCCTGGTCATCGCGTCGATCATGGCCTCCATGGCCATGGTGGCCATCGAAGCGACCATCGTTTCCACCGTGATGCCGCAGATCGCCTCCGAGCTCGGGGGGCTGCACCTGTACAGCTGGGTGTTCGCGTCCTTCCTGCTCGCGCAGACCGCGATGACCGTGGTGTTCGGCAAACTCTCCGACCTGTACGGCCGCAAGCCGATCATGTTCGTGGGCATCGCCGTCTTCATCATCGGCTCGGTGCTGGCGGGCTTTTCGTGGTCGATGCCGGCCATGATCTGCTTCCGGCTGATCCAGGGCATCGGCGCCGGGGCCATCCAGCCCGTGTCGCTCACCATCGTGGGCGACCTGTACCCGGCGCGCGAGCGCGGCAAGGTGCAGGGCTACCTGGCCAGCGTGTGGGCGGTGTCGGCGGTGGTGGGGCCGATGATCGGCGCGCTCATCGTGCAGAAGCTGTCGTGGGGCTGGATCTTCTGGATGAACGTGCCCATCGGCCTGGCTGCGGCGGCGGGCTTCTGGCTCTACCTGCACGAGGCGCCGACGGTGCGCCGCTCGTCCATCGACGTGGCGGGCGCGGTGCTGTTCACCATCGGCATCGCGGCGCTGATGATCGCGCTGACCGACTTCGGCATCGGCAACACCGGCAGCGCCGGCGCATGGACGGCGGTGTTCTTCGTCACGCTGGTGCTGTTCGTGTGGCAGGAGCGCCGCGCGGCCGACCCGATGGTGTCGCTGCGGCTATGGGGCGCGCGCGTCATCGCCACGGTCAACGGCGCGGCCATGCTGGCCGGCATGGTGCTGATCGGTATCACGACCTTCCTGCCGATGTACGTGCAGGTGGTGCTGGAGCGCTCGTCGGTCACGGCCGGGCTCACGCTCACGATGGTGATGCTGGGCTGGCCCATCGGCGCGACGCTGACCTCGCGCACCTTCCACCGCATCGGCCTGTGGCGCATGGTGGTCGTGGGCTCGGCGCTGATGCCCGTGGGCGCCGCGGCCTTCGCGTTGCTGTCGGCGGGCAGCACGCCGCTGCTGGCGGCGGTGGGCTCGTTCATCATCGGCCTGGGCATGGGCGTGATGAGCCTCAGCTCGCTGATCCTGATCCAGGAAGCCGTCGACGTCGCGCAGCGCGGCGTAGCCACGGCGTCGAACGTGTTCTCGCGCAACCTCGGCAGCGCGCTGGGCGCGACCTTCTTCGGCGCGGTCTTCAACTTCGGGCTGACGCGCGGCGACGGTGCCATGGCCTTCACCGACGACCAACTGCGCCTGCTGCTGCAGGGCACGCACGGCAATGCGGCCACCGACGCCGGCATCCGCCTGGCGCTGGGCGGCTCGCTGCACCTGACCTTCGTGATGATGCTGGTGGTGAGCCTGGGCGTGGTCGCGCTGGCGTTGCTGCTGCCCAAGGAAGGGCTGGACAGCCACGCGGTCGGCGCCGGCAAGGCCGCGCCGAAGTAGGGCGGTTCAGCCGGGTCCGGGCGCGGCCAGCCGCTTGCGCATCAGCTGCAGGTAGTAGCCGGGCGCGTAGTCGTCGATGCGGGCGTAGTCCTCGTAGCCGTGCTTCAGGTAGAAGCCGCGCGCCTGCCACTCGAAGGTGCCGAGCTTCGCATTCTTCGCGCCCAACGCCATGCCTTGCCGCTCGGCTTCGATCAGCAGCCGGCTGCCCAGGCCAGTGCCGCGCGCGTCTTCTTCGACGAACAGCACGTCGATGTCGAGCCAGTAGAGGAACACGAAGGCGCGCAGCCCGCCGAGCAGCCGGCCGGTCTCGTCGCGCGCGTTGATGCGCACGTACTGCTCCTGCGGGTACTCGCCGACGAAGCCGTAGTTGAAATGGCGCAGCTTGCGGCCGAGTTCGCCCGAGCGGAGTTCTTCGGGCGTGGGGGTGGAGAAGGTGATGTTCGGCATCGGGAGGGCATTCTGCGCCGGTTGCGCCGTGGCCGCATATCGATCCACGCTTTCCTTCTTTGCGCCCCGCGCCCCCCGTTGATACGGTCACCCCTTTGCATTTGCGAGGCAAGCGACCATGGGCGCGAGAGATTTCGAGCGGCAGGCTCTGTCGGGCACCGACGGGGCGGTTCAACACCAGGCCGACGTGCTGGTCATCGGCGGCGGGCCGGCCGGGGCGTGGGCGGCGGTGAGCGCGGCGGCGCAGGGCGCGCGCGTGCTGCTGGCCGACAAGGGCTTCTGCGGCACCTCGGGCGCCACCGCGCCTTCGGGCACGGGCCTGTGGCACGTGTCGCCCGAAGGCAAGGCGCGCGAGGAGGCCAAGGCCAGCCGCTACGCCATGGGCGGCCAACTGGCCGAGCACGCCTGGATGGACCGCGTGCTCGCGCAGACCTGGGACAACGTCGAGCGGCTCAAGGACTGGGGCTACCCGTTCCCGGCCGACGACCAGGGCACGCTGCGCTGCACCTCGCTGCAGGGCCCCGAATACATGCGGCTGATGCGCAAGCGCGTGAAGGCATCGGGCGCGCGCATCCTCGACCACAGCCCGGCACTCGAGCTGCTGGTCGACGAGCACGGCACCGTCTGCGGCGCCACCGGCGTGAACCGGCAGACCGGCGACACCTGGGTGGCGCGCACCGGCGCGGTGGTCATCGCCACGGGCGGCTGCGCCTTCCTGAGCCGCGCGCTCGGCTGCAACGTGCTCACGGGCGACGGCCAGCTGATGGCGGCCGAGGTGGGCGCGGCCCTGTCGGGCATGGAGTTCTCCAACGCCTACGGGCTGGGGCCGGCGTTCTCGTCGGTCACCAAGTCGCTGTTCTACAACTGGGCGACCTTCTACACGGCCGATGGCGTGGCGATCGAGGGCGCGGGCTCGTCGAAGGGGCGCGGGGTGATCGCGCAGACGCTGCAGACGCAACCGGTGTTCGCCTGCCTCGACCGCGCCGACACGCAGATCCGCGCGTGGATGCGCACGGCGCAGCCCAACTTCTTCGTGTCCTTCGACCGGCAGGGCATCGACCCGTTCACGCAGCACTTTCCGGTGACGCTGCGGCTCGAGGGCACGGTGCGCGGCACCGGCGGGCTGCACCTGGTCGACGACTCGTGCGCCACCTCGGTGCCCGGCCTCTACGCGGCCGGCGACGCGGCCACGCGCGAGCTGATCTGCGGCGGCTTCACGGGCGGCGGCAGCCACAACGCGGCGTGGGCGCTGTCATCGGGCTTCTGGGCCGGCGCGG
>NZ_MOWM01000193.1 GCF_016082275.1 Variovorax sp. E3
GTGCCCGAGAGCCCGCACCAGTTCAGGCTGGCCATCACGCAGGAGCCGCCTTCGCGCTCCACGAGATCGGCATGCCGCTTCATCGCATCCGTTTCGTCGGTGATGTTGAAGGCCACCATCACGTGCTTGCCGGTGCGCTCCTGGTGGGCGCGCACGACCGCCATCACGGCGGGTACGCGCTCTGCGAGAGGCGCATGCGCGGGGTCGGCGCAGACCTCGTCGTCCTTGATGAAATCGACGCCTGCGGCGCAGAGCCGTCCGACCAGCGCGGCGGTCTCCGCCGCCGACAGGCCCACGTTCGGCTTGACGATCGTGCCGACCAGCGCGCCGCTCGCCACGCCGGTGGCGCGCCGCGTGCCCGCGATGCCGACGCACGGCATCTCGAACTGCGCGCGGTACGCGGCCGGCACCTGCAGTGATTCGAGCCGCAGGCCCGTCACCTCGCCCAGGTCGTACAGGTTGCCCGACACCGTCGCGGCGAGCGTCGACAGGTTGGCGCCGATGTTCGCCACGGGAAACGAGATGTCGACATGCGCGCGCCGCCACGGGCCGCGCGCTCCCTGGCGTTCGAGCAGCGCGTTCGGCAGGCTCGGGGCCTCGGCCGGCGCGAGCTCGGTGATCGCTTCGACCGTCGCACGCGCGCGTTCGCGCAGTGCATCGGTCTCGCCCTCCACGCGCGTGAAGGTGCCGCACGATTGCTCGCCGGCCATCACCTCGGCCACGGCCGCCGGCTCCACCGGCGTCTCGATGAGGTAGCGCGCGCGGATGCGTTCGGCCGCCATCGTCACAGCTTGCTCAGGTCGGGGAAGGGCCGCACCGGCTCGCTGCCGTCCCAGCCTTCGCTGGCGCTGCGGATCAGGTCGAACATCTTGCCCTTCGGGCCCGCCACTTCAGAAAGCTCGATCACCGTGCCCGGGTGGTATTCGGTGTCGAAGTAGATGAAGCGGCCGCGCTCGCCGACTTCGCCGCTCATCACGGGCTTGAAGCCCTGCGCGGTGAGACGCGCGAGGTCCGCGTCGTAGTCGGCCGTCCAGTAGGCGACGTGCTGCAGGCCGGTGCGCCCGGCCTGGAGGAAGTCGCGGTACATCGAGGGCACGTCGTTGCGGGTCTGGATCAGCTCGACCTGCACATAGCCCGAGTTGGCCAGCGCCACCGAGTTGTGCGGCTCGTGCGCCTCGCCGTTGTAGCGGTAGTTCTGGATGGGCACCTTCGGGTTGTAGAACCACGGGCCCACGCCCAGTTTGGTGCTCCAGTAGTCCATGGCGGCTTCGATGTCGTGCACGACATAGCCCAGTTGGCGGATCTCGCCGAGGAATCGACTCATTGCGGTTGGCTCCGGTGATGTGAGTGTGTTGTTGTGATCAGAATTTCAGGAAGCCGGTCGAGAACCACGGGAAGACGGCCACGATCACGAGGCCCACCAGCATCGCGGCGATGTAGCCCCAGATGTGCTTGACGCCTTCGTCGGGGTTGACCTTGCTCACGGCGCAGGCGCCGTAGTAGCCGACGCCGAAGGGCGGCGCGAAGAGGCCGATGCCCATCGAGAAGATCACGACCATGGCGTAGTGCACCTCGTGCACGCCCGCCGCCTTGGCGATGGGGAACAGCAGCGGCCCGAACAGCACGATGGCCGGAATGCCCTCGAGCACGCTGCCCAGCACGATGAACGCGACGATCGATACAGCCAGGAAGCCGTACGCGCCGCCCGGCAGCGCGCCCATGATGCGGGCCAGGTCCTGCGAGAAGCCCGACTGCGTGAGGCCCCAGGCCATCGCGGTGGCGCAGCCGACGATGAAGATGATCGCGCCGGAGAGCGAGGCGGTATCGATCAGCATCGGCTTGAGCCGCTTCCAGTCGAACTGCCGGTACACGAACAGGCCGATCAGCGCCGAATACACGATGCCGATGGTCGACACCTCGGTGGCCGTGGCCACGCCCTCGACCACGGCGGCGCGGATCACGAAGGGCAGCAGCACCGCGGGCAGCGCGACCAGCAGCAGCTTGCCGATCTCGCGCTTGCTGTAGCGCTGCACGCCGCTCAGGTCTTCGCGGCGGTAGCGCCACCACACGACCACGCACAGCGCCGCGCCGAGCACCACGGCCGGCAGCAGCCCGCCCGTGAACAGCGCGGCGATCGAGATCCCCGTGACCGAGCCGATGGTGATGAGCACGATCGACGGCGGAATGGTCTCGGTCTGCGCACCGGTGGCCGAGAGCAGCGCCACCAGGTCGCCGGGCTTGGCGCCGCGCTTGACCATTTCTGGAAACAGCACGGGCGCGATGGCGGCCATGTCGGCGATCTTGGAGCCCGAGATGCCCGACACCAGGTACATCGCGCCGATCAGCACGTACGAGAGGCCGCCGCGCACATGGCCGAGCAGGCTGGCCAGGAACTGGATCATGGCGCGCGCCATGCCGGTCATCTCGATCAGCGCGCCCAGGAAGATGAAGAGCGGCACCGCGAGCAGGATCAGGTGCGACATGCCTTCGTCAAGGCGCCCCACCATCACCAGCAGCGGCGTGCGCGTGGTGAGCGCCAGGTAGCCGAAGGTGGCCAACGCAAAAGAGAACGCGATCGGAACGCCCGAGAGCACCGTGGCCGCCACCACCACCACGAAGAAGATCACCAGGTTGAACTTGCCGAGCGTCGCGAACAGCGGGGCCGCGAGCCAGAAGGCGGCCACCAGCGCGGCCATGCCGAGCACCGCCACCGCAATCTGCCGCCCGGTGCACACGCGCACGAGCCGCAGCAGCGCCATGGCCAGCATGATGCCGATGCCGGCCGGAAGGGCCGCGGCGCGCCAGGCGTTGCTGATTTCCAATGCGGGCGTGACGATGAACGACTCCTCGTGCGCATAGTCGATCGAAGGCCAGACGATCAGCACCAGGAACGCGATCGACGCCGCGATGGCAAAGGCGTCGAGCATGGCGCGCGTCGAAGGCCGCACCTTCTGCAGCAGCGCGGTCATGCGCATGTGCTCGCCGCGCCGCAGCGCCACCACCGCGCCGAGCATCGACAGCCAGAGGAACAGGATGGACGCGAGTTCGTCCGACCACACCAGCGCGCGTGGAACACATAGCGCGACACCACGCCCGCGAACAGCACGCAGATCTCGGCCAGCACCAGCAGCGCGGCCACGGCCTCGACCAGGCCGCCCAGCACGCGGTCGGCGCGCCCGGCCGCGCCGCTCAGCGCGTTGGCGGACGGCCCGGCGCCCATGAAAGGCGCGGCCTCGAAAGTGGATTCATGCACCATGGACGCTCAGGCCAGCTTGCCGACAGCGCCTTCGAGCAGCGCCCACGCTTCGGGGCCGAAGCGGCCCTTCCACTCGCCATAGAAGCCCGACTCGCGCAGCTTGGCGCGGAAGCTGTCGGCGGCGGGGCGGTTGATGGTGAGGCCCTTGGCCTGCAGGTCGCCGACGACCGATTCGTTGAGCTTCCTGATGTCTTCGCGTTGCTGCATGCCGGCGTCGTTGATGGCGCGCGCGACGATGGTCTTGAGATCGTCGGGCAGGGCGTCCCAGGCGCGGCCGTTGGCAATGAACCAGTAGCCGTCCCAGATGTGGTTGGTGAGCGAGCAGTACTTCTGCACCTCGAACAGCTTGGCCACCTGGATGATGGGCAGCGGGTTCTCCTGTGCGTCGACGATCTTGGTCTGCAGCGCGGAATACACCTCGCTGAATTGCAGGCTCGCGGGCGCGGCACCCAGGCCCTTGAACATCGAGATCGACAGCGGGCTCACGGGCACGCGGATCTTCAGGCCGTCCATGTCCTTGGCGCTGGCGACCGCGGCCTTGCTGCTGGTGGTCTGGCGAAAGCCGTTGTCCCACATCTTCTCGAAGGCGTAGAGGCGCGACTTGGCGATGGCGCCGCGCACGTGCGCGCCGAGCTTGCCGTCCATCGCGGCCCAGACCTGGGCGTAGTCGTTGAACGCGAAGCCCACCGCGTTGATGGCCGCCACCGGCACCAACGTGGCAATCACCAGCGCCGAAGGCGTGAAGAACTCGATGCCGCCCGAGCGCACCTGCGCCAGCATGTCGGTGTCGCCGCCGAGCTGGTTGTTGGGGAAGATCTTGATCTCGACCCGGCCCTTGCTCTCCTTGGCGATGCGGTCGGCCGCCTCCTGCGCGCGCACGTTCAGCGGGTGGCTCAGCGGCAGGTTGTTGCCGTACTTGTAGGAAAACTCCGCGGCGCGCGCGATGCGCGGCACGGCCGAGACGATGCCGGCGGCGGGGAGGGCGGAAAGCGTGCGCAGCGCACTGCGGCGGGTCAGCGAGTTCATGTTTTGTCTCCAGGATCTTCGGAATGCGGTTGATGCAATCTGATGCATCGATGGATTCGGGCCACAGCGAAGATAAAAGGATGCATCATCCGGGTCAAACTCGACCATGATGGTTTTTGATGTATGCGGGATAACCCTTCACCCCCTTCCGATGCCCGGCGCGCGCGCGTGGTGGACATCGCGCGTGCAGCGCAGGTGTCCACCGCCACCGTCGACCGCGTGCTCAACCGCCGGCCCGGCGTGCGCGATGCCACGGTGCAGCGCGTGCTCAAAGCCGCGGGCGAGCTCGACTACCTGCCGGGGCCCGAACTCTATGCGGCGCTGACGCCACCGCCGCTGCGGCTCGTGTTCGTGTTGCCTGCGGGCACCAACCGCTTCATCCGCATGCTGGGCGACATGGTCGGTTACTCGCAGGAGCACTGGGCGCCGTTCAACGTGCAGTGCCGCACGGTGTTCATCGAGAGCTTCAATCCGCACGAGCTGGCGGACGCCTTGCGCAAGCACGGCCAGCGTTGCGACGGCATCGCGATGATGGCGCTGGAACACCCGGCGGTGCGCGAGGCGGTGGCCGCGCTGGCGGCGCGCGGGTTGCCGGTGGTCACACTGATTTCGGACCTGTCGAACTCCGAGCGCGCCGCGTTCGTGGGGCTCGACAACCGCGCTGCCGGCCGCACGGCCGGCTATCTCATCGGCCGCTTCATCGGCGCGCGCGCCGCGAAGGTCGCGCTCATCGCGGGCAGCCTGAGCTACAAGGCGCACGAGGAGCGCGAGGCCGGGTTCCTGCACGTCATCGACGAGATGTTTCCGAAGCTCGAGGTCGTGGGCCTGCGCGAGGGCCATGACGACGCGGGCAAGAACTACCGCCAGACCCGCGCGCTGCTGGAGCAATACCCCGACATGGGCGGCATCTACAACATCGGTGGTGCGTCGGACGGTGTGGCACGGGCACTGAAGGAGGCGGCCCGCGAACAGAAGGTAGTGTTCATCGGGCACGGTCTTACACCCGACACGCGCGCCCTTCTCATCGACGGCAGCATGGACGCGGTGATCACGCAGAGTCCTCACACCACGCTGATGAACTGCGTGCGCATCTTCACCAACCTGCGCGACAAGCGCGAGGCAATGAGCGGCGTGGAGGCCACGCGCAGCCAGGTGATCTTTCGAGAGAATCTGCCGTAAACACTGCGCCTCGCTACAACCGAGCCGCTTCATTCGGTCGCTGAGGCAACCATCCGGCCACGCCGCAGGGCAACCAGGAGCCGGAAAATCCAACTTAAAAATGGTCAGAAAACCGGGTCAGGGTCACATGATCGAGGGCATGACGGGAGCGCTCCAGCGGAGTGATGCAACAACGCCGGTCCTGCGCAAACCCATCTCCCGGGCCATGCAGGCCGCTACAGCGGAAGACAGCGCAGTTGCACGTGCGGCGACTGCAGCTTGTCGGCGTACCAGCGTCGCGCGCCGGCGAGACCAGCGCACCGAGCCCGTCCATCAGCGCCACGCTGTCGCCCGCCTTCACGTCCCGGTAGCACTGGCCCAGGTTGCGCAGGCTGGCGCGCAAGGCCGCGGCCTGCGGCGGGCTGCTCTTCTCGAGGGCCTGTGCGTTGCCCTCGAGCCATTTCTCGTAGGCCGCGAGCGTCTGATCCGGCAGCTTGGCAGTCTCTTCCTTGGGGATCATCGTGGCGTAGAGCTTTTGCAGGCTGTCCGCGCCGCTTTGTCCCATGCGCAGGCTGACGTCGTACTGTGTCTCGAAGGCCCCCTGCCGGTAGATCACCTGCCTGACTTTGTAGTCGAGCTGCCCGTTCTCGCCCCCGAGCACCTGGATCAGGTCGCGTGCCCGCGCGCTGTCGGGGTCCTGCGCGAGATTGGCCTGCAGCGCCTTGGCGATGTCCGCGTCAGTGGGGAAGGCGATGCCGTGCACACCGCGATCACAGGCGGACAGGCCCCAGGCGGCGACGCTCGCGAGCGCCGCGACGCGAAGAGCGCGGCATGCGGTGTCGGACAGAGGGCGAAAAAGAGGCGTCGATGGCATGGCGCGTTTCAATGCAAATGAGGATGGCCACGAGTTTGCGTGCGTGCACTTCGAATGCTGTGGGATCTGTCCGACGCGGAATTACACATACCTTACTTACTTGTGAAGAGATGTTGTCTTCCTCGCGCAACGACTGCCAACTTTAGGTCTCGTTCCGCGCGGCGACCCGGCAATGCCGGCAGAACGCGCCGTCGTTCCCCCGCCAAAAGCCCGTCGTCCTTGGGGACCCGGCCTGAGCTTCACCCTCGAAGACTGGCCCCAGCGGTTCAAAGAGGTGACTGTTTTCCTGAGAAAAAGGTAAACATCATGCGCACATTCGCGGTGTACCGCTTGGGCAACATGAACTTACAAAAGAGACGGTAGGGGGCGCGTTCGCTGGGTAGATTGCGGCCGTGGTCCATGGCGGACCGCGCGTCACATATCCACCTCAAGGAGTCACTTTCATGAAAAGATTTGCTGCAGCCGGTATCGTTGCCCTCGCCTTTGTTTCTGCTTCCGCGTTCGCCCAGAGCGGCAACGTGAGCATCCCTGGCGTGATGAAGGCCTCGGGCACCGTCGGCTCCGAAGTCACCAACAGCAAGATCACCGTGAGCGGCAATTCCGCGAAGAACGTGATCGCTGGCGGCGGCTCGGCGGGCTTCAAGATCGCCAGCGTCGAAATGAGCGGCATGGCCAACGTGAACAGCGTGAACATCACGGGTTCCAAGGTGAAGAACAGCGAGATCACCATCTCCGGCAACTCGGCCGAAGACATCAAGGCGATCGGCGGCACCGCCAACGTGAACAGCGTCAACATCAACTGACGCGACGCCGGCATCCAGCGCGTCCATCCGCACGGCAACGCCACGCTGCGCCGATGCGGGCGACGCGCACACCCTGCCGCTTTCCTTTCTTTCGCCAGACATTCATCGAGATCGCGCGGGCCTCGGGGCTTCATCGGCCCCACCGCCTGAAGCCGGCGGCCCACCGCGCCGGCAAGCGAAACGGGCCGCCGCCAGCGGCCCTCGAACGACCAGGGAGAACAACATGCACAACGTGCCAATGGCCGCCAGGGCCCGAAAGAAAACCGCTGTCGCGATGGCGCTGCTCGGCCTCACGGCCGCCGGCATGGCGCCGTGGGCACAGGCCCAGGAGGGCGTGCTCCACGGCCTGGGCTGGGCCACCAGCGTCCCGGCAGCGAGCTCGATGCGGGCAGCCGCGCGATGGTCACCGGCAACCGCGCGCCCGCCCGGGTGAGCGCCAGCGGTGGCAAGGGCGGCGCGGGCCTGGGCCTCGCGGGCTCGCTGGAGCTGGTCTCCACGGCACAGGCCAACACCGTCGGGCTCGACGCCCTCCAGATTCGCGGCTCGCAGGTCCATGTGCTGCAGAACCAGGTGCAAGGTTTCGTCAACGCCGTCGGCGGCGCCGCCACGGCCAACACCGTGCTGGTCTCGGGCGGCGCGGCGCGCAGGCCGCTCACCGACAGCCGCATCGTCGTGAGCGGCAACACCGCCGGCAATGTGGAGGCCATTGGCGGCAAGGGCGCGCTCGCGATGGGCGCGATCGGCTCGCTGCAACTGCCCGGCCGCGCCACGGCCAACGGCGTGTTGGTCAATGAATCCGACCTGCGCCGCACGCAGATTGCGGGCACCGGCAACACCGCGCACGACGTGCAGTCGGTCGGCGGCGCGGCGTTGGCCAATGCCACGACGCTCGCGCGTTCGAACGCCGAGGACCTGAACGTCACGCAAAGCGGCAACACCGCGCGCAACGTGCGCGCCGGCGGCGGCACAGGCGGCGTGGGCGGCGGCTTCGTGGCACAGGCCGACCTCACGGGCGTGGCCACGGCCAACACTTTCACGGCGGCGGGCAGCCAGGTGAGGGGCGCGCGCATCACGCAGCAGGGCAACGACGCCAACGGCCTGTGGGCGATGGGCGGCAGCGCGCTGGCCAACACGGTGAACCTGGCCGACTACCAGGGCAGCGATCTGCGCCAGTACCAGGCGGTCCAGACCGGCAACAAGGCCAGCGCCGTCGAGGCCAGCGGCGGCAGCGGGTCGCTGCTGAAGGGTGCGCTGGCCGACGTGCAGATGTCGGCCTCGGCGCTGGCCAATGCCATCTCGGTGCAGCGCGGCAGCATCGAGGGTGCGACGCAGCATGTGCTCAGCGGCAATACGGCCGACACGGTGCAGGCCGTGGGCGGCGCGGCGGCGGCCAACAGCATCTGGCTGCAGGACTCGACCACGCGCCAGAGCCACCTCACGGTGACGGGCAACACGGCATCGCACATCGACACGGCCGGGGGCCGCGCCACCATCGGCGGCGGCGCGGTGGGTGCGTTCGAGCGCAACGGCCGCGCGCTGGCCAACAGCGTGGCGCTGGACCATCAGTCGTCGCTGCAGAACGCGCCGGTCACCGTCTCGGGCAATACCTCGCGCAACGTGCAGGGCTCGGGCGGGCTGGCTTCCGCGGGCAGCCTGTTGATGAGCAACGCCCAGGTGCAGAACACGACGGTGCGCATCGCGGGCAACAACGCCGACGGCGTGCGCGCTAGCGGCTTCTCCAACAGCGTGGGCGGCGGGTTGCTGTACGCGTCGAAGCAGGACGCGATTGCGCTGGCCAACAGCCTGGGCGTGTTCGACTCGCGCGTGGATGCGAGCGCGGTCTCGATCTCGGGCAACCGCGCGAGCCAGTTGTCGGCGCAGGGCGGCATGCTCAACGCCAACAGCGTCAGCATCGAGAAGGGCGACGGCAGCGGCTCGACGCTGTCGGCCGCGGTCACGCTGTCCGGCAACACGGCCAACCAGGTGTCGACCGGTGCGAGCCGCTCGACGGGCCCGGGCGGCGTCTACAGCGAAGAGAGCGTCGCACGCGCCGCGACCAACGCGGTGGTGCTGAAGGACGGCGTGCAGGTCGACAGCGCGTCGCCGCTCACCGTCACCGGCAACACGGCGACCCAGGTGGGGGCGGTCGGCGGCACGGCGCTGGTCAATGCGCTGGCGGCCTATCGGGGCGCGCGCATCGCGGGCAGTCCCATCACGCTGTCCGGCAACCGCGCGAGCGACATCACCACGGGCGGTGCCTACAACCAGGCGGTGGGCCTGGGCAGCGCGAAGAACGGCATCCTGGTGAGCAACGGTGTCTACCTCGACGGCGGCGACCAGGGCGGCGTGCGCCTGTCGGCCGCGCCGGTGACGATCTCCGGCAACAGCGCGCAATCGCTGCGCGCGGACGGCGGGCGCATCAACGCCAATGCACTGGCCATCAACGGCAACGGCAGCGTCGACGGCACGGCGATGCAGATCACCGGCAACCGCGCCACCGACGTGCGCAGCGAAGGCTCCGAGGACACGGCGTTCGGCCATGCATGGAAGAACCGCGGCGTCGGCATCGCCAGCGCCAACGCGGTCCAGGTGCTGGGCGCGCTGCGCGCCAGCAGCCTGCAACTGGCGGGCAACACCGCTTCGGGCGTGTCGGCCGAGAAGGGCGTGGCCATGGCCAACAGCGTGACGGTGGACGACGGCGCCTCGACCGACGGCAGCCAGACGCTCATCAGCGGCAACCAGGCCGACCAGGTGAGCACGCGCGACAAGAAGACCGCGCTGGCCAACAGCCTCTACAACGAGGGCCGCATCGCCGCCTCGAACGTGAACATCACCGGCAACCAGGGCGGCGCGCAGGCGAGCTCGGACGACGCGGCGGCCAACAGCGTGCGCAACCGCGCCGGCGCGGGCCTCTCGGGCAGTTCCGTCGCCATCGTGGGCAACCGGGGGCAGGCATCGCAAAAGGGCACGGTCAACAGCCTGGACAACCAGGGCCAGATCGCCGCCAGCCAGATCACGGTGCTGGGCAACAACGGCAACGCGCAGGGCGGCGGCACGGTGAACAGCGTGCTCAACCGCAGCGCGATCGCGGGCAGCCAGATCCAGATCCTGGGCAACCACGGCAGCACGCGCGGCGGAGGCACCGTCAACTCGGTGGACAACGAGGGCCGCATCGGCGGCACGCAGATCGCCATCGTCGGCAACACCGGCTCGGCCACCGGCGGGGGCGTGGTCAACAGCGTGCGCAACGGCCGGCGCGGTTCCATCGCGGGCTCGAACATCGCCATCCTCGGCAACCACGGCACGGCCTCGGGCGGCGGCTTGGTCAACAGCGTGGACAACCAGGGCGTGCTGTCCGGTCGCATCGCGATCATGGGCAACCGGGGCACCGCCACGCAGGGCGGCACCGTCAACTCGGTGGTCAACAAGGGCGTGCTGACGGGCGCGTGGTGATCGCCGGCAACGACGGCCGCACCGTGATGGGCGGCACCGCCAACTCGGTCATCAACCGGGGCGTGATCTCGGGCACGGTGACCATCGCCGGCAACCGCTCCGTCGCGGGCATGGGCGCCACCACCGGTTCCGTGCGCACCGCCGGCGGCGTGCTGGCAGGCGCGGCCGGCGTCACGGGCAACACGCCGTGGGCCGCCAGCGCGGGCTACACGGTCACGGCGCCTTCGGTGGGCGTGGTCAACCGCAGTGTCACGGTGGGCCCGGCCGTGACCGTGCTCAACATGTAGGAGAGACAACCATGACGAAGCAGATGCCTCGGATTCCTTCTTGCACGACGACCCGCCGGCCGCCTCGCGCTGCCGGCGTTGCGGCTGCCTTGTCGCTGTCGCTGTTGCTGGCCTTCGCGGGCACGGCCTCGGCGCAGCTCGTCAACTACGGCGAGGCCATGGGCGCCTACAAGGACAACCGCGACTCGGGCGTGCGCGTGATCGATCAGACCACGCCGGGCGTGACGGCCAAGGCGCGCGTGCGCGTGCGCTGGAGCAGAACAAGGTGGTCGACCAGGCTGCGCTGGTACAGCCCGACGGCACGCTCAAGCTGCCGGCGAACCAGACCAACCTGGTGATCCGCACCAACTACAACAACGTGCAGCAGGGCGCCGACGGCCAGTTGCGCATCGCGAGCCCGACCATCCAGGGCAACGTGAGCGGCAACGTGACGCTGTTCGTCGACGGCAAGGGGGTCGAGAACATCACGGTCCTGAACAACGGCCGGTGACACGCGCCGCGCCGCGCCGCGCGCGGCGAACGGACATGCACAAGAACAACCTTTCCAGCCAGATCCATGACCTTGCACATTTCTTCACGCTTGCGCCTGGGCATCGTGGCGCTCGCCGCCGCCCTGTTGGCAGGCTGCGCCACCACTGAGAACGCACTGGGCGACGCCGACAGGCTGCTGGCCGAACGGGAGGCGGCCAAATCCCTGCCGAGCGCCAACCTCAGCTCCTACGCCACTTCGCTGTCGCGCTTCGGGCACATGCTCGACGTCTACAAGGATGGCGACCCGGTTGTCTACATGCAGACGCGCAACATCCTGGACGCCACCAACCTGTCGAACCCGCTGGTGGGCGCCGAGATCCCGGGCGACATCACCGAGATGGTCCGCACCGCAGTCAACCGCATCGGCGCGCGCGTGGTGTATGTGCCCTATCACCCCGACTACCTGATCTCGCAGGCGCAGCTGGGCGCGAAGTTCGGCGTCACGATGCCCGACTTCCTGATCACCGGCGCGCTGACCGAGTTCGACCGCGCGCTCTCGGGGGCCGGCCGCTCCAACTCGGCCTCGGTGGAATTCGGCAAGGGCAAAGGCGAGACCGCGCTGGGCGCCGACGTGAAGCGCACCGCGATCCTCTCTGCGCTGGCGCTGGACCTCAACCTGGTGAGCTTCAGCACACAGCAGATGGTGCCGCGCGTGCAGGCGTCGAACGTGATCAAGGTGCTGAACTTCAGCGCCGAGGACAATGCCAGCCTGGGCTTCTACGGCGACTCGTTCGGCTTCAAGCTCGAAGGCAAGTACCTGCAGGGCCGCCACTCGGCGATCCGCACGCTGGTCGACCTGAGCGTGCTCGAACTGATGGGCAAGGCGACCAACACGCCGTACTGGCGCTGCATTCCCAACGGCACGCCCGACCCGGTTGTGATCGAGAACATGAAGGCGTCCTACCAGGGGCTGTCGCCCCAGCTCAAGATCGGCCTGGTGCAGGTCATGCTGCGCAAGTACGGCGAGAACGTGACCATCAACCAGCAGTTGGACGAGCCCACGCGGCAGGCCCTGCGCAATGTCTACGCCAAGCGCTTCCCGCAAGCCGGCGACACGGTCGACGTGCTCACCTGGGAAGGCTTCGAGCCCCTGTTCTTCGGCGTGCCGATGCCGTGGGACGTGGCGGTCACGTCCGCGCAGGCGCCCGCCGCCGGGGCACCGGCACCGGCGGCACCAGCCACCCCGGCCGCAGCCGCGAAGGCAGGCACCTGATGCCCAGGTGCGCGACATCGGCCCGCTCCGCCTGGACCGCCGCG
>NZ_MOWM01000194.1 GCF_016082275.1 Variovorax sp. E3
GGCCGTGAGGGTCGCCGTGCCGACGCTGGTGGCGTGCACGGTGCCTGCGGTGATGCTGGCGGAACTCAGCGTATTGATCGTGCCGTTACTGGCCGTGATGTTGGCGGCGCTGACGCTGCCAGCGGAGACGGTACCCGCTGTGATGCTTGCGGAGCTCAGCGTGTTGATCGTGCCGTTGCTGGCCGTGACGTTGGTCGCGCTGACGCTGCCAGCAGAGACGGTGCCCGCAGTGATGCTGGCGGAACTGAGCGTGTTGATCGTGCCGCGCGATGCCGTCACGTTCACTGTGTTGACGGTGCCGGCACTCAATGTGGGCGTGGTGATACCGCCGCCAGCACTCAGTACGCCGCCATTGTTCGAAAACCCGCCGCCGGTGCCGGGGGGGTTGGTTGGGGTCGAAATGTTGTTCCCGCCGATCGTCACCTGCGCATGCGCCACAGGCAGCGTCATCACATAACCAGCCCCCACCAGCACGACGCCAGAAGGCGGCAGATGCCCGCTTTACGCGTGTTGGAAGAAGAGCGAACAGCAGAGCGCTTGGATGTAGTCATTTGGACCTTTTTTCCTTGATGTATCGATGGCAACGTCTGGACTTCCATGCGCCCTCGTCGCGTGAAAGCAGGGCGGGTTTCATTGCGTTACCCGGTGCAACCGATGCTAGGAATCGAGGTACCTGCTGAACATCACCGGGATCCGTAGTTCTGCGGTCCCGCGAGCGCTTTCATGCGTGCTCGAAAAAAAGAGGCGATGCCCGCAAAGCCAATGCCCATGCGGCTTCGCGGGCATCACATGAATCCGTGGGCGATGCGCCGACGCGCGATGTCGAGCGCGTTTCGTGTTGCGCGGTGCTACGTAACGCGCGCTCAAAACGGCACGTAACAACGACGCGAAAACGGCCTTTTCAAAGGCCTCCCAGGACCGCGTCGCGCGGCCCGTTTGTGTCAATTTCTTCAACGAAATCAAAGTACTACAGGCAATGGCCGGCCTGTTTGCGCAGTGCTTTTTCGCGCAGGCATTGTTCCTGCGACATCTGAAACGAAAGACAACATTTCGACGCTACCTGCGGGTAGCAAAGAGCCAGAGGGGATGTCGCGTGGTCAATCGGTTTTCGAGCTTTGCCAATGCATACATGCACACGGTGCGCCGTGTCGTCAGGGGAGTGCGGTCATGGAAATGAATATGAGTGTCCATAGTCACGCCAGCCACGCCGTCGCGCGGCCGATGCCGTCGTCGGTGGCGCAGATGTATGGCGGTGTGTTCCATGCCGCGCTGGTCGTCGCGGACGATGCCGAGGTGGCCGACCGCATGCGGCGCATCCTTGCCGAGCTCGCCCCGCGCCGCCGCATCGTCATCGCGTCGAGCCGCGCCGAGGCCAGCAACCTGCTCGCGTCGCTGCCCTACGACCTGGTGCTGGTCGACATGCGGCTGCCGTCGAACGACGGGGTCTCGCTGCTGCAGCATGTGCGCCAGAACTATCCGGGCATCGAAAGCGTCGGCATGTCGGCGGCCGACGACCAGGAACTGGTGAACGCCGCGATTGCCGCGGGCGCCATCGGCTATCTGCTGACCGAAGCGGACGACATCGAACTGGCCTACCTGCTGCGCTCGGTCGAGCGCGGCGGCGCGCCGATGGACTCGCGCATCGCGCGGCGCATCCTCGGTTCGATCGCGGCGTCGGCGCGGGCGCGCACCATCGAGCCGATCCGCGTGCAGGAGGAGCCGCGGCATGAACCGGTGCCGGCGGCAACGAAGATGCCGCCGGGCCTGCTGTCGCCAAGGGAACTCAAGGTGCTGCGGCTGATCGCACAGGGCTGGAGCAACCGGCAGATCGCCGAAGCGGTCTATCTGTCGGTCAATACCATCGAATTTCATGCCAAGAGCATTTACCGCAAGCTGTCCGTCAAGTCGCGGACGCAGGCGGTGCATGAAGCGATGCAACACGGTCTTCTGAACTGAAGATCGCAACGGCGACGGCCCCCGTCGCCAGGCGGCGCACCCCTCGTGCGCACGCCTCGCAGGCCCCCAGCATGCAGGCCGGGCACGACACTGCCGTTGAATTCTCCCCCAGCGCCCCGCTACAATCGCCGGTTGACCCTGCTCAAGACACGGGTTGGCCCTGCTCCAGCGAAGAAGACAAGAGGATCCCCATGAGTGACATGACCTCCGGCTCGCCCCGGATCGACACAGGAAAACGGACGTGGTTGATCGCATCCAGCTGTGCCGGTGTTGTGGGCGGTGTGGCGACAGCCATCCCCTTTGTTAGCACTTTCCAGCCCTCGGAAAAGGCAAAAGCCGCCGGCGCCGCGGTCGAAGTGGACATCGCGGGCCTCAAGGTCGGCGAAAAAATGACCGTCGAATGGCGCGGCAAGCCGGTCTGGATCCTCAAGCGCACGCCCGAACAGGTCGCCGAACTGCCCAAGCTGGACGGTCAGCTCGCCGACCCCCTGTCCAAGCGTCACCCCGACGAATTCACCCCCAAGTACGCGCAGAACGAGCACCGTTCGATCAAGCCTGAAGTGCTGGTCGTGGTCGGCATCTGCACCCACCTCGGCTGCTCGCCGAGCGACCGCTTCCAGGCCGGCCCGCAGCCCTCGCTGCCCGCCGACTGGGAAGGCGGCTTCCTCTGCCCTTGCCACGGTTCCACGTTCGACCTGGCTGGCCGGGTCTTCAAGAACAAGCCCGCGCCCGACAATCTGCCGGTGCCGCCGCACATGTACCTGTCGGACACCAAGCTCCTGATCGGTGAAGACTCCAAGAAGGCCTGAGGCGGAACAAGAACATGGCTGAATTCCACGAGATTTCCCCCAACGCGCCGGCCAGCGAGAAGCTGCTGAACTGGGTCGACAACCGGTTCCCGCTCAGCAAGCTCTGGAACGACCAGTGGGGCAAGTACTACGCGCCCAAGAACTTCAACTTCTGGTACATCTTCGGCTCGCTGGCCATGCTGGTGCTGGTGATCCAGATCGTCACCGGCATCTTCC
Organism: Variovorax sp. E3; assembly: GCF_016082275.1. GTDB lineage: Bacteria > Pseudomonadota > Gammaproteobacteria > Burkholderiales > Burkholderiaceae_C > Variovorax. The sequence goes on from NZ_MOWM01000194.1 coordinate 2,982, forward strand.
TGGTCATGCACTACAAGCCCGACGCGAACCAAGCGTTCGCATCGGTCGAGTACATCATGCGCGACGTGCCGTGGGGCTGGCTCATCCGCTACATCCACTCGACGGGCGCCTCGGCGTTCTTCATCGTGGTGTACCTGCACATGTTCCGCGGCCTCATGTACGGCAGCTACCGCAAGCCGCGCGAGCTGATCTGGGTGTTCGGCTGCGCGATCTTCCTGTGCCTGATGGCCGAAGCCTTCATGGGCTACCTGCTGCCCTGGGGCCAGATGTCCTACTGGGGCGCCCAGGTGATCGTGAACCTGTTCGCCGCCATCCCGTTCATCGGCCCCGACCTGGCCCTGCTGATCCGCGGCGACTACGTGGTGAGCGATGCCACGCTGAACCGCTTCTTCAGCTTCCACGTGATCGCCGTGCCGCTGGTGCTGCTCGGCCTCGTGGTGGCCCACCTGATCGCGCTGCACGAAGTGGGTTCGAACAACCCCGACGGCATCGAGATCAAGGCCAAGCGCGGCCCCGACGGCCATCCGCTGGACGGCATTCCGTCGCACCCGTACTACACGGTGCACGACATCTTCGGCGTGGTGGTGTTCCTCACGATCTTCTCGGCCGTGATCTTCTTCGCGCCTGAAGCCGGTGGGTACTTCCTGGAGTACAACAACTTCATTCCGGCCGATTCGCTGAAGACGCCCAACCACATCGCACCGGTCTGGTACTTCACGCCGTTCTATTCGATGCTGCGCGCAACCACCGACGACATGGTCAACGTGTTCGCGCTGATCATCGGCGCGGCCGCCATCCTGAACTTCGTCAAGGGCAAGTCGGGCACGGCGTTCAAGGTGGCGCTGATCGTCGTGGCCGCCGTGGTCATCTTCCTGCTCAAGTCCTTCGACGCCAAGTTCTGGGGCGTGGTCATCATGGGCGGCTCGGTCATCATCCTGTTCTTCCTGCCGTGGCTGGACCACAGCGAAGTCAAGTCGATCCGCTACCGTCCCAGCTGGCACAAGTACGTGTACGGGGTGTTCGTCTTCTTCTTCCTGATCCTGGGCTACCTGGGTATCCAGCCGCCCGGCGTCTGGGGCAACCTGGTCATCGGTTCGTTCGCGCTCGACATCGCGCAGACCATCTCGCAGATCGGTACCTTGCTGTACTTCGGCTTCTTCCTGCTGATGCCGTGGTGGAGCCGCAAGGGCGAGTTCAAGACCGTGCCCGAGCGCGTGGTCTTCGCCGCCCATTGAGACAAGCTGCCCAAGAAGAGCTGAGAGAAACACGATGAAGAAGAAAAGCATTTCCGGCTGGCTCGCGGTTCTGGGTCTGGCGCTGGGCCTGACCTTCTCCGCGGCCGCGTCGGCCGAGTCCGAAGGCATCGCCTGGGACAAGGCCAACACCAAGACCAACGACGTCGCCGCGCTGCAGAACGGCGCCAAGCTGTTCGTCAACTACTGCCTGAACTGCCACTCGGCGGCGTTCATGCGCTACAACCGCCTGCAGGACATCGGCATCACCGAGCAGCAGATCAAGGACAACCTTCTGTTCACGACCGACAAGGTCGGCGAGACCATGAAGGCCAACATCGATCCGCGCCAGGCCAAGGAATGGTTCGGCACCACGCCGCCCGACCTCACGCTGGTCGCGCGCTCGCGTGCCGGCCACGGCGGCACCGGCGCCGATTACCTCTATACGTACCTTCGCACCTACTACCGCGACGACACCAAGGCCACCGGCTGGAACAACCTCGTGTTCCCCAGCGTCGCCATGCCGAACCCCCTGTGGGAACTGCAGGGCGAGCGCCGCCCGGTCTACACCAAGGTCGAACAGCACGGCCACGAAACCGAAGTGTTCAAGGGCTGGGAGCAAGTCACTCCCGGCACCCTGACGCCCGTGCAGTACGACAATGCGGTCGGCGACCTGGTGAGTTACCTGCAATGGATGGCCGAGCCGGCACAGAACACCCGCATCCGCATCGGCGTGTGGGTGCTGCTGTTCCTGGCCATGTCGGTGGTATTTGTGTGGCGACTGAACGCCTCGTACTGGAAAGACGTCAAGTAGTTCCGTCCACGCCGACCGGACGCCCCACCAGGGCATCCGGTCCCACAGAGTGGGTTGCCAACGCGACCCACTCTTTTTGATTTTTAGGAGTCTCTCGCCATGATGGTCTTGTATTCAGGAACGACCTGCCCCTTTTCCCACCGCTGCCGCTTCGTGTTGTTCGAAAAGGGCATGGACTTCGAGATCCGCGACGTCGATCTCTACAACAAGCCCGAAGACATCAGCGTGATGAACCCGTACGGCCAGGTGCCGATCCTGGTCGAGCGCGACCTGATCCTGTACGAGTCGAACATCATCAACGAGTACATCGACGAGCGCTTCCCGCATCCGCAACTGATGCCCGGCGACCCGGTCGACCGCGCCCGCGTGCGCCTGTTCCTGCTCAACTTCGAGAAGGAACTGTTCGTGCACGTGTCGACGCTCGAAAACCGCACGGCCAAGGGCAACGAGAAGGCGCTCGAAAAGGCCCGCTCGCACATCCGCGACCGCCTCACGCAGCTGGCACCCGTGTTCCTCAAGAACAAGTACATGCTGGGCGACAACTTCTCGATGCTCGACGTGGCCATTGCACCGCTGCTGTGGCGCCTGGACTACTACGGCATCGACCTGAGCAAGAACGCGGCGCCGCTGCTGAAGTACGCCGAGCGCATCTTCTCGCGCCCGGCCTACATCGAAGCGCTGACGCCTTCTGAAAAGGTCATGCGAAAGTAAGTAAGCTTCGTGCCTGCTTTCATCGTTTTTCGCCGTCTTTCATGATCAACGCGCTCGAGTCGTCTTCCACCCGCCCGTACCTCATCCGGGCGCTGTATGAATGGTGCACCGACAACGGGTTCACCCCCTATGTCGCGGTGCAGGTCGACGACACCGTCCAGGTTCCGCGCGAGTACGTGAAGAACGGCGAGATCGTGCTCAACATCAGCTTCGACGCGACCAGCTCGCTCAAGCTGGGCAACGATTTCATCGAGTTCAAGGCCCGTTTCGCGGGCAGCGCGCGTGAAATCAGCGTGCCGGTGGGGCGCGTGATCGCGATCTACGCGCGTGAAAACGGGCAGGGCATGGCGTTTCCCGCGCCGGTGCCCGCCGCCACGTCGGACGGCGTCGACATCGACGCCCCGGCGCCTTCGCCGCAAGGCCCCGCGCGCATGCCGCTGCGCGATGCCTCGCGCGGCACCGAGGGCGACGCCGGCAAGATCGTTCACCTGGTGACGGGCGAGGACGCCGACGAAACCGTCGACGCCGGTGCGTCGTCCACCGACCCGGTCGACGAGCCGCCGCGCCCGCCGGTCGGTGGCGGGGCCAGGCCGTCGCTCAAGCGTGTGAAGTGAGCGGGGCGCCGGGTCACGCCGGCCACTCCAATTAGAATCACGCACTGTAGAAATCCAGCCGCTTTAGCTCAATTGGTAGAGCACCCGCCTTGTAAGCGGAAGGTCGTCAGTTCGATTCCGACAAGCGGCACCAAATCAAAGCCCGGTCACATCCCAGGATGTCCGGGCTTTTTGTTTTTTGGCCCTCGAAGAACCTCTGCCTTGCCGGGCATGAATGTTCGAAGTCGTCGGCTGCGCCAAGGTCGCGCGCCTTTCGACAGCGCAATTGAATCAAAAAGTGTTGACATTGGTGCAAACACTGTAGTTGACAAGCTGTTTGTCGCGGACCATCGGCGGCCAGATCAGGTGCCGGACGGGCAGGCCGGATGGCACGCAATTTGCACAAGGCCCGCCATGACTGTCAGCTCGCCGCGCACCTCCGCCAAGACCCCCAAGGTCACCCGCATCGACCGCGACAACGACAGCACGGTGCAGTCGCTGACGCGCGCCATGCAGCTGCTCGAGCTCCTTGCGGAGGACGACGAAGGCTTCCGGCTGGTCGACATCGCGGCGCACACGGGGCTGTCGTCGTCCACCGCGCACCGGCTGCTCACCACGCTCGAGCAGCGGCGTTTCGTGCAGTTCGATCGCGAGACGAACCTCTGGTACGTGGGTGTGCGTTGCTTCTCGGTGGGGGCGGCCTCGGGCGGCGCCGGCGCATCGCGCACCTGGCGCTGCCGGTGATGCGCCGGCTGCGCGACAGCACCGGCGAGAGCATCAACCTGGGCATTGCCGACCTGGGCGACATCGTTTTCATCACGCAGGTGGAGAGCCGCGAGCTCATGCGCGCCATCGGCAAGCCGGGCTTTCGTGCACCGCTGCATGGCACCGCGATGGGGCAGGCGATCCTGGCTGCGATGTCGGAGGACGATGTGTTGCAGTACCTGCGCACCTACGGCCTGCCCAAGCTCACCAACAACACGATCGCGCGCGCCTCGCGGCTGCATGAAACGCTGGGCGAGGTGCGACGCGCGGGCCATGCGATCGACGACGAGCAGAACGCGGTCGGCCTGCGCTGCATTGCCGCGGCCATCCGCGACGAGCATGGCCAGCCCTTCGGCGCGATCTCGCTGGTCGGCCCGACGCAGCGTATCAAGAGCACCGACTTTCCTCACCTGGGCGCCACCGTGCGCGCCGCCGCCGACGAGATCACCGCCGCCTACGGCGGTCGCTGAAGGCCCCGCGTCTTCCGCGCATCTTCGGCGCGTCTTCCACTGGCGCAACGCGCCAAGTGCTTGATTCCAAAACAGTTTTTCCGACTGTCCCGCGCAGCGGAATAGTCCGCTGCGCCGCGCCGCCGCGGGATTCAATGGCACGTCCTTCTTTCGATGCCGTCCCGTTCCCCACTCACCTCTCTGCTGGAGTTCTCATGCCGTTGTTTCACCTTCACTTCAAGTCATTCGCCACAGTTGCCGTGGCCGTGGTGCTCGCGTTGCCCGCGGCCCACGCGCAAGACCGCATCAAGATGAAAGCCATCGGCCAGCCGCTGGCCACCGGCCTGCTCCAGAAGAACAAGGAGCAGCCTTTCTTCGAGAACTTCGCGGCCCGCACCGGCTTGCCGATCGATGTCGACTACAAGCCCATCGACACGCTGGGCATCAAGGACACCGAGCAGCTACGCGTGATGAAGGCGGGCCTGTTCGACCTCGTCTCGCTGCGCGTGTCGCAGAACTCGCGCGACGAGCCCACGATCCTGGGCTTGGACTTGGTGGGCGCGGCGCCCGACTACGTCACGGGCCGCAAGGTGGCCAAGGCCTACTTCGACACGGCGGATGCGCGCCTGCAGGCGCAGTTCGGCGTGAAGCTGCTGGCCGTTTGGCCCTTCGGTCCGCAGATCCTCTTTTGCAAGAAGCCGATCGCCAAGCTGGCGGACATCAAGGGCCTGAAGGTCCGCGTGTACGACCAGAACCTGGCCAAGTTCATCGAGATGGTGGGCGGTACGCCGGTGCCGGTGTCGTTCGCCGACACGCACCAGTCGCTGTCGCTGGGCGTGGTCGATTGCGCCATCACCGGGCCCAGCTCGGCCAACTCGGCGGGCTGGCCGGAGGTGACGACGCACCAGATGCCGATCGGCTTCCAGATGGCCTTGAACGGCTACGGCATGACCATGAAGTCGTGGAGCGCGCTGGCGCCCGATGCCAAGGTCAAGCTGAAGCAGGCCTTCGACACGCTGAGCGACGACATGTGGAAGTACTCCGAAGAGCTCTTCAAGGACGCGCTGAACTGCAACGCCGGCAAGGACCCTTGCACCACCGGCAAGAAGTTCACCCTCGTCAACGTGCCCGTCACGCCCGCCGACACCGAGCTGCTGCGCGGCGCCGTCACCAAGGTGTCGCTGCCGGTGTGGGCCGAGGTGTGCAACAAGTCGAACCCGAACTGCCTGAAGACCTGGCAGGCGACGGTGGCACCGGTGCTGGGCCTGCAATGAACAGCGCCGCCATGACCCACGAGCGGCAACCCGCGCACGCCGCCGCCCCGCGCGCGGCCTTCAGGGCCCGCATGGAGACCGTGCTGGCCACGGCCTTCGGCGCGATCTTCCTGGGGCTGGCCTTCGTCGTCGCCATCGAGACGATCTCGCGCAAGCTGTTCAATGTCTCGCTGCAGGGCGCCGACGAGCTGGGCGGCTACGCGCTGGCGGTCGGCTCCACGCTGGCCTTCAGTTTGTCGCTGCTGGGGCGCAACCACATCCGCGTGGACGTGTTCCACGACAAGTTTCCGCCGCGCGTGCAGGCGCTGCTGAACTGGCTCTCGATCGTCTCGCTGGCGGTGTTCGCGCTGTTCATCGCCTGGGTCGCGTTCAAGGTGATCCAGGACACGACGGCCTACCGCAGCACCGCGCAGACGCCCTGGGCCACGCCGCTGATCATTCCGCAGGGCGTCTGGTACCTGGGCCTGGTGATCTTCGCGCTGGTGGCCTGCGGCCTGGCATGGCGGGCGACGCGACTGCTGGCCGGCGGCGACATCCCGAAGCTCAACAGCGACTTCCATCCGAAGAGTGCGAAGGAAGAGCTGAAGGAAGAGCTCGACGACCTCAAGGCACGGCAGCAGGCCGAAGGAGCCGCCCCATGAACATCGCCCTCATCGGATTCGCGTTCTTCGCGATGCTCGCCCTGATGCTGCTCGGCCTGCCGATCGCGGTGTCGATGGCGGCCGTCGGCATCATCGGCGGCATTGCAGCGTACGGCGCGCCCTTCATGGACTCGATCGCGCCGGTCGTGTGGGGCGTGCAGAACGAGAGCCTGCTCACGTCGGTGCCGCTGTTCGTGCTGCTTGGCGAGTTGCTGCTGCGTTCGGGCATCGCCGACCGCATGTACATCGCGCTGTCGGCCTGGCTGGGCCGCCTGCCGGGCGGGCTGCTGCACACCAACATCGGCAGCTGCGCGCTGTTCGCCGCCACCTCGGGTTCGTCGGTGGCCACCGCGGCCACGGTCGGCACGGTGGCGCTGCCGTCGCTGCAGCGGCGCGGCTACCCGATGCGCGCTTCGCTGGGCAGCCTGGCCGCGGGCGGCACGCTGGGCATCCTGATCCCGCCGAGCGTGAACATGATCGTGTACGGCTCGCTCACCAACAACTCGATCGGCAAGCTCTTCGTTGCCGGCATCATCCCGGGCCTGCTGCTCACGCTGAGCTTCATGCTGTGGATCGCCGTCTCGAGCCTGGCCAGCGGCAACGCGATGCGCGAGCCCAAGGTGCCGATGGCCCAGCGGCTGCGCGTGCTCGTGCACCTGGTGCCGCCGGCGGTGGTGTTCGGCATCGTGATGGGCAGCCTGTACTTCGGCATCGCCACGGCGGCCGAGAGCGCGGCGCTGGGCGTGATCGCGGCGCTGGGCTTCGTCTGGCAGTCGGGCAAGCTCAACTGGGAGCTGCTGCGCAACTGCTTCATCTCGACGGCGCGCGTGAGCGGCATGATCCTGTTGATCGTCGTGGCCGCGTTCATCCTGAACCTGACGGTGAGCCTCACGGGCGTGGCCGAAGCAATGACGAAGTGGGTCGCGAGCCAGGGCCTGTCGGCCACGGGGCTGATCCTGGCGCTCATCGTGTTCTACCTGATCCTGGGCATGTTCATGGACGTGCTGTCGATGCAGGTGGCGACGATCCCGATCACCTATCCGATCGCGATCGCGGTGGGCGTCGACCCGATCTGGTTCGGCATCTTCATCGTGCTGATGTGCGAGCTGGGCCTGATCACGCCGCCCGTGGGCATGAACCTGTTCGTGGTGCACGGCATCCGCCCCGACAAGGGGGGCATCCAGGACGCGATCTGGGGTGCGCTGCCGTACGCGCTGATCATGATCGCGTTCACGCTGCTGCTGATGGCCGTGCCGCAGCTGGTGACGTGGCTGCCGGCGCACATGTGAGGCCCGCCCCGATGCACAGCACCACACCGCTCTGGCAACTCGACGCGGCGCAGCTCGCGGCCGGCTATCGCGATGCGACGTTCACGCCGACCGACGCGCTGCACGCCTGCCTGCAGCGCAGCGCCGAGGTCAACCCGCGGCTCAACGCGCTCGTCACGCTCGACAGCGAAGGCGCCGCGCACGCGGCCGCGCAAAGCACGGCGCGCTGGCGCGGCGGCCGGGCGCTGGGCGCGCTCGACGGCGTGCCCGTCACCATCAAGGACAACCTGCAGGTGCGCGGCCTGCCGACGCACTGGGGCAGCCGCGCGCTGGCCGGTGCGCTGGCCGAGCGCGACGAGCTGCCGGTGGCCCGGTTGCGCGAAGCCGGCGCCGTGATCTTCGGCAAGACCAACGTGCCCGAGTTCACGATGCAGGGCTACACGGACAACCCGGTGTTCGGCCCCACCGGCAACCCGTGGAACCCGAGCCTCACGCCCGGCGGTTCGTCGGGCGGCGCGGTGGCGTTGGTGGCCGCGGGCGGTTGCCCGATCGCGCTGGGCACCGACGGCGGCGGCTCCATCCGCCGGCCGGCCTCGCACACCAACCTCGTCGCTTCAAGCCCTCGCGCGGGCGCGTGCCCCGCGGCGACGGACTGCCGCCGATCTTTCTGGGCTTCGAGGTCGCGGGCCCGATCGCGCGCAGCGTGGCCGACGTGGCGGCGGTGATGCAGGTGATCGGCGACCGCCCGGTGGAGGAGGGCGCAGGCCTGCAACGTGCACGCATTCTCTTCATTCCGCGCTTCGGCGATCACCCGGTCGATCCGCAGATCGCGGCGCTCACCGAAGCGACCGCGCGCCGCATGGCCGCGCTGGGCCACGAGGTCACGACAGCGCAAGACTTCGGCATCGTCGAGGCCGTCAACCAGCGCTGGCCGCTGCTGGCGCAGGTCGGCCTGGCCTGGCTGGTGGCGCATCCGCAAGAGCTGTCGAGCCGGCCCTTCGATCCGTCGCTGTTCGGCGCCGCGATGCAGGCGAACGCCGAGAACGGCCGCAAGGCCAGCGCGTCGGAGCTGTTCGAGCTGCTGTACGAGGCCGAACGGCTGCGCAACACGCTGGCGCGGCTGTTCGAGCGCCACGACTTCCTGTTGACGCCCGCGGCGGCCGCGCTGCCCTGGCCCGCCAGCCAGACGCACCCGACGCGCATCGACGGGCGCGAGGTCGGCCCGCGCGGCCATGCGGTGTTCGCCGGCTTCGCGAACGCCGTGGGCCTGCCGGCCATCGCGCTGCCCTGCGGCTTTGCGGGGCCGATGCCGGTGGGTGTGCAGTTGGTGGCGCGTGAAGGCGCGGACGACGCCTTGCTCGCGTTCGCGCGCGCGTTCGAACAGGCCCATCCGTGGCAGCGCTTCCCCGTCCTGTGACGCTGGCCGAGGCCGTCGCCGCGCAGGCGGGAGCGGAGGTCTCGCCGGCCGAGGCCGCGCAGACCCTGTGCCGCGCGCGACGCGACGGCCGGCGCGTCATGTCGTCGCTGCTGCCGCTGCATGACCGGCGCGCGGC